>CAYRXI010000023.1:0-13021 GCA_964428255.1 uncultured Candidatus Sumerlaeota bacterium
ATTCCAGCCTATATGCGGGACGGTCAAGCCGTAGGGAAATCTTTTAACAGTCCCCGGCAGGATGCCCAGACCTTGTACTCTCGGAGCTTCTTCACTGCTATCAAATAGTAATTGTAGGCCGAGACATATTCCTAAAAAAGGTTTGTTCTGCCGGACAACATCCATTATCACTGATAGCAATTTTCGCGAGTGCAGTTCTTTCATACCTTCACCAAATGCACCTACACCGGGTAAAACCACTTTTTGAGCTTTTAGTATGATATTCGGGTCTTCTGTAATTTCTGCCTCAAACCCCAGATAAGCAAAGGCTTTCTCTACTGAGCGTAAATTTCCCATTCCATAGTTTATGATAGCCACAGTCATAGTTCAATCCGACGACTGCCATTAAAGTTATTGTCTATTCAATGAAATATTGTTACAGAGTACAACTCCTAAAAGTCAAACTGAAACGCTGAAGATGGTAGCTATCAAAAATGCCTGTGCTAAAAAATTCAGGTGATAAATTTTTGTGAATTTCTCGTGAAGTTAAATAAGGAAGCGGATAATTTCTTCAGGAAGAAGCTGGAAGAAATTACTAATCTTATACATAAAAGAAGATTAAACGCTTCTATTTTCGTTATCCATCCCAGGTATAAAATTTCACAACTTTACGTTCCTCATCCAGCACCAGCGTAATCCCCTGCCATATTGCTGGCAGTATTAAGCTCTGTCTTTTAGGCTTCATTATAAGTTTAACCGTATCTTTTTCTTTAATTATTTCTGTATAGCCTTTAATCCTTAAGATGGCTTCATCCTCAGACATTCCAAGATTTAGATTCTCAATTTGCTTATGAAACTTGCGAGGCGGCATATCATAACAACGATCGAGATCCCATCTCATAAAAAGCATAAACGCAAAAGCTATAATAATGCTCGAAACAAGCCCTATAATAACCAGAAAAAGACGGTCTAACAAATAATTTCCCTTGAGATTCATAATAAAAAAGCTACTATACGTTGAAACAAATTTGCCACAGTATTGTAAACAATATTAGGCAACGAAAAGCGTTAATTTTATACCTTAAATTCTATGTAAATGTCCGCTATTTTAAAATCAACAACCAATAAACTTCTTTTGGGGAAGCATAGAAAATTTGGAAAAAAAAATAAAAGGTGGGATTACCCACCTTTTTAATCATTTGTAAATAACTTAAAAGTTTACTCAGTCGTCACTCGCTGAAAAAGCAATCTAAGGTAAAAATACTACAGTTTCTCCAGTAGTGCCTTGATTTCAGCCTGGAGCTGACGAGTGAAAGCCCAGGTTTCTTTGACGAAAGAGTCCTCGCCAGCAGGTTTATGTGCCTCTGCATAATCGGGAATTATCCGCACACCACGTTTATCATCTTTTTCTTTTGATGACTGAACGTCTTTGGCAATTTGTTCTTGCATCTCAGCCAGCAATTGCAGGTGTTTCTTTACATCTCTCTCGCTAAATTCAGCAATTAAAACTTTACGCTCATGTTCCCAGCGGGGACAATCAGTAACAGTCTCATAAACACTGTTGATTTTAGCCGCAATTTCTGAACCGGGTTTATCCACTTTAGCAAGTAAACTTTCTACACGTTTCTTCAACCCCATAAGTGCATAATAACGAATGTAGCGTGTATAGGCTTCAATTCCTGCCACACGATTTTCTTCCAGCAAATAGTTTTTACCAATCCCATTAATGTCTTTGTCCAAATATATCTCTTTTTTCTCCTTTATGTTCTGGAGCCGTTTTCGTGCTTCCAGCATCAGGTCAATAATGTCGGGGCGAAATACCTCTAAGACAAATTGGGTGCGCCGGGCTTTATTACGTTTTATATATTTGCCTTCGTTTCGCTTAACTGCAAAGATATTATCGGAAAGGACCCAGCCGGGGAAGATTTCATTGTAGACAGGAGAGAGACCCGGATGCACGGCACTGGGAGTATTAATCAGAGAGAAAGGCATTTCTACTTTTTGCGGTAAGCTGGTTACTCCGGTAGCGATTATGCAGTAAGGTGCACGGGAGAAGTCAGACGGGAATTTTATATTCACGCCCAGTCCAAAGAACGTTCCTTCGCCACACCAGATTTCCTGGTCTGGAGCTTTACCGGTATGATTGGAGCCAACATTAGCGCCATAGCCAATATTGCCCTTGCCCTCAGGCCAGAAAGCAGCAATGAGCAGTGCCTGATGGTGAAATCCAACGAATGGTCCGACTAACGAAGCCGTGACTTCACCTTCGCCAATCCCACTATTGGGACCTAAGATGGATTGAGTCAATTTGCCGTGACGTTCAACATGAGAATGTTCGGTCAAAACAGAAGTATCAACAATCGCCATTGATGAAGCATCGCTTCCCCACTGCAGGATACTATTTACTACATAAGCACCATCCAAGATTTTAGTCTTTTCAGACTCATTGCTTAACATTGTAACGTTTTTCACCAGAGTAGCATTATCAATGACAGCATAATCACCTACAAAAGTATCTACCACTTTCTGTGTATTTTTTATTATTGCGCCCTTCTTAACAATTCCCTTGGGTGAGGTAACTTCTTTTAAATAATTGCTAATAAATTCTGCATATTCATCCAGCAGTTGTTTGTCCTTTCTGGAGCTGGCAATTTTTTCAGCCACCGGGATTGTAATTTCGGCATAAGTTAGCGTTTCTCTACCTCCAGTTTCAATCGCCAGAGGTAGCTCCTTCCCGTTACCAAACTGGCAACCTTCTTTAGCAGTAAGTTCTCCAACATTGTATACCACAGCGCCTTCTTCAATCACATAATTACTCACCACTCCAGCATTATACACCAGTGCATTATTCCCAACTTCACAATTAATTAACGTGCAATTATAAATCCCGCTGGCAATCTCAACTGTGTCGGAGAGTTTAACTTTCTCTCCAAATCTGCCCAGAACACATTTCCCGTAAAAACAGGTATCATAAATTCTGAATACTTCAAATCCATTGGCTTCAACCAAAATCTGGCTCCAGTCTGGACTGAAACACCCCTGACGACTTAAATTCTCTATTTCCTCGGCAGTTAATGGACGAACTGCATCTCCAAACAGTATTGATTTTCCTCTGAGATTTTTTACTTGCTTAACAGACCGAATTAGCTCTGACTCAGCCATGACGGATTTAAGCATATCCTTTAAATTTGTCATAATGTTTATCCTCCCGCGAAGAGATTAAAAAAGGCGGTAAGTGAATCCAACCTTACCGCCCTTTTATAACTTACTTTAATAGGAAATCTTTAATACGATGTTTGTTCTCGTACATAAACCGATATTCCTTGGCATATTTGAGTTCAGAGGCTGCTTCTTCATCCAGCACTACTATAGCATTGGGATGCAGTTGCAAGGCACTGGCAGTAATCATACTGGTGACAGGACCTTCAATAAATTCAGCACACACTTTGGCTTTCTTCTTACCATTAGCAATTAGCAAGAGAGTTCTGGCTTCCATAATTGTGCCAACCCCCATAGTAACGGCAAATTTGGGGACTTCATCAATGCTCTTAAAAAATCGTGCATTATCCTTAATAGTTTGCTCAAACAAGGTGACCACTCTGGTACGTGAGGTTAAAGAAGAGCCCGGCTCATTAAAGGCAATGTGACCATCACCACCTATACCCAGCAATTGCAAATCAATGCCACCGGCTTTCTTTATTTCTGCTTCATACCACTGACAGAAATTATCAAAATCTGTGGTGATACCTGCTGGAATATGAACATTTTCTGGATTAATATTCACATGCTTAAATAAATTATACCACATAAAATAGTGATAGCTCTGTTCGTGAGAAGGAGGTAGACCGACATACTCATCCAGATTAAAGGTAATAACTTTAGAAAAATCCAGCCCTTCTTCCTTGTGCATTCGCACTAGTTCTTTATAAGTTCCGACTGGAGTGCCACCTGTAGCTAAGCCGAGGACTGAATTGGGCTTGGTAACAATCTGGCGCCGTATAATCTCGGCTGCTACTTTACTCATTTCGTCATAATTTTTAGTGATAATTACTTCCATAAGTTCTTCCTCCTGTACTTTTTGAAATTTAAAACTATTTGCTAAGCTCTACATATTAAATCAAACCAGGCAAGGCTAATAGCTCCCATAATGCCCTGATTTTTGCAAAAACTGGACTTTTCTACTTCCAGGTCTTCACCAATTCTTTGTAAGGCACGTGATTTTAAGTTGCGTTTGATTAAATCTATCATCAATTCATTATCATCAACCATCAATCCCCCAAGGATAATAATCTCCGGAGCAAATATATTAACCATATTGGCAATTCCAATACCTAAATACCGCGCTGTGCGCTCTACAATCTGGTATGCCAGACGGTCGCCACTGGCAGCAGCTGCAAAAATAGCACCGACTTCAATTTTGGTTGTAGATAATTTACCAGTCCCATTGTCTGCAACAGGTTCAGTAGCACCAGGGGAAATATTCTGTATGTGCACACGGGAAATGGCACCATCGCGCAAGGCGTTTTCAATTTCTGCAATCATCGCTTCAGCAGAGGCAACACCCTCCAAACACCCGTAACTCCCACAATAACAAATCCGATTATTATCGTTGCCCACAGTGGTATGTCCGAACTCTCCGATATTTACCCGTGCTCCACGATAGACTTGACCATTTACTATAATTCCCATTCCTAAGCCCGCACCAAGATGAAAATAAAGCAAGTTCTGTATATGCTTATATTTTCCATATATATTCTCGGCAAGCGTGCTGGCAGTAACATGATTAACCACTGAGGTTTTCAGGGAGAATTTGTTTTCAATAAGAGAGCTTAACGGAACATCATGCCACTGGTCATATTTGGGGAAATTTATAGACAAGCCCAATTTTTCATCCACCAGACCACTCATACCAATGCCGATGCGGAAGATTCGCTGATTCTTCTTGCTGGCGTAAATTATCTGCTCCGAAATCGCACGGTAAATTATATCCAGGGTTTCTGTCTTGGTGTAATCAAATGAGAACCTGTAGGAGAGGATGTTTTCTAATTCGCCCAGTGGATTTGCGATGGCGCTAGTAATTCCTTCAGAAGTAAAAGTAAGACCGATTACTCTGCCCCATTCCGAGTTTATAGAAAATATTTCAGGTTTTCTACCACCACTGGATTGCCCTTTTCCAATAATTTTAATTTTTTGTTGCTGAAGGAGTTTATGCAGAATTTGCGAGACAACTATGGGACTTAACGATAGTTTTTCAGCAATATGAGTTCGTTCAATAGCGCCGGCACGGAAGATAATTCTTAAGGCTTCATCACAATGTTTTTTGGTCTTTTCTCCCATTAGAGTTTTTTTAATAAAATTAGTTAATAAGCAAATATTACAAAATTTAAAGACAACAAAAATAAAAATTAAATATAAGTATCTACTTATATAAACTTTAAGTCAAATATTTTTTAAATTTTTGCTAAAAATTATTTTCTTAAATTTCCAAAAAGAAGCGTACTTTATTATAAAAACTACTAATAGTAAAAATAAAAAAAGAGGATGGTGAATTACACCATCCTCTTATAACTCTATGGGATTTAAATTATTTACCTTCCTCAATATTAACCTTGATCTGCTTCGGCTTGGCAGATTCAGCAATCGGTAATTCCACCTTCAGCACGCCCTGCGAGAAAGTTGCATTCACCTTGTTCGCCTCCACTTCCGCCGGGAGTTCAAAGCTGCGATGGAACTTACCGAAGCTCCGCTCATAGCAATAGTAATCTTCCTCCTTGATCTCCTTCTCTTGCCTCTTTTCACCGCTGATGGTGATGATATTGTTCTGCACTGTAATTTCCACATCATCTTTGCTCAGCCCGGGTAATTCAGCCTGCAGCACGTACTTATCGCCTTTTTTATACACATTTATTGGTGGCACCCACTCACCTTCCACCATTGGTCTGAATGTTCTGGTCAGGGAGAGATTGAACAGCCGATTAATTTCTTTTTGCAGATCAACGATATCTGCAAAGGGATCCCATTCTTTTCTTGGACGCCATTTAATCAGTGTCATATTCATCACCCCCTTTTAGGAAGTTTGTAAATTCACCAATTATCTAATGCATAAAATATGCCAATCTAATAGAACCTATTATGAAATATAACATCAAGAAAATCAATAATTTTTGACAAGGAATTATGGTTGGAAAGAAAAGATGTGTGTCAAAAAGATGCTGTCGTTTTGGAGCGCTTGGTTGTGGTGTCATAATGCAACATCAATGTTAAATGAGTTTAACCTGCAGGGGTTGTTTTTTTGTGTAGGCCTGATAGCTTGTAATATAGTAATTCATATTGTCCAATAATTTTATAGCTCGGGAAGTATTTAATAACTTTAGCACGAGCATTTTTCCCCAAAGTGACTTGTAACTCTGGATTTTTAAGAATCTGGACTGCCATTTCCGCAATTTGTTGGTAGTTGCCTATTGGTACCAAAAAGCCATTAACACCATCGTCAACTACTTCCGCAAGTCCACCACATCTGGTGCCAATTACCGGCACACCACAGCTCATAGCTTCCGCCGCGCCCAGTCCAAAACTTTCGCTCTCACTCGGTAAAATAAATAGGTCAGCATAGGGCAGGATTGATTCAGGATGTTCCACCTGTCCCATAATTCGTAGCTGTTGATAAACGCCCAGGTCTTTAGCCAGCTCAATAGCTAAAGAGTGTTCTGGTCCATCACCAATCAGGACCAGAACAGAATTTACTTGCTTATTAATAATTGCAAAGGCGCGGATTAAATCACTTACTCGTTTAACAGGCCTGAAATTGGATAAATGTACAATTATTTTTCCCCTTTTTACGCCAAGTGCCGAAGGCGGGTTGCCTCTCTTTTCCAGAGGTTTAAAGCGGTTAACATCAATAAAATTATAAATGATCTGGATGGGCTTTTTTGTGCGGAAACAATTCAGGGTTAGTTCTTTGAGCCAGTTAGAAACACAGGTCAATGCATCAGACCGGGCGAGTGCCAGCTTCACCATCGGACGATAACCGGGCATTGCTCCGACCAAGGTAATATCTGTTCCGTGTAAGGTGGTGATAATTTTAAACTTTTTACGCGCCAACTGCCGTGCAAGCAAAGCACTGATGGTATGCGGAATAGCATAATGAACATGAACAATATCCAGTGCTTCACGCTCAATGACTTCAGCAATCTTTACTGCCAGGGTCAAGGTATAAGGCTGAGATACAAAGACATGGTAACTTGATAAATCAACGGAATGAAAATATAAGTTGGATAAGCCAGCATCCTTAAGACGAAATGGCATAGCATAGGAAATTATGTGAACTTCATGCCCGCGTTTTGCCAGCTCCAGACCTAATTCAGCTGCAACTACGCCACTACCGCCATATAGTGGATAACAAACGATTCCAATATTCACGCTTGAGCTCCTTAGAAATGATAAAACAATTATATATCTACCGATTTCAAATCAATACAAAAATATTGAGGATGTTTCCGCCTGTAATTAACCAAATAATTTGTGAATGCCAGAAATGCTCTTATACATAAAGAAGGATTTAAAAATTCTGTTCACCCAGAACACAAATAAATCAAAAACACAAACATAATTACTGGGTAAGTCTAAAATGTGAGAAGAAAGACGCAGAATAATCATTCACAGGAACCAGGAGTAGCCCTGAATATCAAGATTGGTAAGTCCCAGTTCTTTTGCCTTTTTTACTACTCTGGCATATTCCTCGCGTGTTATTCTTCTGGATATTTCCGGGTAATCAAGTGCCTTAAAGTGCGGATTATATTGAGCCATAATATTGACATAAGTATCTTTGGGTAAATTTTCTGCTATCCACTCCATAACTTTTTCCGATTCTGCGACATTATTAGGCATAACCAGATGACGTATCATCAGCCCTCTATACATAATTCCATCTTTGCCGGGTTTTGCCACTCCCACCTGACGATTCATCTCAATGATAGCCTCTCTGGTAATTTCAGGATAACTTGCTGCACCGGATGAATATTTTGCTGCCATTTCACTATCCCAGTATTTAATGTCAGGAAGATAAATATCTACAATGCCATCAAGTACTTTTAAGATTTCAAGGCGTTCCCATCCAGAGGTGTTGTAAACAATTGGGAGGCGGAGTCCTTTTTCTGCGGCTATATCCAGAGCTTTAAGGATATGAGGAGAATAATGTGTTGGAGTGACCAGGTTTATATTATGACACCCAATTTTCTGCAGTCTAATCATCATTTCAGCAAATTGCTCAAGACTTGCTTCAGTCCCTCTTCCAAGGTGGCTGATTTCCCAGTTTTGACAGAATACGCACTTTAAATTGCAATGAGTTAAAAAGATGGTGCCTGAGCCGCCTTTTCCAACGAGGGGTCGTTCTTCGCCAAAGTGTGGATGAAATGCTGAAATGACCAGTGTAGCTCCGGGAGATTGACAGAAACCTTTCATTCCCTTGAGACGGTTCACACCGCATTGTCTTGGACAAAGCCTGCATTGCTCCATAATTTTCCATAATTCTTCAGCACGCTGTTTTAATTCACCAGTCTGATGGAGTTTTAAATATGCGGGTTCAAAACCAGATTTCCGGGAGGTAGAATCTTTTATTTTGCCCTCATTCCTGTCAGCCATGGCTGTTGTAGTAAACCAGTTGAACATCGTTGAAAATAAACTCAATGTAATTCCCAGTTCTCCTATTTTTTTGCAAAGCTCTCTGCGTGTGATTTTGGTCATAAAGAGCTCCATCATTTTACACCTCCTTTCCCTTAGTATGCACTAAAGGCTGTGATGCGGGCATTTTTGTTTAAAATAACAAAACTGGACAGTTTGAGAAGAACAGCTACCACACAGCTGCCAAAAAGTCCTATGACCGGTAAAAGAATTACACCTCCCACAACTCCACCTAACCAGCCGCCAATAATGTCTGAGGCGTAAATCAGTCCTGCAGTTCTGCTAAAATTAGTATTCTCCTTCAGGTACAATTTGCTTGCCAAGGGAAATTGAGCACCAGTTAACATCCCGCTAATAAACGAAATGCCCAGGAATAGAGTTTTTAGAAAAACAGACACTCCAACAGTCTCCCAATAAGGAGAAAGTAAAAGTATAAGAAATATAAAAGGTAGTCCGAAGCACAGGCAAATTATTGCCAGGTCAACTTTAAGAAATAAATTAAGATAATTTTTTAAACGGGATAAAAATTCTGTTATAATCATTGCCCCTGCAGCTGCGCCAGTCATAAAAGCAGTCACCAGAAGCCCTATCCAGTAAAAAACATAACCATAAATTGACTGGAAGGTATAAATTAGTGCAAGGTCAACTAACATCCCGGTAAACCCGGTTGTGGCGATACATAAAGGAATACCTGAGCCAAACAAACTCTTTTTTTTGGGTCTCAACCAAAAGAAGAGAATTAAGAAGCAAATAAATAAAGCCCCAAACATCCACAATTCAACCTTTTCAACCACTCTGAAAAACCAGGCCATATATGGCGCAAATAGTGCATTCCAGTAAGAGATGCTATAAAATACTGCAAGTGGTTTGTGGTTATAATTAATTTTGGAAGTCCCACCTTGTAGATACTGTGAGAACCAATCCTGCCATCCCGGGTGCAACTTTTGTTCAATATACCAGGGTACAAGGACTTCGGATTTGATGTTACGTTCATCCAATTTATTAATTATTAATGGCCTGTCAACAGAGAAATCTTCTTTAGACTTTGATGCCAGAAAAAGATTTGTGCCTCCCCCTGGAAATACTTTTACCGTGGAAAATACACTTTTCAGTGTATGAAAAATACAGCTGTTAAGATTTTTTAACTCCTCGTTTATGAATGCTAAAGAACCTGGTAAAGTTATAACAAGTATACCCTCGGCAGTAAGTCTTTTATCTACCAGCTGAAAGAATTCCTTTGTAAAAAACCGATTTGTTTGCAGATCAGATGGATTTGAAATACCCACCAGAATTACGTCATACTTATTCTGAGTCCTTTTGATAAACAGCAGCCCATCGGTATGGTTTACTCCAACTCGCCTGTCAGTTAATTCCTTATCAGTGAGTGGTGTAGAAAATTTTCTCACCAGTTCAAGAAGTAGCGGGTCTAATTCCACATATTCAACCAGTTCTATTGAGGGATGTTTTAGAATTTCACTTATAACGCCTCCCACTCCACCGCTTAAAATGAGCACGTTTTGGGGGTCAGGATGTGCAAGTAATGGAAGATGCACAAACTCTTCAACAGATGCCATATCTGGAATGGGTGTAATGAGTTCTGCAACGCCATCCAGGAAAAAAATATACTGATTTTCCCTTTCTATAACACAGATATTACCATAAATGGAGTTTTGATAATGAACCAGATTATGGTCTTTCCACTGATTCTTTATTGAAAGCTGATGAAGTGTATCCGCTCCACCAGCCGAAAACCCATAAGCGAACAAGAACAAGAGCAAAGCACAGATAACAAAGAGGGGTTTTATTGCTCCACCTTGTTTTACATAAGAAGCAAGTAACAAAATTAAAATTAGAAAATTTATAATGGCAAGCCCTACTGCGATTTGAAACGCATGGAAATATGGAATTAACAGATATGTCCATACGACTCCGGCAAAAATTGTTCCTATCGTTTCATAGACATACACTTTACCAATTGAGGCTGCGTCACGAGTGGAAAACATTGAGTAAATTTTGCAACTAAAGGGAAATAATACACCGTGAGAGACACTTACCGGCAAAAGAATTAGAAAAGACGAATAAAGCATAGGCAAAAATCCTATACTCTCGCCAATAGAGACACCGAGAATTATTTTTAAGATACGTGTCAAATAAACTGCTACGGGTAAGAATAAAGAAAAAAGAATAGTAATAACTGCAAAGGTTTCTAATTTGTACTTGATGTTTTCTGCCTTTTTGCCAAGAAAAAAGCAGCCAAACGCTTCAAGAATTAGCCAATTAGCAAGTATAATACCGATAGATAGTTCGTTGCCGGAAAAGATAATGAGCAGCTCTCTTAAAAGTAGCATCTGGGCAACCAGCCCACTAAAGCCCATAATAAAAATAGCTATGACGAGAAGGCTTTTCATCAAGTCATCCGTTTGATTTTTTTAGCAATTTAAATCGCGATACTTGCAATTTACAAAGAGCGGGGTTAAAGATTTTTTGATAAACTTAGAATATATGACGATAAGAGGAGAATTCAATCCTTTTACGTGGGGCTATATTGATTCTTAACGATATAAATCCAGAATTTTATTTTAAGAAGGAGCAGAGATTATTTTCTCGTACCGTGTTGTTATACGTCTCTTAAAGCAAATTTTTGCCCTGAGCAAGTTGATAGCCAGCTTCCAGAGCGCGGCGGTTCAGAGCTTCTGTGCCTTTAGGAACTCGTCCTAAAACAGCTCGTTCCAGTGCTTCTTTACTAACTATGCGAGTTTTTTCGGCAATAATCCCCAATGCCACAATATTGGCGACAATTTCTTTGCCGATGTATTCTCGTGCCACTGCCAGGATTGGATAACCTGCGGTTTGAAAAGGATGAGCAGTCTCTGAAAGAGAAATCACATCTGAGTCATAAATTAGTAAGCCATTGGGCTTGAGATATTTATAATAGCTTTTATATGCCTCCTGTGTTAATGCCAGTAAAAGGTCAAGTTGCTCGGCTTTCGGATAATCAATTTCCTCGTCTGAAATTATAACATCAGAGCGGCTAGCGCCGCCGCGTGCTTCTGGACCATAGGACTGAGTTTGTGCCACATTTTTGCCATCATAAATCCCAATTGCCTCAGCCAGAATAATTCCGGCGAGAATCATTCCTTGCCCCCCCGAACCGCTGAGTCGGACTTCATAACGTTGAGACATTAATTACTCACTCCTTTTCCCTTTCTCAGTTTCCAGCCATTTGCAATCTTTTGCACAAATTATAATATTGCTCTGTATATTCAGGTGTAACTTTGTCTTCTTTTAGTATGCCTGTGATGACCTTTTCTTGTTCGGCTTTTTGCTGTTCTTCGGGTGGTAGTTTTTTCCAGGCATCTACAGATAAGCTGTTATCTTTGAACCATAGTAGCATCTGTGCCGGGCTACCGAGGCGATTTAATCGCCCGTAGATTACAGGACAGGTACAGAGGACTTCTATAACTGCCATTCCTTTATGTTCAATGCCTCTGGCAATCAAGGTCTCCATCTGGCGGATATGATAAGCTGTGGAACGAGCCACAAAGGTAGCACCAGCACCAATAGCCAGTTTACAGACATCCACTGCAGGGTCAATTGACCCATACATAGAAGTAGTAGTCTTACCACCAGGAGGTGTAGTGGGAGAGCGTTGTCCGCCTGTCATCCCATAATTGAAGTTATTGTATGCAATAGTAGTCAAATTAATATTGCGAATGCAGGCATGGATAAAATGGTTTCCGCCAATAGCCAGTGCGTCGCCATCGCCAGTAATAACAATGACATTAAGATGAGGCTTTGCCAGTTTAATACCTGTGGCAAAAGGGATGGCGCGGCCATGAGTAGTATGCAAGGTGTTGAAATCAACATAAACTGGCGCACGAGAGGAACAACCGATACCACTGACGAGGACCACTTCATCACGTGGTAATTTTAGTTTATCAATTGCCCGAACGATGGCATTCAGTACGATGCCATCGCTACAGCCCGCACACCAAACATGAGGAAACTTTTTACGCAGACGAAGATAACGATGAATAACAGCCATCAGTATTTCACCCCGGTTATGGCATTTAAAATCTGACCTGGCTCCATCATAAATCCGTCAAATTTATGGACGCCAATAATTGGTATTTCGCGGAAGACACAGCGCTCCACTTCTCCAATTAGTTGACCTTGATTTTGTTCTGGCACTATTAGGGCTTTGATCTGTTTAGCGAGTTCGCGTAGAATAAAGTCTGGAAATGGCCAGATGGTAATCAGGCGGAATAAGCCCACCGAAATTCCTTGCTCTCTTGCAATCTTAACGGCTCGCTTTGCTACTCGGGCCGTGCTGCCGTAAGCAACAACTAAAATATCAGGGGGG
>CAYRXI010000023.1:13044-26785 GCA_964428255.1 uncultured Candidatus Sumerlaeota bacterium
TTCATATTTGCCCATTTCTTTTTTATGCAGTTCTATCTTCCGCTGCAAACGTGTAAGCAACTGTGTAGCTTCATCAGCCCGGTTGGTTGGGTAGCCACGAACGTCATGTGTTAAGCCGGTAATATGAAACCGAATCCCTTCACCATAAGCGGCAAGAGGCGGAATACAATCCTCTGTCTCGGCAAACGGTTGATAATCATCAATGTTTGATTCCGGTTTCTTTCGTGAAACCAGATTTATGTCTTCAGTTTTAGGAATCCAGGCTTTTTCGCGCATATGCCCGATGACTTCATCCAGTAGTAAAATCACAGGTTCACGATATTTTTCAGCCATATTAAATGCTTCAATGGTCAAAAACAGCGTTTCTTCAACGCTGTTCGGGCAAAGAGCAATAGCTGGATGGTCGCCGTGTGTCCCCCACCGAGCCTGCATCACATCTGCTTGAGAAGTAAAGGTGGGCTGTCCAGTGCTGGGACCCCCACGCATCACATTCACCACTACGCAGGGAATTTCGCAGAAAGAGGCGAAGCCAAGATTTTCCTGTTTAAGGGAAAAACCCGGACCACTGGTTGCGGTCATCGCCTTAACTCCGGCGAGCGAAGCGCCAATAATAGCACCCATTGAGGCAATTTCATCTTCCATTTGAATGAAGACACCTCCAATTCTGGGTAGCTCTTCCGCGAGCATTTCGGCGATTTCCGAGGAGGGCGTTATAGGATAACCAGCAAAAAATCTGCAACCCGCAAGTAAAGCGCCTTTAGCACACGCCTCATTCCCCGATAGTAATCGCCATTCTTTGTTTTGCGACATTTTCGTAATCCCTCAGGATGTCATTCAAGTAAGGTTATTCACAAAATGGGTTTTGCGTAATCTTGATCTTCTTTGCTTTCAAAAATAGCATAATCCGGGCAATATAGAACGCAATTGAGACAGTATATACAATCATCCATACGGGCAAAAATCGGATACCCTTCATGGTCATATTCAATAACGTTTTTGGGGCAAACGACGGCACAAATGCCACATCGTTTACACCAGCGTTTATTCAACCAGAGATATTTCTCTTTGGTTTTTTCTTTCTCCTGTTGCATTTTAGTTTCTCCGCATTAACTCAATGCTTCCTTTATCAGAAAACATATCTGGTCTGGACGTTCGGCAACTGGAATTCCTGATTGTCTGAGGTATTGGATTTTAGCTTGAGCTGTTCCGCTACCCCCATCAATGATAGCACCAGCGTGTCCCATTCGTTTGCCTGGTGGTGCAGTGAGTCCAGCAATAAAAGCCACTACGGGTTTAGTCATATAATTTTTGATAAAATCTGCGGCACGTTCCTCTTCACTGCCCCCAATTTCACCAATTAACACGACGGCATCTGTCTGTGTGTCAGCTTCAAAGAGCGGTAAGAGCTCAAGGAACGTTGATCCCACAATAGGGTCTCCGCCGATGCCAACACACGTTGATTGTCCAAATCCGCCATCCGTTAATTCTTTCACAATTTCGTAGGTCAGAGTCCCGCTGCGTGAAATGACGCCAATAGTGCCGGGTGTGTGAATATGCCCGGGCATAATTCCGATTTTAGTTTTTCCCGGTGAGATAATTCCGGGACAGTTGGGCCCGATGACTATGGCTTCAGCGGCTTTTGCAGCCCAGTAAACTTTCATCATCTCCAGCGTGGGAATACCTTCTGTGATGATGACTATAAGTTTAATGCCGGCGTCAATGGCTTCAAGTGCAGCATCAGTGGCGAACATTGCAGGCACATAAATCACCGAAGCGATAGCCCCGGTTTCTGCGACGGCTTCATGCATAGTATTAAAGACCGGGATCTTACCCAATGCTAATGAACCACCACGGCCTGGCACTACACCAGCCACCACTTTTGTGCCATATTCCAGCATACGCTCTGTATGAAATTGCCCTTCTGTTCCAGTAATCCCCTGAACAATCAATCGGGTATTTTCATCAGCCAGAATGCTCATTTTATTGCTACTTTATCTTTAAATTCCAAATTGTGCGCTCATTTATATTTTTTAGTTAAATTTCTAAAGTTTTTGTTTTGTCAAGTTGGCTCGCATTATAAAACAACGAGACGCAGTTATGTTTTACCCAATCCTTTAACGAGTTCAACCACCTTTTGCGCAGCAGAACTCATTGTGGGCATTGCAATGAGTTTTGTGTTTTTTAGCATTTCACGCGCTTGCTCTTCGTTAGTGCCTGTAAGGCGAATTACTATGGGTATTTGTAATTGTAGCTGAGTGAGTGCATCCAGGATGCCCTGAGCTACGCGGTCACAACGAACAATCCCCCCAAAGATATTAATTAAAATTGCCTTAACATTAGCATCCATCGTAATAAGTCGGAGAGCTTCAGTCACCTGTTCAGCTTTAGCACCACCGCCGATGTCCAGAAAATTAGCCGGCTCACCACCGAAATGCTTGATAATATCCATCGTAGCCATTGCCAGACCAGCGCCATTGACAATGCAACCTATGTTGCCCTGCAAATGAATGTAGTTAATTTTTTTCTTGCGGGCAATGTTCTCCAGTGGGTCTTCCTCAGCTTCATCACGCAGAAGTTCCAGTTCAGGATGTCGTGAAAGGGCATTATCATCAAAGTTTATTTTGGCATCGCAGGCAATTAACTCTTCAGATTCTGTAATTACCAAAGGATTAATTTCAGCCAGTGAAGCATCTTTTTCCATAAAGAGTTGATAGAGACCTTTGATAAAGCGTGCTAATTGCTTAAAGGTCTCGGATTTTAAGCCAAGGAGGTAGCCGATTTGTCGGGCGTGAAAATCTGCCAGTCCGATATGCGGTTTGATATATATCTTAAGGATTTTTTCCGGTGTTGAACGTGCCACCTCTTCAATGTCAACACCACCTGCTGGACTTGCCATTATGACTGGCATTCTGGCAGCACGGTCAATAATAATCCCCAGGTACAACTCTTGTTTGATGGTAGCAGCTTCTTCAATCAGAACTTTCTTAACCGTACTTCCTTTAATGTTCATACCAAGAATGGCATCAGCGGCAGTTCGGATTTCATCTAAATTGTGGGTCAGCTTTACTCCCCCCGCTTTACCTCTTCCGCCAACAAGTACCTGTGCCTTTACTACTACCGGAAAAGTAAGCCCCTGTGCAATTCTAACTGCTGTATTCAAATCTTCCGCTACACTGCCACGGGGAACAGGAATGCCATATTGATGAAAAACAGCCTTAGCCTGATATTCATGAATTTTCATCTATACTAAGCACCAAACAAAAAAAACAGAATAAAATTAATCCCGTTTATAAAAAAATTGTCAAGTCCTCTGCACAAAAATTAAAGTCTATAATCCCACAATCATTCAAATTGTTAGTAGAATCGTTTTTAATTTCTCTTTTTTTAACCTTTCTGAATATTACATTGATTTGCTCCTCTCATATTTCTGCTATTTCAAGATTGTAATATTCCATTTGATGCTCATGGAATTAATTGCTTATTATTTCAATTGCAAGTTTAAGAAACAAATTATTAAATAACCACTTCACTATTTTTACTCCAGTGACTCAATGAAGCAATTCTGGACAAAGATATTACGAGTTTTAACCCTTCATCGCTCGTCCGAAGAAAGTAGAACCCCGACAAAAAAAGACATAGGCTGGCTGGGAGAAGAACTAGCAGTCAAATTTTTACGCAAAAAAGGATATCGGATAATTGACCGTAACTTTACTTGCAAAAGGGGGGAGATAGACATTATCGCCAGCGAAGGAGAGTGTCTGGTATTTGTAGAAGTAAAAACCCAGACGGACACAATATATGGTGAACCTTTTGACAAAGTAGATAAAAGGAAGCAACGGCATTTACGTCAGCTGGCTGATATTTATCTACAACGTCATCATTTGCCCATACCTGAAACCACAATTAGATTTGATATTATAAGTATTGTTTTGAATATGGAAAATCGTCAGCCGAAGAACATTGAACATCTCACAGGAGTATTTTAGCACAAATCCGTGAAAGTATTGAATTAAGTTTACTCATAAAAAAGGAAAAGCCATTAAATTTTCCCTTTATAAAGCAATTGACCCTGGTTGCCTGAAACTGATATAAGAGATTTATTAACCTTATTGTAATTAAAATGAGGGAGCAGATGGATTTAATTGACCTTTTAAAGTTAACAGTTGAGCAAGATGCTTCAGATTTGCATCTGGTTGTGGGAAGGCCACCGATAATTCGTGTGGATGGTATACTGCGCGACTCAGGCACAGAAGTTCTTATGCCGGATGTCACCAAGAAAATGATATATAGTATTTTGAGCGACTCGCAGAAGCAAAAATTTGAAGAAAACAAGGAGCTGGTCTTCTCGCTCAGTGTTTCGCGGCTGAGTCGCTTCAGGGTTAATGTTCATTATCAACGCGGAACAGTTGCAGCGGCATTTCGTGTGATTCCGGCAGTAATTCGTGGATTTGAAGAGTTGCATTTGCCTAAATCTGTTTGTGAGCGATTGTCACGTCGTCCTGCGGGATTGGTACTGGTTACCGGACCAACGGGCGCAGGAAAGTCCACCACCCTGGCGGCAATGATTGATTTAATAAATCGTGAACGCCAATGCCACATTATTACTATAGAAGACCCTATTGAATATTTACACGCACATAAAAAAGCACTGGTAGAGCAAAGAGAAGTTGGCGAAGACACAATGTCCTTTGCCACTGCACTTAAGTATGTATTGCGTCAGGACCCGGATGTAATAATGGTAGGCGAAATGCGAGACCTGGAGACAATTCAAGCTGCGCTGACGGCTGCAGAAACCGGGCATCTGGTATTTTCTACACTGCATACGGTAGATGCAGCACAAACAGTTGAACGAATTATTGACGTTTTTCCGCCTCACCAACAGGAACAGGTGCGGGTGCAGTTGTCGGCAGTGCTGGAGGGGATTTTGTCGCAGAGATTGCTCCCTTCTGCGCGTGGTAAGGGACGTGAACTGGCTATTGAGGTATTAATTGCAACTGATGCAATTCGGGCGTTGATTCGTGAAGGAAAAACTTATCAGATACCATCAATGATTGAAGCTGGTGGTCAATATGGAATGCAGACAATGGATAGAGCACTATTAGACTTGTATTCCCGCCGGAGAATAACCCGAGAGATAATGTTGCTTAACTCACGCAAACCCGACGAGCTGGCGCGTTATCTTGAACAGATGTGACGCTCTTTTAATAAAGAAACATAATTTGAATAAGGAGCAAAAAATGATGGTGGAAATGGAGTTAAAAGAGATTCAATTTAATCAGGAATTCCCCGCTCAGCAGATAATAATTCTCGGGGAAAAGAATGGCGATCGCGCTTTTCCGATATACATAGGCTCTAATGAAGCGCTAGCAATGGATTTGGCAGTGAGAAAGATAAAAACACCACGCCCACTGACGCATGAACTTATCATTAATATAATAAATGCTCTTGGGGTAGAATTAAAATATATTATGGTAGATGACTTACGAAATGATACTTTTCATGGTAAACTGGTTATTATGGATCGTGATGGCAATGAGATTCTAGTAGACTCAAGACCCAGCGATGCCATAGTGCTGGCATGCTGGCTTGACCGCCCCATTTATGTGGCTGAAAAAGTTCTCAGACAGGTCTGTGGGCATCAGGATGAATTCTGAAAATCACACCCCATATGTTGCTCGCCACATTGCTCAATGAAAACCAAAGCGAAAAACAATTAATTATATGAACGAACATAACCATATTTTTGTTCCAGAGATTGGTAAGTACAAACGTGCTCTTATTATTACAATTAGCATCACCAGTAGTATGGCGATAGTAGAATTTATTGCTGGCCATATAGCAAAAAGTCTGGCTTTGATTGGCGACGCAGGACATATGGTTACAGATTCACTGGCGCTAATCCTGGCTTTATTCGCCTTACTGTATAGCCAGAAATCTGCAAATAGCCGAAAAACTTTTGGCTATTATCGTGCTGAAATTATTGCTGCCTTATTTAATGGAGCTCTGCTGTTAGGAATGGCGTTTTTTATATTTTATCATGGTGCCCACCGTTTGATAAAACCTCAGGTCGTCAATGGTGAAGTTATGCTGGGAGTCGCTCTCTTTGGCTTGGCTGCTAATGTCACAGGCATTTTGATTTTAAACAGGGCTGGCAAAACAAACTTAAATATACGTGGTGCATATCTGCATATGCTGGGCGATGCTATGTCTTCAGTGGGTGTCGTTATAGCTGCCGGGATAATAGTTTCTACCGGATGGAACATCATTGACCCAATTATCGCCGGCTTAATTGGAGTAATGATTCTTAAGAATGCAATCAGTCTGGTGCTAGATGCAAGCAATATTCTCCTGGAAGCCGTTCCCAAACAAATCAATTTACAGGTAGTTAAGGAACAGATAGAAAAAATTAAAGGCGTAAATGCAGTTCATGATTTGCATATCTGGACCATCACATCTGGTGTGTATGCTTTGAGCTGTCATCTTTTGCTTGATGACCAGAGGTTAAGTAGCAGTGCGGATATTTTAAATGAAGTTAACAAATTGTTAGCAGATAAATTTAATATTAAACATACTACAATTCAGCTGGAATGTTTTACTGATGCGACAAAATCTCAAGCTCACTCACAGGAGAGAAAATAATTTATGTACAGGAGATGAGTAATAAAATGAAAATAGTATTACTTTCTGCCAGCCCTCGTAAAAATAACAGTCAGACTTTTTTATGAGCCAGTGAAGTACTGAAAGGATTCAATCCTAAGCAGGTGCAGACAGAGATAATTCACCTGGCAAATTATACAATAAAATTTTGCCAGGCATGTGGACGCTGTCATAAAAAGATATTAAATTGTGCTCTGGAAGACGATGCCTTAAAAATTTTAAACCTCCTTCTGGAAGCCGATGGAATAACCCTCGCAAGTCCAAACTATCTTAATCAAATTACTGCATCAATGAAAGCACTGATGGAGCGTGGCAGCAATTTTATTTATTGTCTACGTCTTGAGGGGAAATACATTGCGGGAGTTGTTACATCGGGAAGCGGGAGGGATAAGCCGATGCTGAAGTACATTAAAGATTATGCCATTAGTTGTGGTGCGCAGTATAGTGGTGGCATTTCAGCGCAGGTGCCTGGAACTTTTAGAGAAAAAACAGGAAGCACGTAAGCTGGGAGAAAAATTAAGGTAAGATATAAATAGGCACCGAAAGTATCCACCACAACTAAAAGCCATAGAGCAACACAAACAATATTTTAAATGGATAATGAAACAGCGAGAAAAAGAATGGCAAGAAGAGTACGAGTACTGGCAAGAAAAAGGATGGTTATAAAACTCGGGAATTTTTTTAGTAGATTATTTTGCTTTTTGTTGAAAACAAGTGCTTTTAGATGATACGTTGCTCTATAAGTTGTTGTTGAATTAATTAAAAAATTAAATCAGGAGAGTTGACAATGAAGTACGTAAATTTGATGTTGGTGATAATTTTTTTAATGGGAGTTGCAATTATGCCTGGATTAGCCGAAGTGAATACTATTACCGGGAGTATACCGCCAGACGCGGAGTTACCTCCTGCCATTACGGCACTGGTAAAAAATGGTGAGTATACGAAGGCTCAATCGGCAATCAAAGAGTTGTTAAGCAAAGAGGGCGAGCAAATGCCGTTAGCTCTACGGCTGAGATTATTATATGAAATTGAACGACTGGACAGAATAAGACTGGACTTTAAGTTAAGTCGCGAACAGGTTTTCAACCAGATCAAGGAAAAAATATCGGACTTGACGCCAGCCGATTTTGACCGCTGGGAAAATCTAGGGTTGTTTGATTATCGTATAATTGATGGCAAGAAGTTATATTTCATTCGCAGTCGTTCAAACTTGTTTCATTTAAGCCGTGAAGCAAGAGAACGAGCAAAAAGGGATAGCGGAGCCAGTGAGAGACAGCAGCGCATTGAATTGATGAAGAAAATAATGGAAGCTGCAAAAACTGAGGGGAATCAGTTTGTTTTACCCCAACGCTACCGAGTAGAAATGAAAATCACCATTACCTCAGGGACAGTGCCAGCTGGAGAGCTAATTCGCTGCTGGATGCCATTTCCGCGAGTATCTCTTATTAACCGGGATATCAAGTTGCTAAGCACCTATCCAGAAAAATATTTCTTAGCACCTCCAGAGCAACTACAACGTTCTATCTATTTTGAACAGCCTGCATTAAATGACAAAGATACGACTTTTGGCGTTACGTATGAATTCACTGCTTATGCTTCTTATGTAAAAGTAGACCCCCAGAAGGTAAAACCTTATGATACCACAAGTGATGTGTATTTAACGTATACAGCTGAGCGCCCCCCCCATCTGAAATTCACACCGGCTTTAAGAAAACTGGCGCAGGAAATCGTCGGTGATGAAACCAATCCTTATTTGAAGGCAAAGAAAATTTATGGCTGGGTTACAGAAAACATTCGGTATACCTATGCTATTGAATACTCTACAATAGAAAATATAAGTCAATATTGCTATGATAATATGCGTGGCGATTGCGGTATCCAGGGATTACTGTTCATTGTGCTCTGTCGTATAAGTGGTGTTCCGGCGCGCTGGGAATCAGGCTGGACAATCACCAATATGCATGATTGGGCACAATTTTACATTGAGCCTTATGGATGGCTCTGGGCTGACCCGAGTGAAGCAATTACAGACACAGATGACCCGGAAATTCGCTGGTTCCTATTTGGCAACGTAGATAATTTACGGTTAGTGGCTAATGATGACTATTCAATGGAATTTGCCCCGGCAAAATGGTTTTTCCGTAGTGAACCAGTAGATTTTCAGCGAGGCGAAGTAGAGTGGCGTGGCGGAAATCTGTATTATGACAAATGGGATTACGATATGAAAATTAAAGCTGTTGAATAGTTTGTTAAGGATAATTTTAGCGGCTCACAATCACTTAAAGCTGCAAATTGTGTTTGTGCGCCGCTTTTATTTCAACAATGGGGAGATAACCCGTGAGATTATATGAACTTAAAGAATTAGCTCAAAAATATTTAATGAATACTTACGGCGAACGGGATGTCTGTATTGTAAAAGGCGAAGGAGTGTATGTATGGGACACTGAGGGCAAAAAATATCTGGACTTTGTGGCTGGAATCGGTGTATGCAATTTGGGGCATTGTCATCCAGCGATTGTTTCTGCAGTTATTGAACAGGTTCAGCAATTAATTCACTGTTCAAATCTTTATTACATAGAACCACAGATAAAATTAGCACGGTTGTTGTGTGAGAATTCAATTGCCGAGAAATGCTTTTTTGCAAATAGTGGTGGAGAAGCTGGTGAAGCAGCACTAAAATTAGCGCGCTATTATATGAAGAAAAAATATGGCGAGCACCGGTACGGCTTTATAACTTTTCTTAACTCTTTTCATGGCAGAACAATGGGAATGATTACAGCCACAGGGCAAGAGCGCTTTCAAAAAGGCTTTGAGCCGTTATTACCCGGGTTTAAATACGCTGAGTTTAACAACATTGAATCAGTAAAACAGCAGCTGGATGATAGCATCTGTGCCATAATGCTGGAGCCGGTGCAGGGCGAAGGAGGAGTTTTTCCGGCAACTCGCGAATTTATGCAGGACTTACGTCAGATTTGCGATGAAAAAAATATACTGTTAATTTTTGACGAGGTCCAATGCGGATTGGGCCGAATCGGCACTAATTTTGCTTATGAATACTATGGCGTTAAGCCTGATATAATAACACTGGCAAAGGCACTGGCAGGTGGCTTGCCAATTGGAGCTTTACTCGCTAGAGGTGAAGTGGCTGAGGCTTTTGAGCCCGGCAAACACGCTACAACTTTCGGTGGTAACCCACTGGTATGTGCTGCCGCACTGGCTTTTTTAAACGAACTGTTTAATAAAAAACTGGCGCAACATTCTGCAAAGGTTGGAAAATTTTTCAAGGTGCAGCTGGAAGAATTACAATCTCAATTTCCCGTGATCAAGGAAGTGCGGGGACTTGGACTAATGCTGGCACTTGAATTTAACAAGCCAGTGGCAAAGCTATTTTATCGTCATTGCCTCCAACGTAGCTTAATTGTGAATGCCCTGGGTGATTATAAAATCAGATTACTCCCCCCCCTGATAATTGAAGAATCACACTGCAATGATGCTACTGAAATTATCTCGGTCTGTTTAAAAGAAATTAGCGAATAGATTAAAATATAAACTGAAAAAATTAGGCTGGGTTATTCTCTTAATAAAGGAGGCAAAATAAACCATGAAAGGCGTGATTCTGGCTGGTGGAACTGGTTCGCGGATTATTCCCTTGACCAAGGTCACCAATAAACATCTGTTACCTGTTGGAAGATACCCGATGATTTTTCATCCGTTATATCGCTTAAGACAGGCGGGCATTCGTGATATTATGATTATCACAGGTGTAGAACATATGGGAAATATGATTAGTTTGCTCGGCAGCGGAAAAGATTTTGGTGCACGATTTACATATAAAGTCCAGGATGAAGCCGGTGGTATAGCGCAAGCATTAGGTCTAACCTGTGAATTTGTGGGGGATGACCTGTGTACGGTTATTCTTGGCGATAATATTTTTGAAGATAATATCAAGCCTTATGTGGAAAATTTTCAGCGGCAGGGTAAAGGAGCAAAAATCCTGTTAAAGGAAGTTCCAGACCCACACCGCTTTGGCGTGGCCGAACTGCAAGGCGATAAAATCATCGGGATTGAAGAAAAACCTCAACACCCGAAAAGCAATTATTGCGTAACTGGAATTTATATGTATGATTCACAGGTATTTGAGATAATAAAAAATCTCAAACCGTCCTGGCGTGGTGAACTGGAAATTACAGATGTGAATAATGCATATATTAAAAAAGGTCAACTTACTTACGATATCCTGCAAGGGTGGTGGACTGATGCAGGAACCTTTGATTCTATCTTGAGAGCAAATCAGTTAGCTCATAATTTGATACTGGATTTCAACAAATTACCATAAATTTGCTCTCTATTTAGCCGGTTCGTTGAAAATAGAATCCGGGTTTTCTTGAAAATTATTTACTGCGTTTTATGCAGTTCAGCCAGTTTCTTTTTACTCCATTGTCTGGTAATGTTGCGGAAATAGTTTATTGCCTCTTTCCCATAGATTGGAATAATCGTGCTTCGGGCTTTAGCAAATGGTTTCCCGGGATTCAAGCCAACCCGCTTCAATGCAGAGTTAATGCGATTTAATTCATCAGCATTTTTAGCCACCAGACGCACCTCGTCACCTTTTTTGTAACCTTTACTACCAAGTTTTTGACGGCGCTCAATATCTGCAAGACGAAAATAACCATTGCGGTGAAAAAACCATGCCAGGAGCTCATCGGGTGATGCTTTGGCTAATCTTTTAGGCATTAACGGAGTTACTGTACGGCGTGATGTTTTCGCTTTGCCCATTTTGTCTCCTTTCTCGGAGTTATTTTAAACTCGTTATATCTAATAAATAATATTATACCCCCCCCGTTATAGCTTCATGCAACATTTTTATTACTTTTGTCATCTTTTCCTGTCAACCCCCTTGTATTCAGTTATAACAACTTGCAAAGTCTATTAAATAATTATTAAGATGAAATTTATTTTTATTGAGGAGTGAAAGGATGTACTATTTGAAAAAACAGGTTACGTTCTCAGCCGCTCATAGATTATGTTCACCGTTTTTATCAGATGAAGAGAATTTCCAGGCTTATGGAAAATGTTCAAATCCTAATTTTCATGGCCACAACTACACCGTAGAGGTTATGATTGGTGGAGAAATAGACAATCGCACAGGGATGACTATTGACTATCGGGAATTAGAAAACATAATTAACGAAGAAGTCATTCAGTACGTTGACCATCGCAATTTAAATTTAGAAGTAGAATTTCTGAGAAATATAATTCCTACTGCTGAAAATCTGGCATGTATATTTTTTAAGCGGCTTGAAGGAAGGATTAGAGAAAAAGGCTATAAATTAATAAGTGTGAGTGTCAGTGAGAAAGAAGAAAACAAGGCTATTTATTCTCCATATCAAATCAGTTAATCAAGAGTGGACATTAATCTATGGACTTTATCTTTGGGATAATAAAAACTTCTTCCAGCTTTGAAAAATCAATTTGCGGTTCAACTTCCCCCACCAGTTCACCTTGGGGCGTTCGGGTAAGGGAAGTAATTTTCCCAATCATTAATCCTTTAGGATAAATACTGGTGTCTATACCCGAGGTTATTACTTCATTGCCAATCTCAAGATTAAGTGTAAATTTTTCCACAGACAGTAATAAAGGCCTTTTTGGTCCGCGAGATTTCACCAGACACAACTGACGAGCTGGCAATATTAACCCGCTGACTGTGGTGCGTGGATCAACAAGTAACTGCACCACAGCAGAATCCTTTAACGAAGTTACTACAAATCCAACGAGTGACTCGCCATAAGCGACAGCACTATTGACTGAAACGCCATCCTTTACTCCTCGGTTAACTAACAGGGTACAACTAAATGGTGTAAAATTAAAAGCCATTATTTCTGCCGGAATTACTGGATGATAACCGATGGTAGTGAGCGTTTCTGAAGTCAGCGTCGTTATTCTCTGCAATTGTAGGTATTTTTCTGTAGTAAGTTGAAGCTGGGTTTTTAGTAAAGCAAGTTCGTGTTTTAGTTTTTTGTTTTCCTGCCGAAGGTTTTTATCCGAACTGAAGTTCTCCGTAACCGATTTTAATGAAGTATGAATTTTTTTAGTTACTTGAAAGAAGTGAATAAAGAAGTTGGTAGCCAGGTGCTCAATCCAGGTTTGGGTCTTGTTTTTACTAACGGAAGAACGCGGTTTTAGTGGCGTTAAATATAATGAGAGCAAAATCAGTAGCATCAACAGGAGGGCAGTTTTTAACCATTTCTGCATTACCAATCATTATGGTCAATGTTCATCGCACCAGGCAAAAAAATATATTCTAGGTTAGAGACAGATTTTTTTAGCCTAAACAAGGGGTTAAGGCTTTGTTTCGTTTAGCCGACTCAACATTTCCAGCGATTCCAGCATTCTGCCAGTACCGAGAACAATAGCGGTTTCCGGATTTTCCGCCAGCCGCACAGGCAAACCCGTTTCTTTCTGGAGAAGCTTATCCAGACCACGAAGTTGCGAGCCGCCGCCAGCCATAACTATTCCACTATCTACCAGGTCTGCAGCAAGCTCCGGTGGAGTTCTTTCAAGAGTGCTTTTAACTAGTACTGGCTCCATCAAGGCTTCTCTGATTTCTTCGGAGGAAATTTCAATGGTACGCGGAAGGCCCGCTACCAGGTCTCTGCCTTTAATTAACATCCGTTTTTCTTCGGGCAATTCACAGGCTGAACCGATTTTTATCTTTATTTCCTCAGCAGTGCGTTCGCCTATCATCAAGTTATACTTGCGCTTAATATGATGAACAATGGCTTCATCCATTTCATCTCCTGCAACCCGCACAGTTTCACTAACGACGATACCCCCCAGTGAGATCACCGCAACTTCAGTGGTGCCACCTCCAATATCAATTACCATATTGCCGGACGGCTCGGTTACAGGCAAGCCAGCACCAATAGCTGCAGCCATTGGTTCTTCAATGAGGTAGACTTCTCGTGCACCTGCTTGATGCGCTGATTCACGAACAGCGCGGCGTTCTACCTCTGTGATACCGGAAGGTACACTTATGACAATGCGCGGCCTAAAAAACCAGCGGCGATTACCGTGCGCCTTGTTA
>CAYRXI010000023.1:26795-27640 GCA_964428255.1 uncultured Candidatus Sumerlaeota bacterium
TGAAGTATTTCAACATCATCTGCGTAACATCAAAATCAGCGATGACACCATCCTTCATTGGACGAATAGCAATTATATTTCCCGGAGTTCTGCCAAGCATCCGTTTGGCTTCAGTTCCGACTGCAAGTACCGAGTTTTTATTCTTCTCAATTGCTACTACAGAAGGTTCACATAACACAATACCTTCACCTTTGACATATACCAGAGTGGTGGCTGTGCCCAGGTCAATGCCAATATCAGTAGAGAAAAATTTATAAATTATATTAAACACTTTTTCCCCTCTTTTCTTGTAAAAGGTAATTTAACATTAAAAATTAAATAATCTATATAAAAATAGTAAGTTTTTGTAAACAAAAAATAAAGTAATGTCAAGTATACCTACCAATGGATTATTAATTAAAACTTCTTATTCCGGCGATTTCTGTGAACGAACGATTTCTGCATCGGGTGGACGAACATAATATGGCGCCAGAGTATATGTGTTATCTATTTTCCCAGACTTCAGCCGTTCCAGTCCCAGAAAAGCCACTTCCTCAGCAGCAGGGAACATACGATGAAGGGGGGGGAATTCAGCGAGGTCACCCAAAGTGCTAAGTATCAAATCACGATAACGGAGTGCACCATTACCAGAGAAAATTGTTTTCTGCGTAATTTGTTTTAAGACCGATTGTGGAGTGGCAACAAAATCTTCTTTAAGACGGCGCAGAGTGTACCCATCTCCTTCTATTACAAAAAGAGCAGCATAAACCTCTGCACGACGTGCATCAATTAAAGGACAGATGAGCCTGTCTGGTAAATAAAATCGATAAGCCAGTGCCTCTAAAGTCCGAATACCAATTAATGGT
>CAYRXI010000023.1:27755-29591 GCA_964428255.1 uncultured Candidatus Sumerlaeota bacterium
TGCGTGGCAATAGCTAATCCTTTTGCCACACTCATTCCAATCCGCACCCCTGTAAAAGAACCCGGTCCTGTTGACACGGCAATTGCATCCAGGTCAGTAACTTTTAACTGCAGACGGCTCAGTGCTTCGGCTATAGAACTCATCAGGCTCTCAGAGTGAGTTTGATGAGAATTAACCTGTAATGAGAACAGTAAGCCATTGTTAGCGTCAAGAAGAGCCACTCCACCAGCAGGAGTGGAAGTTTCAATACCAAGAATTTTCATTCTTCACCTTTTGTTTTTTGTATCCACGTTTTAAGATCGCCGTTTTCGTCTGAAGCGGAAAAAATTATACGACGCGTGTGAGAATCAATAATAACCAGCTCAATTTTTAAAACCGCTGAAGGTAGGAATTCCAGAAATTTATCTGCCCATTCTACAACCACAACACTGTCAGGCATCAAATAGTCATCAAATCCGATAGAGTAAAAATCTTCACCTGTCTGGAGACGATAGAAATCCAGATGGTGTAATTTTAATCTCCCCTGATAAGTGGAGGCTAACACAAAGCTACTGCTGGTGATAACCTCCGGGATATCCAACCCAAGAGCTATTCCTTTGGTAAGACAGGTCTTACCTGCTCCGAGTTGACCACACAGGGCGATAACTTCACCACCTGTAAGAGATTTACCGATCTCCCTTCCTAATTCTATTGTTTCCTGTTCACTATATGTAATGCGCGTTATTTCCATTTCTCATTCTTCCAGAATCACTGGTTGAGGTTCATCCTTCAATAAGCTCACGAATTTTTGCAGAGGCTCATTGGATAACGGCAAGGTAGCAGCCGGAGATATCTGAAGCAAAGGCACCAGAAAAAATAATCGCTCGGTCAAATATGGATGAGGGATTTTCAATTCCGGCGTATTTATAATTTTGTTGCCAAACAGTAAAATATCAATATCAATCAGCCGCGGTCCCCAGCGGTGTGATTTAGGCTTACAGCCAAGATGTCGTTCCAGCGATTTGGTTGCGAGTAAGAGCTGCTCAGGAGTAAGCGAGGTTAAAATAGAAACCACCGCGTTAACAAACCAATCCTGGTGTTTATAGCCCCAGGGCTCCGAGCGATAAAAGCTGGAGCGCGCCAGAACTTTTGTTTCAGGGATATCATTCAAAGTAGCAATAGCATTTTTAACATTTAGAAGTTTGTTCCCGAGATTTGAACCCAACCCGAGATAACACACCTGTAGTTCCATATTTGGCAATTCAGTCATCTTATTTTTAATAAAACTCAAAAAAATGAAGGAGGAAAAATCTGCCCGAGATGCTCCAGGTTAATGGTACCTGAAAACACAATGTCAGCTGGACCATTCATCTTTATCTGAGAAAACTTATCAGCCTGCACTACAAATTCAAACTGGAGTTTAATCCCGCTATGCGTTATTACAGTGACCGGTGAAGTAACAATATTTCTAACAGCCAGTGCCAGTGAAGCTGCCAGGGAACCAGTACCACAAGCCAGCGTCTCTGCCTCTACTCCTCGTTCATAAGTCCTGATACGAATAGTGTGAGAATTGATTACCTGAATAAAATTAACGTTTGTACCAGCTGGTTGAAATTGCGGATGAAAACGCAAAGACCGCCCGATTTTTTCTACATCTATGGATGTCACATCATCAACATGCAGTACTAAATGTGGAACACCTACCAGTAGAAAGTCTCCTTTACCGGAAAATTCAGTTGTGGTGAATTCAATATTCTGCCGGGGTTTTTCTACTGGAGGCAAATCTACGATTACTGTTTCTTTTTTTACAATAGCGTGATATGTCCCTGCCAGTGTGTCAAAATACATTTCTGCGGG
>CAYRXI010000023.1:29601-33063 GCA_964428255.1 uncultured Candidatus Sumerlaeota bacterium
GCCAGGCGAGCTATACAACGAGCTCCATTACCACAGGTGGCAGCCTCTGAACCATCTGCATTAAAGTACCTCATTTTAAAATGTGCATTAGAATGGGGGGAGGCTGGTTCAATAATTAGAGCACCATCAGCACCTATTCCAAAACGCCGATGGCATAGTTGTTTCACCAGCAAGGGCAAGGAGTCTACTGGTAAGTTTTTTTCAATATTGTTAAGCCCGACAAAGTCATTGCCGGCACCAGTAAGCTTCCAGAAATTAATTGTAGCCATAATTTGTTATTGCTAATGGTTTAGAAAAAATATTAAATTACTATGACATACTCCTTCAATATAAGTCAATTTTATGTAATCGTATTGACCTTAACCTGCCCAGAGTTAATGATATAAGCTAAATTTAATTTTTAAGGTAATACAATGAAGGTAAAATTTCTTGATTTAACCAGATTGCACAAATCAATTGAAGCAGAACTCCAATCAGCGATGAATAGAGTTTTAGCCAGTGGCAAATTTCTTCAAGGCGAGGAGCTCCAGAAATTTGAAGAGGAATTTGCAAGCTTTTGTCGCGCACGATACTGCGTTGGTTGTGACTCTGGCACAGCTGCTTTACACATTGCATTGCTGGCACTTGGTATTGGTGCGGGAGACGAAATCATTACAGTAAGCCACACATTTATAGCCACCGCTGAGGTGATAGTCCACACCGGAGCCAGACCAGTCTTTGTTGATATTGAACCAGAAACCTTTCTAATTGATGCGGATAAAATAATAGAAAAAATTACTCCCCGTACCAGAGCAATTATTGTAGTTCATCTTTATGGCCAGCCGGTTGATATGGAACGGGTGGCTTCTGTGGCGCGCCGCCATAACCTGTGGATTATAGAAGATGCAGCACAGGCGGTAGGAGCTGAATATAATGGAAAAATGGTTGGAATACTGGGAGACGTCGCTTGTTTCAGCTTTTTTCCGGGGAAGAATCTGGGAGCTCTGGGCGATGCTGGTGCAATTGTTACTGATAATCCTCGGATAGCAGAACTCTCAAGTATGTTAATCAATCACGGCAGGAAAGAGAAATTTATCCATCAACTTCCGGGTTATAATTATCGCTTAGATGAGCTACAAGCAGCACTGTTGAGAGTAAAGTTGCCCTATGTAACCGGCTGGAACGAACGGCGTCGTAATGCAGTCAGCCTGTATAGAAAATTTCTGGAGAACCATCCGGATGTAAGCGAAGTGATCAAATTTCCTGGAGAATATCCCCAGGCAAAAAGCGTATATCACTTACTGGTTATTAGAGCGAAGCAGCGAGATGAGTTACGCAAATTTTTGTCTTTAAATGGAATAGAGACCGGCCTACACTATCCCATTCCCTTGCATTTACAACCTGCCTTTCAAAATTTAGGGTATAAAGAGGGAGACTTACCAGTTACAGAAGAAATTGTGCAGGAAATCATTTCGCTTCCCTTAGACCCATTAATGACAGAGACAGAGATAGAATACGTTTGCAAAAAAATAAAGGAATTTTACAAAACATCAGAGATATAAAATTACTTGGGGCTGAGACATAAAAGACTTATTATCTTCCGGTTGGGCGACGTGGGACCGGGAAGGGCATTGGTACTGGATTCTCTAAGACACCAAGCAGGTGTTTGGCATCGTTAAGTTTATTTTTAAGGTCTTCACCAGTAACATCACCAAGCGACGGGTCAAGCTCCAGAGCTTTTTCCCAAGCCATTATGGCGCGACGTAAAAATTTTTTTGCCTCTTCACGGTCACTCACAATACGGACATTGTTGCGACGTTCTGTAGAGCGCATAGAATTTATAAAATCCTGGGCGCGTTGATAATACTCGGTTCCTCTGGAAGCCAATACGCGGGCTTCCGCCTCTTTCTGACGTTGAACACGACGCAGTTCATTATTTGCTCGTTCAATCAATTCATTACTTTTTTGCACTATCGTTACAATCCAGGGATATTTGTCCAGAATTTTTTGCGCAGACTCAATTGCAAGGGAGTACTCTCTGTTGTTAAAGAAAAATTCAGCCTCCTCATACGCTTTAGCAGCGTATTGAGAAATTTCCTCCAGTGCGCGGCGGTTTTGCGGGTCAAGTTTGAGAATTTCTATTAATTCTTTTTCTGCGTATTCGTTAAGGTTATTTTTTTGACAAAATTCAACTAATTCAAGACGGGCATCAAATTCGGAAGGAGCAATTTTTTGTTTGCGATCGGCATATTCGTAAATATAGAGGGGCGTTTGGTCTTCAGAAGGGAAAATTTCAAGAAATTTCTTATAATAATTTAAGGCATCAGCATAATTTCCTTTCTGCGCAGCCTCTGTATATAACCTGGTAAGAATCTGACGAATTCGTGTTTGACTGAGTTCTTTAGCCTGACCGGATTCGCCAAGCAATTTTTCATAATAGTTCAATGCCTGGATAAAATCCTGCTTATCATAATAGGCATTTGCCAGTTTTAAGACTATAGTTTTATCCTGAGGCTTTGCAGAAAGCAGCTTTTCATAAGTAGCAATAACATCATTCAGGCGTGTAGGGTCTTTCTCCCATATTTGTAAAAGCAATTTTTGAGCTGCTTCATTTACGGGGTCTAATTCAAGTACCTTTTGGAATGTGACGCTCGCAGCGCGTTCATTAAATCTATCCATTTGTTGTTTGCCTAATTCTAAAAGCGTTTGCACACGTACTTGTTTTATTTCTCTTTGTTGACGTTCAAGTGGGGATAAACTCTCAGCTTCATCTAACTGGCGCAAAGATTTCTCAAAGTCCATTTCTTGTTGAGATTTCTCTGCAGCTGCAATTAATCGTTCAATCTGGTGTAGACGGAGCTGGTCAGCTTCAGCCTGCTTGTTCTTAAGCAAATCGCGTGTATAATTTATGCGATCGGATGCTTCAGTCAGTTGAGGGTCTAATTCCAGGGCAAGTTGAAATTCCGATAACGCGCTTTCAAACTCTTCGTTTTGTAAAAACTGGTTACCAATTTTTAGGTGGCTTATAGCAAGGGGTTCATTAATTATTTGATATATTTTAGTACGCTGAATTTTTATCGTGCCACTGCTATTGCGAAACAAAATACTCTCCGGTTCATTACTGATAGTCTCAACTATACCTTCCAGGCGGTCTCCGTTTTTTAGTATCACGACATCCGTTTTAGCAAGATTTGCCAGCAATAACAGGCACATAAAGAGTAAAAAAAATCTAAACCAATTAAAATTGATTAATATTTGCATCATCCCACCTGATAATTTAGAAAATATATAACTAAGATGCAGAAAAGGGGGCTTAAAGTAAAGAGTAAATTAATCATAAACTTCAGGTGAAATTGTTGCGGCAATTATAAGTCAGTGAGAACAATTATCAGACAACTTTTCGGAACCTGAGTTTTATTTATTGATTATGCTTTGTTGCAAAGTTAATATTTGTTCATAAGAAAAACGACGTTGGTTAACAAT
>CAYRXI010000024.1:0-363 GCA_964428255.1 uncultured Candidatus Sumerlaeota bacterium
TGACGTGCTATTCTCACCATCTCCAGTGCATTGCCAATTTTTCTCCGCAGAGTTTTGCCGTCGGCAGTAATCCAGCTGGTCATCCGTAAATTCCCCAGAGTAGTGATCACCTTAAAAACTTTTTCTTCGTTATCGTCAATAATTAACTTCTCAGTTCCAGCAACAGTAATAATTACTTCGCCGGCATTAAAATTCCAGATGGGGTCAAACACTGGAACCCGATATGACTCGCCCGGAATTAAATTGAATTTCTGGGCAATAAGTTTGTCTGCACTATCTAACAGGGTGAATGGTTTGGGTGCGGTTATTTTCCCTGCATTAGCTTCGGAGCCCCGCTGTAACAGGTATAAGAATTCCTTATTA
>CAYRXI010000024.1:373-2135 GCA_964428255.1 uncultured Candidatus Sumerlaeota bacterium
TGCAAAGTTCCTATGATTTCCCAGTTAATATTGTCCAGTGTTGCCGTGACCCGTAATTTTTGCAACTGCAGCTGTTTATCAAGCAAACAAGTGGCGCGTAGAATAAACTTTTGTTCGTTCTTTCCCGCAGTAATTCTTAACAGCAAGTCTATATCTCCGCGATTGTAATCTGTGTACGGCTGAGAAAGTTGTTTTAACCCGGTGTGAAATACCCCGATAGGCGTTTCCTGAGCGATTAATTGCATCCATTCCTCATAATTTGCTCTCTGCTCTGCCAGTGTTTCCGGGGTAACTAAAGTTGTGTCCTGGGGGAGAGGAATTTCAGTAAATACATAACGTTGGAGCAGGCTATATACCATAATAAGCCATAATATCACAATTAACACACTGAGTATATTTCGCCAGCCTGTAAACATAGAGCATACTATGCTTAGATTAAATGTATTAATAAGCTGGTTGCGACATTAATAATAGTATGAGCAATTATACAGGCTTCCAGCCCATAATGCCAGAACAACCAGCTGAGCATTATGCCAATCCCGAAGATTTGCGCTTCTTTTACGCCAAAGGGGATTAACATTCCACTATGAAGAACAGTCCACAATAAGGTGCTTATTAAAATGGCAACACCAGCCCTGTAACCAGGCGCTAATTCGCCAAGAGGTCTAAGTCTTTTTGCCCAGTTAAGAAAGGCACCAATTAACACAAATCTGAAGATAACTTCTTCATATACAGGCGCAGCGAGGGCCGAGACAAAGAGGAAAAACTCTGCTCCGGGACGTGTTAACCCGCTCTCATCTAATTCCTTAAGAAATTTTGGATTGCCCTGAGTTTTGAACAGAGAAAATATGGCTAACGTATAGCATACACAGAGTATCCCGGTCCCAATGCTGATTTTCCAGAAGCGTGCAGGAGTTAGGTGTTTATAACGGATGTAGATTTTTCTGAGCCAGACCAATCGTGGAAGTTTGAAACTTCGCGCGTATGCCCACCCGCCCGGCAGGAGAATAGTAGCAGCTATTGCCCCATTTAAAACGTCAAAAAAAAGAACTTTAGGAAACCAGTGAAGCACAATGGCGTAGCTTAATACAGCGAACACCATAATCCCGAGAATTATCAGTAATAGACGAGAGGCAGAATAGACAGATAAAGCAAATTTAGGATGACGATAAATTATACGAGTAGACTCCCAGATTAGCGCCAGAAGGATAATTAGATAGAACAAATGAATAAAAGTTTCTACTGAATTGCTCATAATTTTTAAGATACTTTGCTCAACACTTTCTGGTTATAAAGCCAATACGAGATAAGGGCCAGTAACGAAGAATCACCTTGCCCAGAATAAAATCCTGCGGAACCATTCCAAAATCCAGACTATCGTGGCTTTCATTACGATTATCGCCGAGTACGAAGACTTCATTGCTTCCCACGTGTGCTTGATAAAATGGCACATTCAGCAGAATCGGGCAAATCTGTTCCGCTGCTTCAGCTTCGCCATTAACATACAGAAAACCATTCCGAATTACAATCTGGTCTTCGGGCACTCCAATTACACGCTTAACCAGAATTTCCGCGGTGTTGTTAGGATTTCGGAGCGCTATTATCTCTCCGCGCTGGGGAATGCCTCTGCTCAGTGAGCTGAGTATTACACAATCTCCTATCTGCAGAGTTGGTTCCATTGAGGCAGAGATAATGATATAGGCTGAAAGATACTTCTTCTGGAATAGAATCAAAATAACTATTAATGGTAGTAATACAGCAA
>CAYRXI010000024.1:2145-8432 GCA_964428255.1 uncultured Candidatus Sumerlaeota bacterium
CCTTTAAGGATTTTGCTTTTCCGTAATTCCGAATCCTTCTTTTGTTCGCTCATCATTGTATAGTCATTTTTTGTACTTCTGATACGATTCACTCGTATAGATATCTTAGTTTAACCGAGGCTAATAACAAATCGGCATAATGTGGCAGAAACAATCCCGCAATAGGTGCCAATAATGCTTCCCAGAACTCCCAGAAGTATACCTACTGGTGCCAGTGCAGATTGATAAGTAGCAGCTACGATGCTGGCAGTGGGTGGACCACCAATATTTGCCTGACTACCAACGGCAAATAAAAATAATGGGGCTTTTAACAGACGGGTGGCGACATATAAAAAGGAAGCATGAATCAGAATAATTATCACTCCAACAGCAATGTACCAGGGAGTCCGTACAATTGCCATTAAATTTGCCTGCGAGCCATACATTGTGAGAATAAGATACAGCATATAAAACCCTATTCGTGAAGCTCCAGCTTCTTCCAGGCGATTTAAGGGAGTTAATGACAAGATAAGTGCTACAAATGTGACAATGATAACTGCCATCACATAGGCTGATAGCACATCCAGAATCATCGGTAGATTGGCTTGCCAGAAAGGTTTCAGCTGAATGTATGACCACTCGCCCAGTTTACGGCAGATATGCCCTACCACAAAGGCTATTCCAATCATCAACGCTAAATCCCGAATGGTGACAGGACGAATCTTGCTTGAGACAGATTGTTCCACCCGGCGGTTGAGCTCTTTTAAAATAGAAAGATCTATCTTATATTTGCGAGCAAAAATTTCCTGATAACCGGCTAAAGCAATTACAAACCCCATCCAGGTGTAGCCTACCACTGTGTCAACAATTGGCATTGGAGCGAAAAATTTATCGGGAATGCCCAGGCCCTCTTTTAAGGCAAACATATTGGCACTGCCACCGGTCCAGCTTGCCACTAATGCACCAAGATTCTGCCAGCTATATTCCCCGAGTTTGCTTTTAAAGATAAAAAGGGCAACCGGCGCCCCTAATATCACGCCTGCTGAGCCACAGAGCATTACCGCTATGGCTTTTGGTCCCAGCTTGATAATAGCGGGGATGTTTGCCGATAACAGCAATAAAACCAGTGTTGGTAATAAAAACGTCTTGCTATACCAGCCATATAATTTGCTGTTGTCTGGAATAATGCCGAGGGTTGTAGAGACCATTGGCAGAAAATAGCAGAAGATTAAAGGCGGGAAAAAGCGAAAAATTGGTTTCAATAACTTAAACTCACCAATCCAGAAGATAAATGTTACCAGACCGGCTAAATACACAAAAATACTTAGTTCATCTTTTATCAGCACTTCCTGACCGAACATTGCACTCTCCGTTAAATATGTGAATATATTGATTGTAATCCCTCGGATTGATAAAACAATAAGAATATTTTGTTATGCGAGATCAATTTATTTCTTTTAAATAAAAAGGCTCATCAAAATTAGAGATTTTTCCAAACACATATTTGCAAAAAATGAATTTTGGGGGACATTTACTGGCGAGTTGGTGGTTAGCAAATGTCACTGCTCGGTATTCTGCGACTGAGCGCCGCGTCATTACATTGATGGGGCTGCTGCCGGATATAGATGGCGTCTGTACTTTTATTCAAGGGCTCGGGCATTTACACCGCACTTTCGGACACAATTTATGGTTGTTGTTGAGTGCGCCTTTACTGGCTACATTTTTATTTATCAGCCCACCACGCCGTTTGTTTCTTTATCCCATACTCTTTAGCGTCATTTCTTTGCATTACGTGATGGATATTTTTGCAACGGGATGGTGGCCCCTTATGCCTCTTTGGCCTCTCTCGGAGCAGGCATTTTATATGGACCGCTACATCCCACAATACATTATGAAGTATTATATCCAGATTGGCTTATTTGTAATACTTTTACTCCCGACTGTTCTCATTTTTTTGCGATATAAACGCACCCCCTTGGCGGTGCTTTCTGCAGGGTTAGACCGGTTTTTCCAGGATTTTATAATATTGCCCTGGACGCATAAGTGTCAGTATTGCCAGCGGCGTGCTTTTTATAAATGTGCCCAATGTGGAGAAGTTATCTGTGGTGTGCATCGTAAATTTGGCGCTAATTTACGCCCGCAGTGTTCACCAGAATGTGGCTTCTCAACGAGGACTGAAAGTTAGTGACACAATGAGTCCAGAAGGTTTAACATATTTTTCTGCAAAGTTGGAGAAGGAGAAAAACAATTTAAATACGTTAAGATGGTAAAGGCGCAAAAAATCGCTCCAGCTGGTGAATGCATTCAGCAATCAGCACGGAGTCCACACTGGTTAATTTTAGGGAATAAACTTTTTTTACTGATGGCGCTTTTTATAAGCTGGTATGGAGCTTATATGAGCTTGAAAATATTTTATTCTGAAGTGTGGACCTATGAAGCACAGCAATTAATAAATACACGACGAGCGCCTGAGGCTGAAGCTGCTGCCATTCGGTCAGTGTTGTTTGATTCTGATAATGGGTATGCGCATTATTATCTGGGAGCATTTTACAAAAATCAGGGACGATTAGCTGAGGCAGAAAGTGCTTTAAAAAAAGCGCTTCGCACAATGGCACATCCTGCAACGCCGCTATTGTTGCTTGCAGAAATAAATGTATTGCGCCAGCAATACGCAGAAGCACTTCGGTACTATACAGAAACCTTTAAAATGAATCCTAACCCCAGATATGAGAGCGGGAAGCGCTGGTTTGCCTATGGCAAAGCTGCGGTTAATGCCGGTCAATTAGCAGTGGGAATCTATGCATTCCAGCAAGCGATTAATTTGAAACATAGAGATGATGATTTGTTTAAAAGCCTTGGTGCCCAGTTCTACCGCCTGGGATTGCATCAGATGGCGATATTAGAGTTTGAACAACAGATTTTGCAGTATCCCCGTGAAAAAATATTTTATACGGATTTAGCCGGTGCATTGCAAGCTGCCGGCGATGCAGATGAAGGTATTCGGTTTTTCTCACAATTAAGAAAGATAGAGAATAATCCCCAGGTAGCTACCTTTCTGGCAAATTTTCATCTGCAGAAAAAGAACTATTCTGATGTTCAGCAACTACTGTCTGAGGTAATCCAAGCCGATGAGCAGGAACCGCTGGCACTGTTTTTGATGGGACAGTGTTACTATGAGCAGCAGAACTTTACAGAAGCCATAAAGTATTACCAGCTGTTTTTACAAACCAATCCCCCCCCTAACGCTAAAAGGCAGGTAGAACAGTTGCTCAAAAAACTCCAGGGCGGGACTCAGCAATGAAGGGTTTTCCTGCTGTGGCTATCATAAATCGTTCGTTTGATTTGCTTCTGGTAAAAATTAATGATTTATTGGTGTATAGTGCGTTACTGTGCGTGCCACTGCTGGTGACCCCTTTTACAGCGAAGCCATATATCGATGCCAAAGAAATTTTTTTACAGGTAACAGGATTAACAAGTGGTGCGTTAACAGTAACCCTTCTATTGTCAGGTTATCTCTCCATCCTTAAGCAAAGACGGAATTTAATATTTTTTTACGCCTTTTTTATAATTTACTTTTTGGTAAACGTTGCATCTTCTCTGGTTGCCATTAATTTTTCTGAGTCATATAACCTGCTAAAAAATCTACTTGCTTATTTTTTTATCGCCGTCTGGATTACTGTTCGCGCCACTGATGAAGACTTTTCCCGTCGTTTATTGAGTATAATTGCCTTCACCGTGAGTGTCGTCGCAATTTATGGGCTTATTCAATATATCGGTTATGACTTTCTCCCACTGGAAGTTAAGCACAGCCCGGTTTCTACTCTGGGCAATGTAAACTTTGTGGCGCAATTTTATTTAGCCTCACTGCCGTTTGTGGGCATTGCAGTATTTATCACACGGAATGCCAGGAACAAGTATGTTTTCTGCGCAGTAACGACCTTAGCTTTAATTCATTTGTTACTCACATACAGTAGGGGGGGGTATCTGGGGCTTTTTAGTGGTTTACTACTCGGGATGTTCCTTTATTTTCGCAGTCGCTGGTATACATTCTTATGCTTTTTGCAAGACTTGAACCGCTGGTTTAAAACCTTAACCTTCTGGATAATTATTGCTGGTGTAACTTTAGTCACCTGCACCTTTTTATATCTTGACCAGGGCAGGCTGATCAGGCAGATTGTTTCAATTTTTCACGAACAACAGGAATCCAACCGTTATCGGCTGCTTACCTGGAAAAGTACACTTAATATGGTGGCTGATTATCCAGTTCTGGGCGTAGGGGTAGGAAATTTTCGCTTTAATATCTCTCACTATAAGACTCCAGAATTATGGGAGCTTCAAGACCCGACAGGTAGAATGCGTCAGCTTCGCACACATAATGATTATTTAAACATCTTGGCCGAGTCTGGTGTGCTTGGATTTTTGAGCTTTGTCATCCTGATAGGATTTGTTCTGTCCAAGGGATTGAAGTTTGCTTTAAAAACAAAAAATCATTATCAGAATCTGAATTCATGGTTCTGGCTGCGTCTGGGTGGGTTGATGGCAATGGTAGCTACACTCACGCAAAGTATATTTGATTTTAATTTGTACAACGTATATTCAGCGCTTTATTTCTGGATGGCAGTAGGTATAACTGCAGCTACAACTTTCTTCTCCGAGTCTTTGTTGCAAAGAATTCAATCTTTTAGAACCAATTTAAATCTCGCCTTACTAATACTATTATGCATAATGTTTTCGGGAATTTTTGTTGTTAATTATGATGGAGCAAAGCGATTTATTTCGGCAGTTCATTTGCGCTCAGGGGAAATAGCAGCTCTGAAAAAGTTTGTAAAGCAAGCGTTAGCCAGTTTTAAACAGGCGCAAAAAATATATCCCCAGAATATTGATGCTATTGCAGCTGAAGCTGATTTATTACGTAAGATAAATGAGTTTGAGGCGGCTGCAAAGGCTTATAAAAAATGGCTTACAGTAGAACCGTTTTTACTCACCATTTATAATGGTTTAGGCTACTGTTACGTAAAAATGGGAGAATACCAGCTGGCTGGTGAATTATATAAGGAAGGACTGCAACTTAATCCACAAAATCCCGTCCTTTTAAATAATATGGCTAATTTAATGTTGGTGATGAAAAATTATCCAGAAGCAGTGAAATATTACCGTCTTGCTGCTGAAGTCCCCAATCCATTCAGTAAAGAAAACCGTTTAAATTTTGTTAGGGCTCTTTTAGCAAACCAGAATTTTTCTGAGGCAGTTCTCATACTTCGTGAGCTTTATCAGGAACAGCCTGAAGATTTTTTAGTGTTGAAGTTACTGGCTGATACAGAATTAAAACTGGGCAATTTTTCCTCAGCCAGGGAACTTTTTCTTCGTCTCCTGTTACTGAGTCCACCAGATCAAAGACAGAATTATTATCAACTCTGGCAACAAGCCCTTTATGAAGGAGAGAACAGAGATGACGAAAAAGGCGCAAAAGAATAAGAACTCACCGTTAGCTTATTTGTCCGGAGCAATGGAAGGTGCACCGGATTTTGGACGTAACTGGCGGCGTCGTTTACGCCGCTTTATTGAAGGAGAACTAAAACATCGTGTATTTGACCCGACACAAAATATAGACCGCTTACTTACCAAAGACGAACGACGAAATTTCCGACAGTGGAAACTCACAGCTCCGGATAAATTTTTCCCCGTCATTCGGCGGATTATAGATAATGATTTAAAGGTGCTAACAAACGAGACAGATTATGTTGTGTGCTATTGGGACGAATATGTATGCCATGGTGCAGGAACTGCTGCAGAGATCTCTATTGCCTATATGCTCGGAATTCCCGTTTATTTTATTACCCCATTGCCGCTGGACAAAGTTAGTAGCTGGGCGCTGGGCTGTGCCACGGAAAATTTTACCAGTTTTCGCCAATTCTACAGATTTATGCGGAAAGGGAAAAACACAAAAGAAAAATTGAACGTTAAGAAAAGCAGAAGATAATAAGGATAAAATGACAATTAAAATATACAGTATATTGGGGATTTCAAAAAAATAAGGGGTACAACTGAATGTACCCCTTACTATCAAGACACAAAGATAAACCAACAGCTGTTATTTTTCTCTGTCAAGTAGCCACTGGTCAAAGCCAAAAGGATTGCTTGGAATCTGAAGAGGCTCTTTTTCTTCAACCTGGGCAATCACGGTTTTTGCCTCTTTAGGCATTTCTAACACGGACTCACTGCCAATGATAAATTTGGGCGTTAACACAATTACCAGCTCCGTATCTCTGGCAGAATTTTGTTCACCACCTGCCAGCCAGCCTAAAATT
>CAYRXI010000024.1:8442-13336 GCA_964428255.1 uncultured Candidatus Sumerlaeota bacterium
CCAGAAGATTGAACTTTGCTTTTGCGTGTGATTCCACCAAGAATAAACGGCACACCATCTTTCAGCCTAGCATAAGTGTAGAGGAACCTTGTGTTTATGATTGGAGAGCCAGTTCCGGTGAAGCCAGAGACATCAGATACATAAATATCAATATCAGCTTCCGCACTTTCCAGCCCAACATAGGGTGTGATGTTTAGCTTTACACCCACTGAGCCAGTCTTTAAGTAATTCAAAATACGATTATAGGCATATTCAGCTCTTAGTGGAATCCCCGTTGGATAGGAAGATCTATAGGGTGGAGTAGGATTGCATTCTTTTGCGTCTTTCTCGTCTTTGCTTTCCAGCAATTCCAGAATTTTACTGCGCTGTTCCAATAGTGATGAGACATCCTTACCAGCGGCTTTATCTTCTGCAATTTGCTGGTTAACTTGTTGTAATGCCACCAGCAGCTCTTGCTCTTTGTTAGAAAGAGGACCCGGAGGAGTAATTGTTGCAGGTTTAAAAGAAACAATCTGCTCTACTGCAGCAACTTCAGCAGCAGTGCCGCTTTTAGTCAGCACATTGGTTTTGGTCAAGAGTTTGGCTTTACCCTTGCTGGAGAGAAAATCCACATAAGCTGCAGTGGCAAGTAGATTAAAATCTGCATAGCGATATTTGGTAATAGGTTTGTTTATCAAGTCTTTGAGCTTCATTGAATTGTCCATTCCAGCTGGATAGCAGCGCCAGTCTACGAAGTAATGCCCGCTGATCTTTGCATATTGAGAGACACCGGTAAATAGATTTCTCCCGGGACCATTTTTCCAGGCAACGTAATCCAAGCCCAGTTTAAATTCATCGGTGGCTTGAACCTCATATATTGCCACGTCAATGGAGATTTGATTGGGTGGAATGTCTGCATCTTTGAATCCCTTTTGCTGCAATGGCATTGGACCGGGTTGGTCACGATAGTAAATAGCATTATTAAGCGGGTCAAGTAAGAACTGATTTTCGGGACTGCAATAGTATTTTGTGATTTTTAAAATGTCAGCGGCATTGCGGAACTTTGCCTGATAATACAATTCTGCTGAACCATCTTCGCGTTCCTTGACCCATTTTTCGTCAAGAGCACGAATGGCAGCTTCTACATAGGGCAGCTGGAATTTAGGGCAGGTAACGTGCAGAAAATATTCGTTTTTCTCTTTGTCCTGTACTACATCAGCATCGCCGCCTTCTTTTCTTACTATGGTGCGAATTGCTCCTCGCAATTCACGAGGATGTACATTATTACAACGGATTACTGCTTGAACAAAGTCATTAATTGCTACTTTTTGGTTGGTGCGTAGAACTTTTACCACCCCTGATTTGGGTTCTATGTTGATTTGCTCGTCTTGATTTATATAGTCGTCAATACGACTATTAGTCTCACCGGCACTATAACCGGCTGCTGGCGAAGGGTCGCCGCGTTGTGCGATTACATCCTGGGCATAATCGGGTAACAACGCCAGAGCCTGGCGTTCACCAATTGCAAAAATTAACCCGATTATCAGCACCAGGAGAAAGTATGTAAGCATTTTTATGCTGTTCATTTTTATCGCTCCTTTCTCAAATTTTTTGTGGTTACTTTTAAAGTGTGCTGAAATTCGGGCATATTACTTCTCCGCGTCTAATAAAAATTGGTCAAACCCGACTTTTGCCTCAGGGAATTTAAGCGGCTTAACGCCTGTGGCTCGGTCAATAATGTCCTGATCTTCTGCAGTAATACCGCTAAAATCAGTAATTACTGTAGGACGCAAAGCAACTACTAGGATACTTTTCTGGAGCTGGTCGGTCTCTCCGCCGAAAATCCAGCCCAGTACCGGGAGTGACCCCAGTAAGGGAATCTTTTTTGTAGATTTTAGCAGTCGTTCTCGTGTCAGCCCGCCAATCATAATTTGGTCTCCATTCTTAACGCGGAACTTGTTTTTAATCTGGAATGAACTCAGTAGTGGTTCACCGTTGCTTGCCCAGCCTATATGGTTGATAACTTTTGCGCTCAAATCAATGTTGGTTTCCTCCTGGCCAACTATGGGGGTCAGAGTCAAATAAACGCCATTTTCCACGAGTTTGATGTCTAATTCTGGTAATGCAGCAGTTTCCATTTTTCCAGCTGTAGTAGTTACTGTGCGGTTGAAAGATGCTCTGCCTCCGGTTGTTGTTTGTGCATTGGTGACATTAAAGTATGGTAGGTAATCTGCCGAGAGATTCTGTGTTGCAGCAGCAAAAATAGACTCCCCGGTGGAAATCAACGCAGGATTAGCATTACAAGTAGACAATTTGGTATCAATGAGAGCTTTAGCCTTACCTTTTTCTACCAGAAAGTCAAAGAAGGCTGAAGGATATTCTACCCGATAGCCATAACCACGATACCAATCATTATAACGGAAATGGTCAGGAATGTTACCTCCCAGAACCGGGGGCAAGGTGTTGGTGAAAGGAGGTTGTAGCCCAAGGTAGCTTATGTGATTATAAGTTGAGCGAGCGTATTTACCTGTAAATTGAGTGGCAAAAAGAGCCTGTCCGGGACCGTTCTTCCAGGCTTCATAATCCAGCCCGAGAGTCCCATCATTCCGGACGTCGATTTCATAAATCTTTACGTCTATATTTACTTGAGGTGTAGGAGAATCCAGATATTTCTTCAGGGCATTTTCAGCATACTCCGCACCACTCGGGACATCAAATAATAACAAAGAGTTGGTTTCAATGTCCGAAATTACGGGGAAATAAGGGTCAGTTGGGGCGCCGACTTCTCTATTGGTAGCAAAGCCAGTATAGCGTTGCACAACGGTGAGAAAACTGGCGTCCGCAGCACTCCGATGTTTTAGCCGATAGTATTTATAAGCAGAACCAGGAGCGGAAGTCAATTTAGGACGGTCAAGGTCCTGGCAGACTTTGTCCAGCCAGGGAATTTGATATTTCGGACAGATAACTAACATTTTACCTTTGTTACCATCGGGGTGCACAAAGGTATAAATTCCGCCTTCTTCCACTTCCAAACCATTGGCGATAAAATTGGCAACTTCATTCGGATTGACATTAACGAAGTCATAGACTTTTGCCACATACTGATTTACCTGTGCTTTGTTGGTGGTACGCAAAACCTTCACTAAATTCGTCGGCAACTCATCCGGTGCAATGTCCACCAGTGATTTTTCGGTCACATCCGTAGCTACAATTTTCGTTTCTGGTGAACGTGGAATTGGCGATTGAGTTACTTCCGTTTGCATCGTCTCCTGCTGTGTATAAACTGAAGGGATTGCCAAAGCTATTAACAGGAGACTAAATACAAACAGAGAGACGTTCACTTTCATAATTAATACACCTCCTTAATTAGTTGATTTGGGGCGGTTCTTAAAAAGAAACCGTAATAACGCTTACTCAGTTTTTCCGGCGATTGCCTTGTGTGTTTCAAAATTGCCAGTTCTTTTATTACTTTTTTTTCATATCTCCGAAACGTTGAGGTGGAATAAATGGACGGGGCGGTTGCTTTTCTACAGGAGGCTGATAAGGAGGCAATTCTCGCCGAATACTCCCGAGATACGGATTGACCAAATAAGCCATTTTCACCTCCTTTCCTTGTTCATCTGTAATAGAATAAGTTATCCACCAGTTCAAGAACCCGGCTTCGTCAATGATAAGATTTGCAGAAATAAGAGAAATCGGTTTGCCTACTTTCTCCTGTACTACACGTATAGCTTCCTCCTTAAGCAGGATGCCGTCTCTATCACGTTTAAATTTAGGTTCGCCCTGGACGAGAAACGATATGCGCTTAGAAATAACCTGGACATTTTTCGGGGGTGTGTCTTCGCGTTCTTTCTGTATCCCTTCGTAAATAGCCTGCAATGTCAGGACACCTGTGGTTTCTGTTAAGTTGGTGAAAACAAAAGTTCGTTCTGCATAGTCATAGGGTTCTACCGGTGTCCATTCTGAAAACACTTCCTTTTTACTGAATATTGGCTCCACGCGTTTTATTTCTTCTGTATTTTCTCTACCCAGCCAGAAGCTCAGTGATTGCACATTTAAGCTCTGGAAGAATTTGGGCTGGGGAGAGATATTAAAAATTCTGGCGGTGCAAATCACCGCTTCGCCGGGGCGATAATAATTGGACTCATTTACGTGGAGAGTGAGCAATATCGGGGGATATGTTTCTTCTTTTATTCCCGGTTTTAGTATGGCGCAGGCAACAAAAAAATTCAGTTGTAATACAAAAATAAAAACGCGCCAAAGAGGACAAAAAGTTATATTGCGCATTTTGACTACCTTTTTAAACTCACCACACTTAAACAACCTGAAATAATAATCTAATTAGTGAACAAGATTATTTAAATTCTGTCAAGAGGGGAAATAAAAACTTTTACACTTTTGTCAATTTAAAGGAATTGTTAAAATTATGATGTGCATCTTACATGGTTGTGGTAATAAGGATGATTAGAAGTAAAAGAACGATCCATTTGGAATACAAGTTCCATTTATCAGTGGAGTTTTTTGCAGCGTAGAGACAGTGATATGGAGAAAATTATTAAATTGGTTAGTAATTAATTTAGAAGAGCCTCGGACTAAAGTAGCACACGTTCACCCAGCGGAAAATCAACTGGCAGTGGGATTATGCGCATCCGGTCCTTGCCATTAATACGAGCTCGCTCAATTAGTGCCCGTCGTGCACCAACCTGTCCCCAGTGCACTCTCATTGCTTCCACAACAAAGCAGCGCATTTCGCCAGTGACTCGCGAGTCTACTTCGCACGTCTGCCAGCCGCTCATTTCCACAGGAGACGGCAATGAAGTCTTCTTTTTCGCTTCCTCAAATTTTTTCACCAGCTTTAAGTAATTCTGGGCATTCACCTTATACATATCAAAACGAAGTACCAGGTCTGAGAGAG
>CAYRXI010000024.1:13346-26307 GCA_964428255.1 uncultured Candidatus Sumerlaeota bacterium
GATTCAACCTGCTCTTCTTCCGCCGCCACGACGATGGTTGTAATCCCTTTTCGTCTGAATACGGTCAATAAACTGGGGAGAAACATTTTTTCTTTAGCGCAGAGTGGGAAACGTGCAGCTAACTGGTCAATGCCATTCAACACCACCAGATCAAAACCAGTTTTTTGGTCACCGCTCTGCCCACGTTCAAGAGAGAGAAATACCCGATGCAAAAATTGTTGCGGTGTGAGATAACCGGGCCAGAAATACATTACCTCCAGTAAGTCTTGAGCAAATACTGTGCTTTTTTTGTTGGGGTCTGTGTCAAACTTGAGGTCAGTAAATCCCTCCTGACGTGCAATTTCTTCCAGTGTCCGAATGGCGCCACTTTCGTCATCTCTAAGCGTGATTAACAGGCACCTTTTTTTCTCTTTAAGATTTTGAAGCAGAAAGTAGTTCGCCAGATGACTCTTCTGAGCCCCACGTCTGCCAACCAGTGCGGTGCATCCTCCCTCGGGAATTCCAGCAAAATTTCCCCCCCCTATAATAGTATTTATACCGGCGATGTCTCTATTCCCATTGAGAGGAATTGCTCGCCGTACCTTGGAAACGTGAAGTTGTTCGGCATGTGATTTGGAAAGATACCAGTGAATTGAAGGGAAGATAAAGGTCCCGCCTTCAGGACGTGGTCCTGCTTCAAAATATCTGGCATCTATTATGGATTTAGGATAATGCGTATCCACGACAAAATGATGTTCACCACTTTCAACCGGCTGATATCTGGCTTTAATAATCTGGAAAGTTGTATACTTTGGTGCTTTTTCACCACTATACCCAAGGCGAATGCATATATCAGAAGCATATTCCCAGAAGCGTAACTCATCGGAATGAAGTGGTGCATCAAAGACTACGATTAGAAAATACGGACACCACGGCGCAGCCACAGACCCAAGGATGAACTTCAAATCAAAGAATACCCGCACAAAAGACACGGCGCTCCGCGGAATTACATTCAGGCTATCAAGTACAATGGCGCCCATCACAGGCATTTTCTGCAAAACCTGTAAACTGGTAGTAATTGCGTTTGCGAGGTCAGAGAAAAAATTTTCTGGCTGGCTGGTATCCAATAAATTTCCTATTCGTTCTAATCCGTAAATACCGACAGCCTGGTCAGGATTTTTTACAAATTCGGCAAAGTCCTTGAAGGTTTCGTCCACCTGTTTCCAGTTAAAAAGTTTAGCATTATCTCTGATTGACTGAGCATGAGTTTCTGTAGAAATATAGATTGAAGAGAGACGAGGATTGCCCGGTAAAAACGGCTGGGGTTGCAACGCCAGACGATAGCACAGCTCCAGTGCCAGTGTGGTTTTGCCGACACCAGGTGGACCGGAAATTAACATAATAAGGGGGGGGAGTGTTCGTTTCCAATCAGGACCGGCATCTTTTGGCTGCACAATTCCGTCCGGTAAAGCTAAGCCACCTTTGAATAATTCGTCAAACCAGCTATATTGTGTATTCCCTTTTCGGAGCGGGATTATGTCCTTTCCTTCAACATCAAATATGGGATTTTTCTTTGAACACCAGACACCACTAACAGTAGTAATAATTCTATCCATTATTTTTGCCTCCGTCTGTTGATTAACCAATCTTAAATTTTAGTATTATGGTTATGGCAGGTCTGTATTCAAGCTAAATGATATATGGTGAGGTATCAGGCGATTTTCTCTTAAAAGAAAATAATAAATTTTCTCAAAATTTATTTTGTAACAATTTTCAGTTATTTCCAGCTTTCCTCGCCGAGTAGAAAAAATCTTTACCTTTCACTAAAAGTAAGTAGTGCCAATTGTTTTTAAGGTAGATAACTTACTGTGCCGCGTAGGGCAGGTAATTTTTCTCCACCTGCGGCAAAATAACGATAACTGAGCGGCGATTCTGTTGTCTGCCTTCTGGAGTAAAATTATCAGCCATCGGACGATAAAAACTATAAGTAACAGCACTCATTTTGGCAGGATTAAAGCCATGTTTGTCTATCAGATAATGCAATACAGCCAGAGCTCTGGCGGCGCCTAATTCCCAGTTTGATTTCCAGCCAGAATATTTAATAGGAACATTATCAGTATGTCCTTCTACCATAATCTCCTTTGTGGGGAAATGTTGTTTGATAATTTCGGCTACCTGGTCCAGAATTTGCTGTCCTTTTGATGTTATTTCATCACTACCTGAAGCAAACAGAACTTTATCCAGAATTGTCAATTCCAGACCTTTTGGTGTTTGTTGTAACTGGACTTCCAGGTCTTTGAGTTTATCTTCCAGGGTTTTCAGATTTTTAAGTTTCTCCTCATTGGCTTGTTGTAGCTGAGCCAGTTGAGCCGCCTGGTCGTTAAGTTGTTTGTCTTTATCTGCAAGTTCATCAAGGGTTTGTTTCAGCTCATTGTCTTTTTGTTCAATAAGCTGGTCTTTGGCAGCCAGTTGAGATTTCAGATTATCAATATCAGCAGTGAGCTCTTTTACTTTTTTCTCTTCTAACTGATCGCCAATTAGCGCACCTGCTAATCCCCCTGCTGCAGCACCCACTGCTGCACCTTCACCAGCATTTAGAATCCCACGTGTGGCACCGAGAACTCCACCAACTGCTGCACCACCAGCTGCGCCAACTGCTGCACCACGTTGCACATACGTACACCCCATTGTAAAAACAATTAAGCATATTATTGCCCCCCCCAAGTACCATCCACCACACCGTTTCATAATCTATCGCCTCCTTAATAAAAATTAAAGTTACACTGCGACATAATTAAGAATTTTTGGGCGGTAATTCCACCACAACTGCAAAACTATAAATGTATGTTACCAAAATTCATCAGAAAAAAGTCAAGAGTATTTTAAAAAAATAGCTAAATTAAAAAAGCTTGAAGTTATCAGACAATTATTGGATGATAGCGGCCGTCATTTATTTACGAAGGATAAAATATATGAGAAATGGGTTCACGCTCATAGAATTGTTAATTGTGGTTGCAATAATTAGTATTTTAGCTGCAATTGCCGTACCTAATTTCCTTGAAGCACAAACTCGTTCAAAAGTATCACGCGTACAGTCTGATATGCGAACCCTCTCAGTGGCTGTAGAGGCGTATTGTGTGGATCACAACCAATATCCATATAGGCATTATGGCTCAAATAATCCGGAAGAGAATTCTGACCACTTTGTACCAGATCTGGCAACTCGGTTGAAGAATTTATGCCGTTTAACCACACCGATTGCTTATATATCCTCATTACCCAAAGATGTATTTGAAATGAATGTTCCCCCACCACTCAATATTATCGATTACTATGATTCAGTTCAAACCTACAGAGCCATAAACTTTTTACGTCCTCCGAACGCAACTCGCAAATCTACTTCTGCTTATATGTTAGTCTCAGTCGGACCAGATGGATATCTGGGGCTATTAAGCTCTGGTGCACCCGGAGGCTATCCTCCCCAACCACGCGAATATAGATATACATTTTTTGACGTGTATGACCCAACTAATGGCACAATAAGTGCAGGAAACCTGTATCGCTTGCAAAACAATGCTGAAATTACAACACTCCGTCCGTAAATTCCAGTTGACTTGAATTAAGATAAAATAATAAAAATTGATTAGAAATTTTAATGTTTAAATGATTAAAAGAATTTAAAAGCAGAGGTGGAGGCATAGAATGACAATGTTGCGTTGTTTTTATATAATCTTAACTCTTATAATGTTTTGTTTTAGTAATTCCGTCTGGGCATTATACTATGAAGCCTTGACCCTTAAAGATTTGGTCCGAAAAGCTGATGTAATACTAATCGGAAAGTGTGTTGATAAACAGTGCGAATTTGTTGCAGGTCATATTGAAACCCGGGTTAAAATCCAGACCAGTGAGTATCTAAAGGGAAGACTAGCTGCTGAATTTACTCTGACACTACTAGGTGGTGAGTTAAGCTCACCGATACCGCTGGGGCAATATGTGGAAGGGATGCCTCAATTTTACAAAGGTGAGGAAGTGCTATTGTTTCTGGAGACCAAACAAATTGCTGAACAACAGAAAAAAGTTAATGACCTATTATTAAGACCTGACCTACCAGAAAATTATAAACAATCATTAAGTCGCTCCACACTTCCGAATTCACCAACAGTTGTCGGCTTGTGGCAGGGCAAGTGGACGATTCTCACTGACAAATTAACCGGTGAGAAACGGGTTTCCCGATTCCGTATGGAAGACCTGGGTTTTGTTCACAATGATTTAGTGGCACAGAAGCTATATGCTTTAATAACTGCTGCCAGAGACGAAACTCCGGAACGGGCAGCGCAGATACAACAGCAGGTAGAACAGATTCTTTCTGAACAACAACAGCCAGCAACAAAAGAGGCTGGCACTGACATAACAGTAAAATCACAGAATATAGATAAAGATAACGAAGTGTATCTTGCCACTTTGAGACCGAAACCGGGAGCACCTGGTAAATTAGTTCCCCAGATATCAAAGATGGATAAGAAAAATTTGAAAACCGTAGAAGATTTGAAAAAAGCCAAAGAATCTAAAAAAGGTCAAGAGTCAGGTGATAGTGAGGGATTTCAAAACATTATCACTGCATTGCCTAATTTCAACAGCTTACAAACGCTGGAAGAGGTAAAAGAGCAAATAAGCGCAGTACTATCAAAAAAATAGACATTAAAAATATAATAGGTGTATTACAGACATTTGACTTTATTGTGTGAGGATAATTTATGAAACGGAAAACGATGTTCATTTGCATACCTGTCTTTTTAATGTTATTGGCTTTCCAAACTCCCGTATTAGGTGGCAATCTGGTAAAAATCTGGAAATTAGAAATAGCAGATCCGGTCGATCCTGGCGATGATTACGCACGCCCGGTGCCACTACGCTGGCAGGATGAAGATATGCCCGTTATGTTAGCTTTATACCGCGACCCCTTCGGTGACGTTATTCCCTATAATATGAACACATACAACATCCAGGGATATGAAATTCTGCAAGCTGTTAATCGCAGTATTAAGCGGATGAATGAGGTTGAGTTTTCATATTTTGAATTTATGGAAAACGCAGTTTTTTCTGATTTTCTTATCGGGCTGAACCCCTGGTATCCATTTGGTCCCGTAGGGGTAGCGCTTGATAGATTTAATCTTATTACCTATCAGGACCCCGTTGTTACTTTGCCTGCCGGTGTAATTTCCCTTACCACCTGGTACTATTTTACGCAGGATTTTGACGCTACTGCTCAACCAGGTATTCCCGTTGATGTAATCAACGGGCTAATTATGGTAAATCTGGACATTGACGGAGATGGGTACGTAGATGTGTATTTGCCACGCCGAAAATACAAGGCGGGCACCATTATTGATTCAGATATAGTGATGAATCAATTTATAAATCAATGGCGCCTGGCACCGGAGAACCCGCCTGATGGGGCTGCTTACGCTGACTGGTTGGGTGTTTATGACGTTGAAAGTATTATGCAACACGAGATGGGGCATATGGTTGGAGTTGGACATTCCTATTTATATATGGCGAGCTGGACCGGAAGAGGGCATCGGGGACCTGGTTCATATTATCCTACTGACCCGTGGGCATTTCGTGAGCTGGACTTTGATGATAAAATGACCCTGGGATTAGCTTATCCTACAAAGGCATTTTTACGTAGCGGCGGCATTGCCGGCGAAGTTCTGGATGGCAATTCTCCAATTGTTACCGGTATTGGTAATCCCCAGGTGGATGCACCGGTGGTGATGGCTCCCGTTTTTGTTGGTGTCCCCAATTTAAGCAGACAGCTTGATCTGGATACTATACAGTCTGACCGCGGACCAATTAAATTAATTGCCCAGGTGTATACGGGTAAAGACTTACAAATGCCCGTGGGAATATTTGCAGATAAAGCTCAACAGCTGAATGGCATTTTTGAGGTTAAGGGGCTTCCCTCAGCTCCAGACTATGCTGTTTATCTTGGCACTGTAGACCCTGTGCTGGCAGTGGAAGATGAGGTGCTGGCAATGTTCGCTGGCACGGAATCATTCACCTCCGAGTTTTATGGCGGTTGTGATTTGCCTTCACCCACACAGACAGAAATTTGGCCCAATAATCCCGGCGATAATGTGTTCGGAAATGAATGGCTTCGGGTGGCTGTTAATGAATACGGACAATTCACGATGGCAATGACTCAAGGTCCATATCTCCTGGCTAATTATCCCAATCCCAATGATTCCTTTGTTTCAATCGTAACGCGCCGCGGAGATGAAGCCACTTCATATACAAATTTTGGTAGACATTTTGACACCGTGGTTACCCCGATGAGAGTCAATGATGCAGCAAAAGAGGCATATGGCAGCTGGTTATTAAGAGGATCGTTATTGTTGGAAGAAAAGTTAAAAATAGTAAATACGGCAGGTGAGAATCAAAATTATGACGACTTAAAGGTTACCTTCACCTTTACTAATAGAGATAGTGTGCCAATTGATATCAGACTGCGTAATATGTTTGCTACCGCAGTCGGTTATAATCAACGGGCAATATTTGTGGTAAATGGTCAGCAAATTACAGAAGAGACACGGCTCAGACCCCAGGTCGGAGTCCCATTTAATTTCTATGTAGTTGACGATTATTTTAATCCCATTTATTCTGCGATATTTTCTGTAAATCAGCCCACAGGAGTAAGTACCCGGGAAATAGTTATTGCCAACTGGTTAAATCTGGTTATTTATCCCTTTGAATATCCTTATTTATCTCGCTGGCTCTGGGCAAATGCGGCAGTTGCATTTTACTTTGGCGATTATACCTTATATCCTGGCAAATCTGTAAGTTTTGAAGTAGTATATGGCTTTTATAAACAAAATAATTCTTATAAAGACTGTGCTTATGGCGACGACCTGGTTGTATCTGAACCAGTTCCAGTTACTTCCTGTGAAATGACCAAAGGCATTGTCATCGTGACCAATGTGGCTGCAGCGACTCCCACGCCGACACCCACACCTTCCGGTGAAACACCCACACCTTCTCCCACTCCGACTGGAACTCCCGGTCCTACACCAACTCCCGGTCCCACACCAACCCCCACACCACCACCTCAAGGTAGATTGTTCTTCATTGACCGCTCGCCACGCAACGGTGGTACTGCCTTGCCTGATGAGTACCCGGGGTTCAATACTTTCGGTGCAGCAGCTGGCGATCTTGACAATGATGGAGATCTGGACATAGTCATTGCCAACGGCGCTATTGGTCCAGCGGGTGCCATTTCATTGGTTAATAGGATTTATTTTAATCAATTAATTGAAACAGGCAAAATGCAGTTCATTGATAAGACTTATGGGGTGGATGGAATACCCACTACTGAAGATGACCGCTGGATTGGCAAACTGGATGCAGACTATTCTTATCATGTTAACCTCGCAGATTTTGATGGCGATGGTGATCTGGATATATACGTCTCAAATTTTGCTTCACTGGATACACCAAACATTACTGGTGCTCAGAATCGCCTCTATATAAATGAAGACATTGATGACACCGGCATTAATCCTAATCCTGATAGCGATTTTATTGGTGATGGCTTCTTCAGAGATGTTACTACTACCGTTGACCCGGGAATTTTAAATATTGGTCCCTTTAATCTTTATAATGGTGCACTGGATGTCTCAACTCGCAGTGCCGTGGGCGACATTGATAGTGATGGAGATATTGACATTGTAGTTTCAAATTATAATACATTCCCGGACTTTGAAGGAACGGTTGGGTTCCAGCCGGTCGCCAGTATCTTAAGTTCTGCTCCAGTAAGTCCTCCAGTAACCTATCAACTGCGATTCAGTGAACGAGTATTAATCAATCATGTTAATGATAAAGATCCGGCACGGCGGGGGTTTTATTTTACTGATGAGACACTGGGGGCTGACGGCTTATTTGGAGGTGATGCTATTGCCCCGGAAAATAAAGACCGCTTGCCTCCATTAATGCCTGATTTTCCCCAGACTCCCGGTGGAGGTAGCAATGATGAGCGCGATTTCAGCCGGACTTATCAGGTTTGTCTCTCGCCTGTTTTCGCTAATAATGCCCTGGATATAGTGGTTGGAGATATGCGAACAACTTATCAAGGCAGAACAGAAGGCCAGACTGTCGTTTATGAGAATCTTGATATAGATGGTGATTCTCTCAGTGATGGTTATTTCTGGACAGTAAATTATGGTGAAGATTTCTTTATGCTTCCTTACTTAAATGAGGCGATTACCGGGGATTATCTGTGGCTGCCTATTCCTGAAGGTTACGCTAATGATTTCCCCGGTCCACCTCCAGAGACAAATCACTTGGGCTTTAATCCGGATGATACCCAGGGTATTATTGTTGGTGACTTTACTTCTTACGGCTACAATCAAATTATTGAAATTAACCCGGGTAGTTTTGGAAATCCACATTATTTCATAGACTCAGAAGATGGACCAGTTTCATTACTTGGTTCACATCGCGGCAGATTTACTTGGGTAACAGGTGCAGGTAACGATTATATGATGAGCTATGTGTACGTGGTCTATCCTTATCCTTACCGTGGTGATAGAATTCCGGCTCATCGTGGGCGCGCAAGAGGAGGTGTAGCTGCTGACTTTGATAATGATGGTGACCAAGATTTAATGATTTTCAACGATGCACCACTTTCAGCTTTGTGGCAAGTTACAGAATTCCCGGGACCGATTGAATTACATCTTAATGATTCGTTTGCTTCGTTTGAAGATGCCACCGTAGGGAATATATGGCGAAATGGGGATAATTACAGTTTGTTCGGTGTGGCAGCCGATTTTGACAACGATGGTGATATAGATGTATTTGTGTGTAACTACGGTGCCACACAAAATGAATTACTGGAGAACCAGTTCTACAATCTACCTCCTGACCCAATTAACCGAAACGACCCACCAATGTATTATGATGCCTCAATTTATGGGCAATCACCTTACTGGGGTGGTTCACACACAGCGCCAAACCTTGATTATATGGCAAATGCCAGCGTTAACGCAGATATAGCAGATGTGGATAATGATGGCGACTATGATATTGTGATTGCCAATGGTGGTGTATCTGGAATCGGTGGTGAATACCCGCTATTGCTTCTGAATACAGGCTATCCCTTGAATGAAGGGGTGCGATTCCTGAAACCAGCGGGCAGTAATTTCCCGGCTCCGCGCCTGTTACAGAATAATGGGGATATCACTAATGTTTTCCTAAGTGACTGGCCAGCGCCAGCTTACGATGTAAAGTTTGCAGACTTTGACAATGACGGTGATTACGATATTTTCCAGTCCAACAACCGTGCCAGAAACCGTCTGTATCTAAATATAGACTCAAACGATTTTGTGGTTAATTCAGTGCCAGATAATGACCGCATAGGAGATGGTATCTACGTTGATGTATCTCTGACACATTTGCCGAATTATCCCAGTGCCAGTCCGCGGGAATTCAGTCGTAAGGTGGCTGTAGGAGACGTTAACAACGATGGTTGTCTTGATGTAGTGATTGCCAATGGTGAGACAAATTCTGGTGCACCAAATGTCCTGTTGTTAAATCTGCCCGGTCCGGGACCAAATCAATTCTATTTTGCTGATATGACTGATACGAATTTACCTCTTACCACTTATGCAAATAACACACAGGGTCCTTATATGGACGACACTTATGATGTAGCACTGGCGGATTTTGATGGAGATGGTGATCTGGACATACTCTTTGCTAATAATGGACCCCGTGGCAATGCGGGTCCTAATTTCTTCCCCTACTGCCGGTTACTGTTGAATAATGGCAATGGCACGTTTGTGGAAACCGATGACCGTATCCCCACCATTATTGCTAATTGTCAGGGAATCGCGGTAGCGGATTTTGACCATGATGGCGAACCAACAGAAGATATTAACGGCAATGGCATCCTTGACCCGGATGAAGACTTTAATCACAATGGGATTCTGGACTGGGAAGACCGAAATGGCAACGGTAACTTTGACCCGGATTACGATATCTTTATAACCGTTGCCAATGGACAGAATATTTTACTCATAAATGATGGAAGTGGGCGATTTAATGACGAGACATTTATGCGGCTTCCACTCGTGTATAATGAAAGTTATGGTTGCGATGTGGGTGATGTGGATCTGGATGGCGATTTAGATATCGTAGTTGCCAACTATGCCGCCTGGAATGAACGCTTTGTCCAGTTGTTGCTAAACAATGGCTCAGGTATCTTTACAGACGTCAGCAACTGGGAAATTCCTAATCCTCATGCTTTCCGAATTCATGGTGGATTTCCAGGTGGTTATAATGTAGATAACAATGCTCGTGACGTCGACCTGGTAGATATAGACCGTGATGGTGATTTAGACATTTTCGTGTCTATGGTAGGAGAATTTGGCTCGCAGTCTGTTCCCGGCTGGCCTAATTTCCTTTTCCTTAACCGCACGATTGGTGCTAACTGGAATGCCAGAAATATTATCACTGTCAGGACTCCCGGTAATCCAATTATTCGCACAGTCTCTCCCAAACAGGCTGTACGTGGTACTAAAAATCTGGAAGTTACAATTGTCGGCTCCAACTTTAAGCCAGGATTGGCAATTTACTTCGGCCAGGGCGTTAATGTGGTAAGTCAGCCTGAATTGACATTATCATCAGTGATCAAGGTCAAAGTGAATATTGCAGAAAATGCTTTGCCCGGTGGTAGACAAATAACCATAATCAATCCGGATAATATCATCGGGAGAAGTCGTCCAGATGCATTTATTGTATCTATGACGGATGTTCCTTATCCGATTATGCAGACTTCTCCTGGGTGGACATTATATGAATAGAAAAGAATTGCAAAAAGATATTAAGGAGGAAGATTTATGAAAAGGGTGCTGATTGCAGCGCTAATGCTGATGATATTTTCGGGGATATTGTTTGCTCAAACCGATGTGCCTAAAGCTGAGGGGACAGTGAATGCCAGCTTTGGACAGCTCCCGGATGATTTTGGAAAACATAAACTTAATCTCAACCCCAAGATTGCCTGTGCGCTCCAGCAAGTTATAGATAACTTGCAAAAACAACCGGAAATTTATAAATCAGCCCTGAAAAAATTGCGCTCTGGCATCAATGGTATAAAAACTACTGGTGGAATTGGTATTAATGCAAAAAATGAAATTGCTGTAGAGATCCATCTGCCAGATTTAAATAAATCAACCCTGGAGAAGTTAGAAGCATTAGGAGTTAATACAAGATGGACGGAACCACGCCGTAATGTTCTTTATACCCATTTATCACGGGATAAAATTTATGAACTCTCAACACTCAAAGAAGTAAAATTTATTCGCCTACCACCAGCTATAAAAGTTAACACTGGCTCAGTCACAACACTGGCAGATCAATATTTGCGAACTCGCGAAGTCAGACAAATATTTAATTATGACGGCTCGGGTGTTACAATTGGTGTAATTTCCGATGGAATGCAATATGCAAACCAGAGTGCTGCTTCTGGCGACCTACCCGTATATAGCGGTTATCCCTGCATTCAACCCCCCGATAACTACTACCCCGGCACCGGGATCAAATTTGGTGTTTTCGGGGATGAGGTTGACATTAATCAGGGTGCCGAAGGAACGGCTATGATGGAAATCATCCACGACCTTGCCCCCAAAGCCACACTGGTATTTGCTACTTTTGATTTTTCCAATGTTGCCTCATTTAATGAAGCCAAACGCTGGCTTGCAACTAAAGGACCTAATGGTGGAAATTGCGATATTATTTGCGATGACATAGGAGTATTAGGTGATGGCAACCTTGATGGTACCAGTCCCACATCTCTTACCAATTCAGAGATAGTGAGGCAGGGCATTCTATATTATACCTCTGTAGGTAATGAAGCACAAACACATTATGGTGGATACTTTACTGACGCTCCTAAACCACTTTCCAACCGAATTCACAATTTTATTTATGAACCTGCCGCTGGAAGATATGACGAAACTCTGGAGGTTAAAATTCCAAGTGGTGGAATTGCTATATTCTGGCTTACCTGGTATGAACCATTTGGTTATTCAAGTGATGACATTGACCTCTACATCCTAAATTCACAGACGCTTGACATTAACAATCCGATTGCCTATAGCACAGACATTCAGGCAGGTGATGGAAATCCGGTGGAAGCCGCAATTATTATAAATACCGGTGCTGATACCATAGTCAGCGTAGTTTTTATGCGTAAGAAAGTTGATTTGACACCTCGCCGACTTGACCTTTTTATCTGGGGTGGTGCACAGATGCTGGAATATATTACACCTGAAAGCAGTGTTACCAACAATAGCGATGCCGGTGGTGGCGTAATGTCTATAGGTGCGATTAATGTTAATAGTCCTCGTCGTTTAACAGTTGAACCTTTCTCCAGCCGTGGACCAACGCTGGATGGTAGAATAAAGCCAGAAATGGCAAATTATGATGGCGTGGTCACTACTGTTCCTGGCTTTGAAGCATTTTATGGCACTTCTGCCGCCTCACCACATGCAGCAGGTGTCGCTGCCTTGCTTAAACAACTTTTACCTTATGATACTCCAGACCAGATTAACTCTTATCTACGGTTCTTCTGCGATGATCTGGCACCTACCGGTGTAGATAACATTTCCGGTTCTGGCAGGATGATTGCTTACCCGATTTTTGACCGCCTCATTAATGCAGGATGGCCTAATCGTACCTGCACGTATACCTTTAATATCAATGAAGAGAGCTGGCAATCTGGTTCCGCCGCCGGGTTCACCCCCCCGCAATTCTCCCGTGAAGCTGGGAATCTGGTGATGACTGCTACCAATAATGTCAACACCTTTGGTTACTGGGTTAGTCCGACAGTTAGATTTGTGCAAGATAATTCTGTCCAGCTGATTGCGGATAAAATGTATGAAGTACGGTGCCTGATTGGTTTTGGTCCGGATGGTATAGTAAATCCGAC
>CAYRXI010000024.1:26332-28900 GCA_964428255.1 uncultured Candidatus Sumerlaeota bacterium
GTATTCGGGTGATGTCCGGCAGTTATAATGAAATTGCAATGAAAGTCTTTAACAGTCTTGGTGGCAATGGTATTTTCCCGTTACCAGGGAACAAATATAGAGATTATACCGTCCATTTCCGTCCGGATCAAGCCAGTATAACTTCTGGTGTTCAAATTGCCATTGACCTGATGAACTTTGATCCAGGTGATTTGCCCAATGCCCAGCTATTTATTGATGAGGTTCAGATTCGCGAGCTCAATCTTCCTTACTAATAACTACACCGGAAAATCTAAATAGTTCATTAGTTCAATTATTCAGTATATAATTTCATAAATCTTTAAAGCTTTTTTATTTAGTCCTTTTATTTATCTGAATTAATTTTTGATAGCAGTATGAAAAATAACATCCCCAACATCAGACAAATACGAGCTGAAGAAAAAGAGCAAATCGTTGCTATTTATAACAATGCTTATCGGGTTCCATTAGAAGTGGCACGCCAGTGGATGGAGGAAGTTGATATCCGAAATACCCGTGCCATCTTTGAAGGCAAACGGCTGGTTAGCATGCTTCAAATAATCCCCTATGAAGTCAGGCTGGGCGGGAAAGTGGTTCCGATGGGCGGAATTGGCGGAGTTGCCACCTGGGCTGACCGGCAGGGAAAAGGTTACGCCGGAGCACTAATGCTTGATAGTCTTACCCAGCTTCGTGAACGCAAACTCTGGGTCTCGGTTTTGTATCCGTTTTCTTTTAGATACTATCGCAAATTCGGCTGGGAGATTGCTGGTCATCGACTCTGTTATACCAACTTTAAACAGAATGACCTGTTGTATTCTGAAGAAAGCCGACTCGTAGATGCTGGCAAAGATGCAGAAAATATCAAGGTCCTTGATAAAGTTTACGAAGAAATGGCACGTAGGTACAATGTATGCATAAAGCGAAATAAATCACTATGGCACAAAAAACTGGAGTGGCTAAAGAAAAATAATGGCCAGGTATATCTTATCCACGACGGGGGAAAATATATCGGATGGTTTTTCTGCCAGAACAAACCTTTGGAAGGAAAAAGCGGGTATGAATCTATTACCAATGAGTTTGCCTTTACGAATGAGACAGCCTTACGGGCAATGATGTCTTTCCTCGCAACGCTACCTACAAATGTGGCTAAAATTACAATTTTTTCACCTTATAATCTGGACCTATGGGTGTATTTTAAAGAGGCATACGTCCAAACCGAGAAAAAAGCCAGTTTCCAGTTCCGCATAGTTGATCTGGTGCAAGCAGTTAAAGCACGTGGCTATAACCCAGAAACCAGTGCAAAAATTAGTGTTCATATTCACGACGACTACGCCACCTGGAATGACGGCATCTGGAGTGTTGAATTGCAAAACGGAGAAGTAGTTGTAGTTAAAAAGTCATCTGCCACACCTGATGCCGAGTGCGATATCCAGACGTTTTCACAGCTTTTCTGCGGCTACGCAACAGCTGAAGATTTGATATTTCAGGGCAGATTAAAAGTGAGAGATAATCAAACTCCTGCCTTATTAAATGCTATATTTCACGACTATCCGACACATCTTCAAGACTGGTTTTAAATAAACTTAGCATAGATATTTTCCATATAAACCTTGAAGATTTTGTAACCCAATGAGCTCCAGCATAAAAATAGGTGTTATTGGCACCGGGAATATGGGCAGTGCTATAATCGCAGGGCTAGTGACCAAAGAAATTACCCTCCCTCAAAATATTTTTGCCTTTGATATTGATAAAAAAAGACTGGAGAAGTTAACGCTGGATTTCGGCATAAGTGTTTGCAGAACTGATGTTGAAGTCCTGAATATGGCAGAATTTATAATTCTGGCTGTCAAACCACAAAATATGCGTGAGTTACTCGCTGAAATTAAACCTGCAGTTACTTCACAGCACTGTTTTTTGAGTGTTGCCGCCGGTATTCGCACGGATTTTATCGCTTCTATAGGGGACAATATAAGAGTAGTGAGAGCTATGCCTAATACTCCAGCGCTGATTGGCGCAGGAGCTACTGCCATCGCTGCTGGCAGATATGCTCTACCGCAGGATTTACAATTAGCCCGCACCATCTTTTCGGCACTGGGTTTAGTAGTGGAAGTTGAGGAAGACCACCTTGACGCCATAACCGCACTTAGCGGCAGCGGTCCTGCCTATTTCTTTTATCTGGTGGAGTGCTTGATTGAGGCGGGGAAAAAAGCAGGCTTGCCAGAAGACGTTGCCGAAAAATTAGCCAGACAAACTGCTTTTGGCGCTGGAAAACTCCTGAGTGAGTCTACCGAGGCTCCCCAGACTTTGCGTTTAAAAGTCACATCTCCTGGTGGCACAACAGCTGCTGCCCTGGAAGTTTTTTCCCAAAGTGGTTTCAAGGACATAGTTATTGAAGCTATCCAGCGTGCCACTGCCCGCGCCCGTGAACTCAGCCAGCAATAAACCCATCTCCTCTAATCCAGTTTGAAATCAACATAACAATATTAGAATAAATTTGGTTCTTTAATTCTGTTCGGATTTATGTAGAGATTCTATTTTAAGCATCACACGCTGAAATGGTGTTAGCTCCAG
>CAYRXI010000024.1:28910-29555 GCA_964428255.1 uncultured Candidatus Sumerlaeota bacterium
ATTGAAGGTCAATCACCCGATATTCCCTTGCCTCATCTACAACAAACCACTCTGGCCATTCATTCAAACGTGGGTAGTTAAGGGGTAGCCCAAGATGGACGATATGTCGTGGATAATCAAACATAAGTTTCCCACACCATGCTTCGCTAACTTCCAGATAGATATAAAGTGTATCCGTGGTGGTATCCTCCTGAATTTTGTCCTGCCGAGTGCTTTCTTTCCTATGAAGTGGCTCACGGTTCTTGATTCTAAATGCACCCAGCAAAACATCTTTACGCCAGGGTGTGACGTATGTGCCCTGAGTTTTATAGAATGCAAATAATAGAGCAGTCCGGATAAAGTTACCATCCAAGTATGTCGCCTCAATAAATCCCTGCGGTGCCTGCTTGGCAAACAATATTTGAATCTCGTCATCTACCCAGTCAAACCCACTCCAGACCCCGGGAAACCGATTCAGTAAATACAGGGCACTTTCAATTGTATCCGCATATCCATCCTGATCGCTCCATTCCCATTGAAACGATTTATATTTTTGTAAATTGTGAAGCGTTGATTCAATGGCGTCTAAATAGCGTTGTTGTTCTGCTACCGGGCATTTATTGCCAAGTTTACACACCAGATAAAAGGTATAATAGGCATTGTAGA
>CAYRXI010000024.1:29565-32427 GCA_964428255.1 uncultured Candidatus Sumerlaeota bacterium
GTTGTCGCTCAGGCCGGTATTTGAACCCTCACCCGTCTCAGCCACAAGCTGATTATACCAGATACCATCTGGGTTTCGCCCAATCTCCAGAATTTTATCCAGCATCTTCTTTAGCGGCTGATAATATATTGTTTCACGCTCTCTTTGTTCCAAAAATTCAATCAGATACAATTCTGTTAACCCCGGAATAATTTCATTCCCGTGGTCGCGCAGTTTACAGATACTGGATATCGCTTTGTGCTGGGTAAAATCCCAGGAAAAAGGTGGTAGTGAAAAATTGCGCGGAATTGCCTCCAGCAGATATGCATCACCAATGCGCTCTGCCCAGACCAGATATTTTTCATCCCGCGTTGCCCAGTATAACCGTGATAATACCTGCAGCATATCGCCATTAACTTCGGCTAAGGTGGATGGTAATTTACCATAATCAGAATCTACAGGTGCTACAGTAAAAATTGCCTCCGTTATTTCCTTCATCCGATTAAAGTATGGCTCACTGGCATCCTGCTTACCCAGCCGCTCAAAGATTGCCAGCAGTCCATCTTTACAATACTCTCCTGCTCCGAATATTATTTCGTTAATGTTTTGATTAATGGGCTTATCAGTCAGAAGGTCAAAAGATAAAGGCAGGATACCTCTTGCAGGGCGCTGTTCACCGAGAAAGGGGTCCAGCACGCTCCACCACTTCTCAGATAAGGTTTTCTCTTGATTTAATGTGTGTGCCAGGGCTGTAAACCTTGGAGAATCCAGAAAATGAGCAGCAATTACCAGAAACGGGAAGCAATCAGCAGCCGAATTTTTAGTAATCCACCTTCGGGCTTCACCCTGAACATTTTCAGGGAATAAAAAGGTCTCGGAGTCGCGTTGCCAGAACCAGTAATCCAGCACACGTTTTGCGCGAGTAAATGCCTCTCCAGCAAAATAAGCATTGATTTTAGCCGCTCCAAGGTAATCATTATTGACGCGGCAATTCTTTAACGAATCTATTAGCAAACGACGCAGGTCAATTCTTTGCGGGTGAAGAATTAACTTCGCAAAGGGGTTTTCTACTTTAGGGGTTATCAGTTGTGTTTTCTGTACCTCAACTTTTGTTTCAGTTGTACTTGTTGTTTCATTATCCGAAGCATAGATAAAAAAAGATTTCAGCAATAATATCAGACTAATTAATGCAATATTAAACGCCTCATTTCTACTTATCTTTTTCATTTTTCCAGTTATCCTTAAAAAATTTTATGCAAAAAAGCACAGTACCTAAAATTATAAAGAGTGACAGCAATAAGTTGCAACTTAAGATTTAATAATTTTACCAACTCTTGAGTAAATCATTTGACGGGCGTTTAACAATTTCCAAGAATTTCTATGTTTATGTTATCAGCAGTAAAAAGATGTAAAAGTGCCTTCAGGCTATTAATACTTCAGTTCATAGTCACGATTTTTTTAATTCCTGTTTGTAGCATAGCAGAAAACCTTCCTCCAATAATCAACGGACGTTTGCCAGGTTTTTTTATTAGTCCACACTTTGACGAGCAAATAACAACCTATACCTTTGCTCCTGAAGTTAAAGTTCATATTAATGCACCTGCTCCAAACTCCCTTGATTTGCAAAAGCCAACACAACTTATTTTCTATGCACTACCCAATGGCAATACTACCGCCCAAACTATTGGCAAGAAATTACAAAAAGGCGATGACTGGCACTTTGACATTCAGCATATAGGTGCTCAAACACGTCGCCTCCGTGAGGTAATCACCGAAGAAAACATTGTGATAGCCTATCTGGAGACTTTTGATAAAAGCTGGCCCTCCTGGTGCAGGAAAAACCCTGATAGTAGGAAATTGATTCAGCAATTAATTCAATCAGTAAAATCAAAACTCCCGCTTTCCAATTTGACGCTATGTTTATCCGGTCATAGTGGAGGGGGGAGTTTTATCTTCACCTACTTAAACAGTATTAGCCAGATTCCTGATGAAATCACCAGAATTTCCTTTCTTGATAGCAATTATGGGTATAGCGATGCTGAGCAGCATGGAGATAAACTATGCGAGTGGCTTAAACGCAGCTCAAATCACCACCTCAGCATCATTGCCTACGATGACCGCAATGTAAGATTTCAGGGCAAGCTGATTGTTGGACCGGAAGGTGGAACATATCGCAAAACTTTCAAAATGATTGAACGATTGCAAAAAGATTTTGAATTGGTTCAATCAAGAGAAAAAGATTATTTAAAATTCAGGGGCTTAAACGGCAGAATAGATATTATCATTCTGGAGAACCCAACCAATGCTATTCTTCACACGGCTCTGGTAGGCGATAAAAATGGTTTTATTCGTTCTATGACCGCTGGAACAAAATATGAGAATAAAGTTGCTTTATTTGGTGGTGGAATTGCCTATGCAAAATGGATTCAGCCTTATTAAAGAGTGAATTGCTTTGCTGCCAAGGAGTAGAAATAAAGAAGAAGTCTAATTGCTTAGCTTCCTCCCTGATCATTAGATAAAATTTAAATATGGAGTGCATCGTGTCCTCATAATAAGTTGTAATTTAAAGCAATGAGAGGACTCACGGTACTCCACATAAAAATTCACCAATCCCACATTAACTTAAAAGTGTATCTTCAGAAAAATGTAGGATTTGGTCATAGAAAAATTTCTTATCTAATGATCTTGGAGAATATTATTTTCTTTGCTATTGACGAATCAGCAAGAGAGATTATTTATGTGTCGTCTATTGTTCATCATGATAGAGCTAATGAAGTCTTTATCAATCGACGATCTTTGGATATTTAAAAGAATTATACTTTTTTCTCCCTCCAAATGAACCAATCAATGGTCCTTTCTCCAAAGGTGGATGGTATGCAGTTA
>CAYRXI010000025.1:0-5568 GCA_964428255.1 uncultured Candidatus Sumerlaeota bacterium
AGATATGTCCACGGCTCTACATGTTCTGCTATATGTTCCCGATATTCAGCAGGAGAATATTTACAGAATTCTTTACCTTCAGGGTCAACCACTCGCACTTTACCATCGTAGAAATTCACTTTATTTTTCTCATCTACCAGTCCCATATAATAGGTCTCGTGATAATACACATCTCCCAGAATTAAATCTTTATAAGCAGAGTTAGCGAGAACGATTTTTTTAAACAGGTCAATGGAGAAGTGAGAGAAGTCAATAGCCCATCTGGCAATTTCTTCAACTTCTTTGCGTTCCTCTTCAGTTAAGCCTTTAGAGACTCCGCCCGGCAGATTACAAATTGGGTGACATTGCCGGGCACCAAGTAATTCTACCACGTGATTACAACGCTTACGCATCTCTATGACTTTACCACCTATTTCTACACCAACCTTTTTTATCACGCCGAGAATGTTGCGCTCAGCAACCGGTGCATCGGGTCCCATAACAAAATCTGGTCCAGCCAGAATATAAAAATGTGTAGTGTGGTCGCTGGAGAAAAAGGCGCTATAGAGAAGTTCCCGCAGTTTTTTGGCTGTGCTTGGGGGGTCAACTTTAAACACTGCATCCACGGCTTTGCCCGCTGCCATATGGTGAGCCTCAGGACAGACACCACAAATTCGGGGTGTAATGTGTGGCAGTTCTTCTACTGGTCTGCCTTCAGCAAATTTCTCAAACCCGCGCAGTTCAGGGATAACAAAATAAGCATTTGCCGCTTCACCCTCATCAGTAACAAAAATATCAATTTTTCCATGGCCCTCCAGTCTGGTAATAGGGTCAATTGAAATTTTTTTCATTATCTAACCCTCGACTATTTAAATAAGATTATTTTTAAAAAATAATTCTAAATCAATAGTTTTTAAACATAAATATATAGCCTAAACATAGAACATCTTCTTTCAGGTTTATTAAATCACGAGTTTCTTTAAAAGACGTTTAAACTGCAGTTTTCGTGCGATATAAACCATTTATAAGAAACAAAAGACGTTTTTTACTACTGCTTTTTTCGTGGTAAATTAAGGTCAACTACGCGACTCTTACCCAGTGACAGAATGCGTAACGAGACCTTTTCTTTGCTGGCTTTTTCAGCCTCTTTTATCCGCTCTTTAAAATCTTCAACGTCTTTTATTTCCTTATCGTCCATAGCCAGAATCACTTCGTAAGTTTTTATACCCGCCACCGATGCTGGTGTCCCGGTTTCAACTTTTGCGACCACAACTCCTTTTTGCTCTTCGGGGATGTGTAATGCTTCTCGTACCTCATAAGTTAAATCCTTAAGCGTTAAGCCAATATCTTCATCTTTGAATTTTCTGGCGTTTTCAAAATCAGGAGGTGCGGGTTCTATTTTAACTGTGCTGGTTAAGATTTCTCCGCTACCGGGTTTGTCTGGAACAGGGCGATAATAAGCGAGTTCTATTTCAGTGTTTTTACCAATAGTGTATAGCAAACCGTTAAAATAGTTTTGTTGGGAGCGCCAAGGCTTTTTCTCCGGCATTTTATATCCAAAAGCCTCCAAAGCCTTGGGCACGTCTACACTGCCAAGATCAAACTCCTGAAATTCATCTTCGGGGGGACGTAGTTCCAAAGGATAGCGGTCGTCAGACTTCCGAACGCTTAAAATAATGTCATCTGGCTTTAAACCAATCTTCTCTGCTGGTGAGCCTTTGTACACGAGATTAACTAAAACTCCTATTTCACCATCTTTAGTAAACTTTTCTACTTTTAAGTTTTTTCCCAGCTCTTTGGTCATTGGCATATACTCAATGCCCAGCCATACTTTCTCTTTTTCTTCCTCTTTGGATAAGGGCTTAATCATAGGGTCTAAATGCTTTTCAGGTGCTGTTAATGCCTCTTTGATGTTTGCAAAGGCAATTATATTCTCATCTCCGCTTGGGGTAAACTCATGCTCATCGGTAAGGTATCGTTCATAGCGACTGCTTCTAATCTTCTGATACTGTTTAATTTCCTCATCTTTCTCGCGTTCTTTAACAAAAATTCCCACCAACTTACCTTCCTGGTTAAGGATAAAGTCTCCGCGTGAGATTTCGCCATAAAAATTCCACTTATATTTATTCTGTTTGGTTTTGGTTTTGTCAAAGCAGCGGAAATGATTACAAATCACGTATTTGTCGCCAAATTTTTTCTCGCAATGAAGTGAGATATACGGCTGATAGGGCTTGATGTCAACAAAAGCCAGGCGGTCGCTGGCATTTTTTAGCGATACATCTCCCTTTACACTGATAAGAAAAGCAGCCAGGTCTTTATAGACACCCTTAAATTCCCCTTCTATTTCCACAGGATTCTGATGTTCATCAGTACTCTTGCTGGGTTCATTTAGCGTAATGGTAATGTTTTTAATTTTTGCAGCTTTGTTACGGTCAAGAAAATTCGGGACCAGGAGTAATTTTTCGCTGATGGCAAGACCATAACCCTCAAAATCCTCTATTTTTTCTCCCCGACCAATGCCGAACATCCGATAAAATGCGCCCAGGACATCTTCGGATTCTTCTTCAGGTTTCTGTCTAAAATCTATCTTTATCTTATACAAAAATGGTTCATAGTTATTTTTTAGATTTTCCAGAAGTACTGAATACGCAGAAAAGGGTAAGTCTTTCTCCTTGCTCAGGGTAGTGCCTTTCCAGATTGCATCCGTTTCTGTCCAATCAAGATAAGAATGAGTGGCGACACCTACTACCTGCAGGTTATTATTCAAGACTGCAGCAAGGGAAATGGGATACGCTACCATAGATTGAAAATAGCCCGAGGTAAGTGCTTGAGTATTGAGGGGTGCGTATAGATAAAACTTCAATTGTTCCTTTTCCATCGGACCAAGCCCCGGTCCGATGAGACTGAGGTTGAAGAAAGTCTCCTGCAATTTCCGCAGCGCAGTGACTGCGAGGAAAGTTTCCTGCGCTGAGGGTTGTGAGGGGAGCTGAATAAAAGGCAAAGGTTTGAGTTCTTCTGCTTGCGCTGGCTGTTTAGGACGAACCAAGAGTGCTGGTGCACGTAGCAAAACAGCTGTCAGTTCACCTTCTATGGTCTTACTGCTTTTGGGCAAGGTCATTTCTAATTTTTCCAGACGGCGAAGCTCAAAGCAGGGATCAAGAATGATGATGTTTTTTTCCTCGTCAATGGCAAATCCAATCAGGTCAAGCGACGTATTATTTTCAGCAAAATTTTTATAGATTGATTTTTCGCCAGTTAATTCACCGGGTTTGTCCTCTGGAAGTTTTTTCCAGTAGAGCTGGACGATTGCTACAGAATCAAGCAGCAAGTTTTTCGCCTGCTCAATTGTTTGAGGCGAAAACATCATAATATTGCTGGGAACAGATTCGTTTGCCAGTGAAATTGAGGCTGGCAACATCAGCAATATAATTAATATATTTATTGAGATATGCTGAAGAAACTGCTTCATTCTTCTTCCTCCTCATCATAATTTTTGCGATAGTCAAGAACGATCAAACGTTTATAGCCACTGCGTAGAATTTCAAAGAGGACTTTCTTTTCTCGTTTCTGGTCTTCAATTATTTCTTTGTAAACTCGCTTAATATCATCCAGGTTATTGATTGGCTTATTATCAATGCTCAGCACAATATCATTGGTATATAATCCAGCATCCGCAGCATTGCCCGGGTACTTAATGCCCTGAATATAAACTCCCTGTTTGCGGTAGAAGTAGAGGTCGGGATTTTTAAACTGGTTAATTTCTTTTACGGTCATATCCCAGAGGTCGCAATCAAAATCATCGCCTTCTACTTTTCCCTTAAGCAGGGGCGTAAGATTAATTTTCAATACTTCCTCGCCACGTTTTATCACAAATTCGCTTTGCTTATCCAGTGGTAAGTCAGCCAGTAACCAGCGGATTCCGGGCAGGTCTTCGGCATATAAACCATTGGTTGAAATCCCATTCACAGAGAGCAACAGGTCGCCGGGCTTAATGCCGGCTTCCATTGCTGGTGAATGCTTCTCAACGTCAGCAATTAACACGCCTTTATCGGCATTAATAAAGGTGTTAGAATAAAAATCATTCAGGGGCTGAATTTGTAGCCCTTCCCAGGCACGGACAACCTGCCCATCTTTTATCAAGCGGTCAACGATATTTTTTACCACGGAGGAGGCAAAGCCGATATTTTCTGCAGAGCCTGTAACACCCAGCGTATTAATGCCGACGATTTTGCCTTCCGTGTTGACCAGCGGACCGCCGCTATTACCCGGGTTAATGGCTGCATCAGTTTGAAGCCAGATGTTATATTTATATAAAGTCTCAAAGCCCAGATAACGATTAGCATTAGAAATTATGCCGAGTGAGATAGAGCGAGTAAACCCGTAGGGAGCACCAAGAGCCAGTACAAATTGCCCTTCTTCTACTTTTAAAGAATCAGCAAACTCGGCAAAAGGTAAAGGGAGTTCTTCCGGTTTTATATTTAACTTAATTAATGCCAGGTCAGTTTCCGGGTCTCTGCCAATAAGTTCAGCAGAAACTTGCTTCTTGTCCCAGAGCACGCAGTTGATTTGCAGAGCCTTTTCCACCACGTGATTATTGGTAACCACATACCCATCTGGTGAGATAATAACGCCGGAGCCAAAGACACGTTGTTTTTTCTTCTCTCCGCTTTCGTATTCTTCAATGATTGGTTTTATGAAAACCAGTGCTGGATAAACTTTGCGCTTGGCAGTCTCAATCAATTCCTCAAAATTCAAAGTCTTTTTCTTCTCGCAAGGCTCAAACCAGTGTAGTTTACAACCAGTATGTATAATAAAAGTAATTAGAATGAGTGGTAACGATATAATCGTCTTTTTCTTCATTATTTTCTCATCTCCTATTCGTAGCTTTTAGTTAAATTGGCACGCTTTAAAAGGGAATGTGAAAGACTGAAGCGATAAAAGTAGCCTATAAGGTCAGGAATGTCGGCGATAATCTGCTCGATTTCAGCAGGGTCAGTTGCATCAATAACGGACGCCAGTGCCGAAAGCATTTTAGCACCCTGGTCAATAACGCCATCAGGTGCTCCATAACACCCGCGGCAGGGCATATTAGCCTTGAGGCAGCGTGCCGAGCAACCGCTGCGAGTCGCTGGACCTGCACAAAATATCCCCTGTTCCAGAAAACAGAGTTTAGGATCATGCGCTACGGCATATATCCGATGAAATTTTTTAACTTTTTTTTCGTGTTTCTCTCGTGGGCATTCATCGCAAACAGTTTTATCACCACAGCCAAGATAAGTTCCTTTAGGTGGCAATGGCTTGCCCTGAATAATATGTTCCAGCACGCTCCAGGTCTGTTCCGAAACCGGCGGACAACCGGGAATGAAGTAATCAACGTCCACTACATCTGCCAGAGTATAAACGGTGTCATAGAATTCAGGAATTTCTATTTCACCTTCATTTACTTTTGTTCTGGGTTGCGGATAGATTTTTTTGTCATTATCAGTAGAGGCAGTATAGCCATAAACGCAATTGAAGACGTCTTCTTTATTGGTCATATTTGCCAGTGCCGGGATACAGCCTTCAGTGGCACAGGAACCATAAGCAACA
>CAYRXI010000025.1:5578-12406 GCA_964428255.1 uncultured Candidatus Sumerlaeota bacterium
GCGTAGAAGCCTGGCTATATGTTCACTTTCCGAATTGCGGATAGCGCCATTGAACAGACATAAATCAAGGTGCTTATCGGGCATTGCCTCAACGTCCTTGTATTTGGCATCCATTGCCACAGGCCAGAACAGGATGTCTACATATTGAGCCAATGTCAGAATTTTCTCATAAATCTCCAGTACCGCCATTTCACAACCGCCACAACTTGCAGCCCAGTATAGCCCCAGTTTCAGTTTATTTGTCATTGCATTCCTCCCATCTTTGATAGAAGTAGAGGTCGTTTTTGAGTGTTTTCAGTTTTAACTCGGATAAAGATTTCATAAATTAAAAACACTAGTCCTCAACAAATTTTATTTTACTTGGTTGTCATAGCTTTGGCCGGTGGAAAAAACGGACCAAGTTGCCGGATTTGTTCGGTGAATTCTTTGACCACCTCAGTATAACGTTCTCCTTCAGAAGCTGAAACCCATTCCAGGCGCACGCGTTCCGGTTCAATCCCGAATTGTTTAATTAGTCTCTTTAATAATAGATAACGCCGCAGGGCTTTATAATTTCCTTCTTGGTAATGGCAGTCACCCGGATGACAGCCACAAATCAGAACACCATCGGCTCCTGATTGCAATGCTTTCAGGACAAATGTGGGATCAACTCTACCACTGCACATTACCCGAATAACTCTCACATTGGGGGGATACTTTAACCGTGCGGTTCCGGCAAGGTCGGCGCCCGTATAGGTACACCAGTTACACAGAAATCCGACAATCTTTGGCTCAAAAGTCATCTTGACCTCCACCGAGTTTATTTCTTTCAGGTTTTAATATCGTAATACGCCTTCAATCTCAGAGAGAATCTGGCGGTCAGTAAAATGTTTAGCGGTGATACAGCCGCGTGGGCAGGCTGCAACACACGTTCCACAGCCTTTACACAACGCCTGGATGATACGAGAAACTTTCTTTACTTCATCAAATTCAATTGCTGAATAGGGACAAAGCGCATTACAAATTCGGCACCCGGAGCAACGGTTTTCGTCAATTTCAGAAATAGCAGCATCAATTTCCACCTTACCTTTGCTGATAAGTGATAGGACAGCTGAGGCAGCAGCTGCGCCCTGCGCCACTGAATCTGGAATGTCCTTGGGACCCTGGCAACAACCTGCGATGAAGATGCCGTCAGTATTTGTGGATACGGGAGCCAGCTTCGGATGGCGCTCCAGGAAGAAGCCATCGGGACTGAGACTGCAGGAGAAAATACGCGAGACTTCTTTGGCATCCTGGCGACTTTTGATGGCAGCACAAAGAATTACCATATCCACCGGCACACGTCGAATAACTCCTGCGAGGGTGTCTTCGCAACGCACAATCAGCTTACCTTTTTCATTGGGCGATAGCGGGAAATCCGTAACTTCTGCAGCTTTACCGCGAATAAATCTTACTCCCTCATCCAGCAAGCGATGGTAAAATTCTTCATAGCCTTTCCCGAAACAGCGCATATCAATATAAAAATTATAGACTTCGGCTTCTGTCTTTTCTTTAATCAGATGTCCGTATTTCAGGGCATACATACAGCAGACACGCGAGCAATATTCAAAGTAATTTTTATCACGGCTCCCGATACAGTGTAAAATTGCCACGGCTTTGGGTTCTTCACCATTAGCCAGCAGAATGCGTCCACCGGTGGGACCAGCAGCACAATTCAGCCGTTCAAATTCCAGTGCAGTTAGAACATTGTCAAACCGCCCGTAGCCAAATTGTTCCATAACGATCGGGTCAAACTGGTCATAGCCGGTAGTGATGATTATATTTCCAACCTGCACCGTCACTTCTTCGTCTTTCATATCATAGTTTATGGCTTTGGGTTCACACACCTCAGCACAATGACCGCATTCACCTGTGATAAAATGGATGCAATGCTCTTTATCAATGACAGGTGCGTTGGGCACTGCCTGAAGCGAGGGAACGCGGATGGCGGTAGTCGGACCAAGGAAGAGTTCGCTGTGAATGATTTTACGTTGTTTGTAATCTTCCAGGGTAATAGCGCCAGTGGGACAGACATAGGCGCAAGCGCCACAGGCAATACAGGCAGGTGATTCTTCCTCAAAGGGGGGGGAGACTTTTCTGGTTGTTCCACGCCAGGAAAATCCTATTGCCGCGGCTCCCACCAGCTCTTCACATACTCGCACACATAATCCGCACAGGATACACTTTTCCTCCGGATTGCCGACCGGGAAACGCGATTCATTAATGCCGTATTGTTGTGCCAGCTGCCGTACTATTTCTGCTTTGGGTGCCTGGGCTAATAATAATTCCAGTATGGTTTTTCTGATTGCTTGCACCTTTTGATTATTGGTATAGATGGTTATTTCTGCGGTTATTGGATAATTACAGGCGGTAACAATGCGATGACGTTTACCCCGCACTACTTCTACCGAGCACAGGCGACAAACTGCATAAGGTTCTACGAGCGGACTGTAGCATAAGGTTGGAATAGAAATCCCGGCTTGTTGTGCAGCTGCCAAAATAGTGGTTCCGTAATCAACTTCTAGTTCTTTGCCGTCAATGTTTATTTTTAGTTTGGTGTTGGGCGAAGCCGACATATTATATCTCCTTATGAGATGTTGATTTATTTTCTTATTACCGCATCAAATTTGCAGACATCATAACATACACCGCATTTTATACAGCGAGATTGGTCAATTATATGTTTTTGTTTTTTCTCGCCGCTGATGCATTGCTGAGGACATTGCATAGCGCATAAATGACATCCAGTACATTTTTCCGCATTAATACTGAAAGTAATCAGAGCCTTGCAGACTCCAGCAGAGCATTTCTTTTGTTTAATATGTTCTTCATATTCGTTGCGGAAATATCGCATCGTGCTGAGAACAGGATTCGGAGCGGTGCCTCCCAGAGCACATAAAGACGCGTCAATCATTGTTTGAGATAGTTCCTCAAGAAGTGGCAGGTCTTCCTCTCTGCCTTTTCCCTGGCAGATACGCTCAAAAATTTCTGCCATTTGCCGGAGACCCTCACGGCAAGGAGTACATTTTCCGCAGGATTCGTCCTTTAAAAAGTCAATAAAATAGCGAGCCACATCCACCATACAATCATCTTCATCCATAACAATCATCCCGCCGGAGCCCATCATAGAACCGGCTTCAGTTAAGCGGTCATAATCAATGGGCAGGTCAAGCAGTTCTTCCGGGAGCACTCCGCCCGAGGGTCCACCAGTCTGAACACCTTTAAATTTTTTGCCACCCGGAATTCCGCCACCAATATCCAAAATGATTTCACGTAAAGTAATGCCCATCGGGACTTCTACCAGACCGGTATTTACTACTTTTCCCACCAGCGAGAAAACTTTAGTTCCCTTGCTTCCGCCCCAGGGGCTTTCAGTGACATCACCGGTCCCAATAGACGCAAACCATTTAGCGCCGCGTAAGATAATAATAGGCACATTAGCCCAGGTTTCCACATTATTCAGATTACTGGGGTGATTATAAAGGCCTTGCTCTACTGTATGAATATACTTGGCGCGCGGTTCGCCAACACGTCCTTCTAACGAAGCCATCAAAGCTGTTGATTCACCGCAGACAAAAGCGCCAGCTCCCTGATGAACTTCAATGTCAAAATCAAATTTGGACCCGAGAATATCCTTCCCCAATAATCCATAATCGCGTGCCTGTTGAATAGCCAGTTTAATGCGCCGTAGTGCTAAGGGGTATTCCTTCCGAACATAAACGAATCCCTCGTGGGCTCCGATTGCATAAGCGCCGATAATCATTCCCTCAATTACGGAGTGAGGGTCTGATTCCAGGATACTGCGGTCCATAAATGCACCAGGGTCTCCTTCATCTGCATTGCAGATTACATATTTAATATCACCATGTGCTTTACGGCAGGTTTCCCATTTGATCCCGGTAGGAAAGCCGCCACCGCCCCGACCGCGTAAGCCTGAGGCTTTTATTTCGTTAATGATTTCCTCCGGTGTCATTGATGATAGTGCCTTTTCCAGTGCCTTATATCCGTCACGGGCAATATATTCTTCAATACTTTCTGGATTGATTATCCCACGGTTACGCATCGCCACTAACATTTGTTTCTTGAAAAAATTAATTTCGCTCATTTTAGGTACAGGCGATTTGGCTTCAGGTGGAGTATACATCAGCCGCTGTACAGGTCTACCTTTAAGCAGATGTTCCTCTACTAATAACGCAGCATCTTTGGATTGAACCTGTTTGTAAAATATACCATCTGGTTGAACCAGAATAATTGGTCCGAGAGCACAGAATCCGTTACACCCCGTAGGGACCACTTCAACTTCGGCGTCTAAATTCCTCTTCTGCACTTCTTTTTTCAGGGCTTCTAAAAGTTCAAAAGACTTATTAGCCACACAACCTGTGCCTGTACATACCATTAAATTTATTCGATAGGGCATTTTTTCCCTCCTCGTTAGTTCAAAATACTTTAACCTGTGCGTTCACTCCCAACTGCGAGTGCATATTCCTGCACAATATTGCCGTTTATAATATGTTCATTAAAGATGCGTTTAATTTTCTGTTCATTTAATTCAATGTATTTGACCGGTGGTTTTCCAGCAATTTCCACAGTAGCCATTGGTTCTTTACTGCATAAGCCAGCACATCCAGAGGTGGTCACCAGAATATCTTTTAGCTTGCTTGCCTCTAATTCGTTTAACAGCGCAGAGAGAACGTTTCTGGCTCCGGCTGCAATGCCGCAGGTTCCCATATGCACAGTAATTTTTGCCTTTATTTCGCCGCCTTCGCGCAGGGTGAGTTTCTCTTTTGCCTGTTGTCTAAGTTTTTCCAGCTCTCCAATAGTTAATTTAGGCATTGCTATACCCCCTTTCCCGCTGATCAGTCATATTTTTTTAATATTTGTTTAATTTTGCCAGGTGTTACCTGTCCATAGAGGTCATCATTCACTGTCACCACAGCTGCTAAGCCGCAACACCCGAGACATCTGACAGAATCAACGGTAAATTTTCTATCACGTGTGGTTTCACCTGGCTGAATGCCCAGCTCGCGGCAGAAGGCATCCAGTATTCGTGGACCACCCTTGACATGGCAGGCTGTCCCCATACAAACACTGATTAAATATTTCCCTTTTGGCTCAAGACTGAAGGCTTTATAGAATGTCGCAATATGATAAATGCGACTTAAAGGCACCTTGAGGATAGATGAAATGTAAGCCAATGCCTCATGTGGCAGATAATTGTACTCATCTTGAATGTCCTGGAGAATTTCAATTAAAAAAGATTCTTTACTGCCCCAATTTTTGATGATTTCTTCCACGCGTTTTAAGTCAACCTCGGTATTTACTGCCATTTGGCTCCTCCTTCTCGTATTTATCTTTCAATAATTGAAGATAGATGATTTATATTTTTTGCCAGTTCAGTTAAAAATTGTGGTTCGTAAACAATCTTATTACTTGTATGCAACTTAGCCCGTGAAAAGTTAAAAGTAAATTTTACGGTATTCCCGTTTATTTTTTTTATTGTCAAGTTTATTTCGGGCTGACTCTCTGCCAGCAATAGAGCAGTAAGAGTGTCACCTAATTTGCCCAGAGGCTTACGGTCAATATGGCCAAGCAGTAGTATTGCTCTCACTGTGGTTCCTTTTTTCAATTTAGAACTTACTTTCAATTTACCGCCGCTTTCCTGACAGGCTTGACTTAATAATGCCAGCCCCAGTCCGACTTTTCGTTCTTTTCGTGTTGTCACAAAAGGGTCGTTTATCTTTCCGAGCAATTCCTCGGGAATCCCTGCCCCATTGTCCTTAATTTCAATTAACACCTGATTGTCAGGATGATTAATAATTATTGTAATCTTAATTTTAGTGGCACCAGCACTTAACCCATTTTCTGCAATATCCAGAATATGTCCGGCTAAGTCTTCCATAGTTCAACACCCGAAGGTGGATAGAGTATCTTTCTACCGCCCTCATTATTAAAAGCCATTTTTACTTCGGATAGTGAAGGCTCTTTTAACCAGAAATGAGTCTTCAGGGAACCAACTTGTGTCAGATAATGAGCATCAGAACTTTGAATAATCGGTATGTGTCTGAGCACAAAAGGTTTTACCTCTGACCATCTGGCAATATCATACATCTCTACAGCATCAAATTCCATATCTTCGGTTAATATGCCTAAATGCTTGATAAGACTATTTCGTTCACGGTCAATATGAGCTGCGATGGCAATTCCACCTGCCTCGTGAATGAGCCGGATTATTTCATTGAGTGGAAGCATAACAGCTCCTGCCAGGAATTTTTCTTCAATCTGCTCAATCTCATCACTGGCATTAACTATCAGTTGTTCGCCGAAAATTTCCGGACTGTTTTCACCGGGCAAGTTCTGATAAATAATTTTTTGCAGGCTCTGCACCGCAGAGAGATTGTCAAAGAGCGCTACCAGATGCACTTCTTCCTGTGACGTAATTTCTATTCCACACCAGACTGTTAACTGCTTATTTAAAGCAGCATTCAGAGTCGCTTCGCAATTTCGTGCACTATTATGGTCAGTTATAGCAATAACATCTAACCCTTTTTTTGTCGCCTCTTCTACAATGCGCCCCGGACTCATAAGCAAGTCTGCACAGGGCGAGAGGCAAGTATGTATATGTAAATCTGCAACAAATTCTCTCAAGGCTTGTTCCGTTATGCATTTATCCTCAAAGAGTATAATTTCCCGACGATGTTGAACGCCGATTCGTCTGACCTCAGTAAAACAATTTTATTTTCTTCAGCTCTGCTGACGGTGTCCTGCGCAGGTTGTTTGCCATTTGCCAGAATGATTGCAGGAATTTCCTTT
>CAYRXI010000025.1:12416-14935 GCA_964428255.1 uncultured Candidatus Sumerlaeota bacterium
TATTTGAATGTGTCTGAATGGTGACCCAGATATAGTTTTTTTCTGCGTTAGCCAGCACATCACTCATCAAGTCGCCACAATAACCGCCTTCAATATTTATTTCATCAATTAGAGTACTGCCAGTAATCACTTCCAGTCTCAATTCAGCAATTATTTTTTCTAATCGCATAATTATAGAAGCAACTCCGCCAGTTCATTTATCTTTTTTTGTAAGATTCGGTGTTTGAAAAAAATGCAATCTGTAATGTTTGCTCGCCCTTCAACAATATCTTCAGCTAGGGAGCGACAATTAGGTGAACCGCACGCACCGCAGTTTATCTGGGGCAAACTCTGAAAGATTTGTTCTTTCTGGCGCATTTTGGCAATCGCGGTAGTGATGTCAGTGGCTACAGGTTTGGGTGGTAGTAACATTAATTTTTCAGACAATTTGAAGTAACCTGCGCGGTACAATTCCCTGACACGTTTGACTTGCTTGGTTAAATCCCCATTGTATTTTTCCATCAAACGAATAATTTTGCTTCGTGCCATATAGGAGTTATCAACGGTTAACGAACCAGAAACGCAGCCTTGCCGACAGCTGTGACATTCCACATATTGGATATCGCGGAGTTTTCCACTTTCAATATCCTCAAAAATTTTTATGACGTCTGACATACCCCCTACAGCCAGAGAATATTCGGCTTTTAGTGCTTGTGTTTGACCGCCGAGAATTGCCCAGCCCAAGCCAATGCCACTCTCCCAGTTATTTTGTTGTGCCCCGGAGTTTTCCTTTCGTAATTCAGTTATCGCAGAAAGTAATGAATTATACAGGTCAGCGATGGAGATAACTCCGTCCAGATATGATTTTTCTTTACGAGGGCTTTCGTAGATGGACATCATTTTTGCCGGACAGGGTGTGATATAAATGGCGCCGATTTCGTCTTCCTGAAGTGCGTGTTCTCTAACTGCTCGCTGTTTGGCTTCTCGGGCTGCAATCTCCATAGGTGAGTCAATAGGAATAAGTAATTCTGCCAGGTCTGGATATTTAAACTGGACAAGTCTGACTACTGCGGGGCAAAAGGGACCAATTAATGGTAAAGGTCCACGATAATCGGCAAGAAATTCCTGGATGGCAATCGTAACTGCCTCACAGGCACTGGCGACATCCTTCGCCTCATTAAAGCCAATCTTTTTAAGTGCGGTCAGAATTATTGACGGAGCTATATCATAATGAAATTGTCCATAAAGAGAAGGCGATGGTATGGCAATAGTATATTTAAAACGGCTGAAATCAGCGAAGGAGCTGGTGAGTGGTAGTATCGCCCCCTGAGGACACACTTTGATGCACTCACCACAACCAATACACTGGTCAGACAAAATAGTTGCCTTTCCTTTTCGTACCCGAATTGCACCAGCCGGGCAGGTGCGCATACATTCCATATGCCCGAGGCATTTGTTCTGGTCAACACGGACCGGTATAAACTTTTGACTGGACTTTTCCATTGCAAAATAACAAGCAGAGCAATTACAAGCTCAGTTCTTTTTATTATGATAAATGATGATATTCAACTTTGTGCCTTTGCCCACTTCGGACTCAATAGTAAAACTATCGGCGTTTTTTTTAATATTGGGCAATCCCATTCCCGCACCAAACCCCATTTCTCGCAACTCAGGAGAGGCAGTGGAGTATCCTTCCTGCATCGCCAGTTCAATATCAGGTATGCCGGCACCCCTATCAGTTACTATCAACTGAATTTTTCCCCGATCCAGCAGGAATTCCATCCAGCCATAGTCTGCATACATTACCACGTTCATTTCTGCCTCATAGGCTGCGATTGCTGTTCGGCGAACAATTTGTGGGTCTATTCCAATCTCTTTCAGCACTGCTTTTACCTGAGTTGAGGCTTTACCAGCATTAGTAAAGTCTTTACCTTTAATTTCATATTGCTGGCGGTATAAAACTTCGCCATTCATCAGGTTTTCCGTTTAAGTTCACTTTCACCCGGTAGCCCGGCTTGATAGAGCCTACCACAGGACTCATACATCAAATATCTGGTAGTTAATAACGGAATTTCCTTTTCTTTAGCTAACAATATTGTCTGTTGGTCAGGTCTTTTTCCACGAACAAAAACAATGGCTTTTATATCGGCGACTTCAGCTGTGCGAATAACCTGGGGATTGGTCAATCCAGTCAACAATAAGCAATGGGGTCTGGCAAAAGCCAGCACATCACTCATTAAATCTGCTCCACAGGCAGTCTCCAGTATCATATCCATTTTTTCTTCGCCGGTTATTACCTCACAATCAAGAATCTCCTTTATTTCTTGTAATGTTAAAGAACGACAGGTTCGTATAGTTTCTTTTTCCATAGGTAAATTTTCTACGCGTGTTCTGTTCATACCCGCTTTTTGATAATCTGGTTACCAATTTTGATAACGTGTTTGCTGGGCGTAACCGTAGTTGGACATTCACTCCAGCAGGCACCGCACCCAGTGCATTTATCCACATCTACGTAGCGCGCCTTCTTGAGGATAGTTACA
>CAYRXI010000025.1:14945-15841 GCA_964428255.1 uncultured Candidatus Sumerlaeota bacterium
AAGTAAATAGCTTGATATTTTTGCTCTTGCCAACCGCAACCATCTTGGGAGTTAGAATACAGGCTGCACAATCCAGTGTAGGGAAGGTTTTATCAAATTCCGCCATATGACCACCAATGGATGGCTCGCGTTCCACCAGATAAACTTGTTTGCCAGCCTGTGCGATGTCCAGTGCAGCCTGAATGCCAGCTATACCACCGCCGATAATGAGGGTATTTGGATTAATGTCTACCCAGGTAGTTTGTAATGGTTCAAGATAAATAGCTTTATAGACCGCACCACTGACAATGGATTTGGCTTTTTCGGTGGCTGCTTTTGGGTCTTCGGTCACCCAGGAGCAATGTTCGCGGACATTTGCCTGCTGAAATAAATACCGATTCAGTCCAGCCTCTTCGCAGGCTGCACGGAATGTCGGCTCATGCATCAACGGAGAACACGCCGCAACTACAACCCGGGTTAAGCCAGCTGTTTTGATATCCTGTTTTATCAAATCCTGTCCCGGGTCTGAACACATAAATTTATAGTCTTTGACCAGCACCACGTAAGGTAGAGTCTTGACAAACTCCTTTAGTGCATTAATATCAACCACGCCGGCAATGTTTGCTCCGCAGTGACAAAGATATACACCAATTTTTACTTCTTTGGGGTCGGGTTTATTTTGTTCATTAACCATTATTTTTTTCTCCTTACTAAATCTTTTTCCCGAGGCAATCTATCTTGCTGGAACTGGTGTAGATAATTCATATTTTGCCAGTACTGGCTCAATAGGCACGATTAAATGCTCAAAGCCTAATCTTACTGAATCAATACCCATTGCTAGCCCCAGAAGCTGGGTAAAGTATAAGATGGGGAGGTTAAAATTTTCGCTAAACTTTTTCTCAATTTTACTCTGATAA
>CAYRXI010000025.1:15856-21394 GCA_964428255.1 uncultured Candidatus Sumerlaeota bacterium
CATCTAAGTTAAATTGACAGAGAGGGCAGGGAGTAATGATGCAGTCGGCACCCTGGTCTCTGGCGCATTTTAGCAAATCACGAATTAAAATCAAAGCGATGTCCGGAGCAGAACCAATAAGTGAAGCACCACAGCATTTTACCTTCATAGGATAGTAAACACAGGTAGCACCGAGGGCGGATACCATTTCCTCCATCTGCTCCGGCAACTCTTTGTCCCCGTATAATCCATAAGGCCTAACCAGCTGGCAACCATAATAACAAGCCACTTTCAAGCCATTTAACGAGCGCTTACAGGCGGATTTAATTCGCTCAATACCTGCATCAGTGTAAATGACCTCAAACAGATGACGTACCTGTGTGGTTCCTTTATATTCCAGCCCCGCCTCTGCCAGAATAGATTGGAGCTTTTCTTTCAGCTCGGGGAATTCGGCTATATAATGATTGGTTTTATTTAACACCAGATAACAAGCACTGCAGGGGGTAACAATATCTCGCTGGAATTGTTCTGCCATTGCTAGATTACGTGCTGCAATGGTAAATGACATCAGCTCCCGAACGGACATATAAGCTGTAGCACCGCAACAATTCCAGTCCTCGAGCTCAATTAGTTTCATATTCAATTCATCTGCCACAGCCATGGTAGATTTGCGATAACTAACTGCGGTGGCTTCTAAAGAACAACCCGGGTAGAATGTATACACCAGCTTGCCTCTTTTGACTTCACCATTGCTCATCTTTATAATCTCCTGCTATTCTTATTTCTTGGTTATGACACAAAGTTAATTCCTGGCTAACTATATAATAAAAAATCAATACCCTTCTATCTCCTCTGCTTTCTTAATTAAAGTCCGCAATTGTTTGATGTTTTTAATCTTATGTGGAAATGTTGGCATACGCTTATGAAATAGAAGCGAGAGTCCAACGGTAGTATTTCCTATTAATCCTAGTGGATTGGTCTTTAGTAAAAAGCGGGTCATAAGTTCAGGCTCGTGATTTCTGCCATATCTATTTACCAGACTGGCAAAAATTTTCGCCATTTCCTGCGAAGCATAGCCTTTGGGGTAGTAATTTTCTTTTACCGCTATCTGCTTTAGGGCATACATTATGTCAGTAATTTTAATTTCCTGAGGACAGCGGACATAACAGGTGTAACAAGATGAACAAAGCCAGATAGTATTGCTCTCAAGCACTTCTTTTTTCATTCCAGCTCGCAACATTGCGAAAAGTTTACGGGGGGCATAATCCATAAAAGGGCTGGTCGGGCAGGAACCACTGCAACTACCGCATTGTATACACTCCTTAATTTTTTCGCCACCGGGTATTGTATAAACCTTATTTATGAATTCTAAATCAAGATTTTCTTCCAGAACTAAATTTTCATTCATTTTGCTAACTCCAGTGATTTTTACTATTAAAATGTATTAATGTTCTAAATTTTTCCGGTATTCTTTCAAGCAGAAAATTATGTGACGTGTTATTAAGTTAGGCATAAACCAGTCCACGAAGTATAAAAAATATAGATGCATAATTCAAGTATACTATGACTTAACTTGTGTGATGTGCCTTTTTATTTTGCTATAGAGTATGGATTGAATGTGGTGGGATTATTCCATACGTAGCAGATTGGTTGTTCGCTGCGTTTATAATTATAGTCCTCGCACAAGGAAGAGGTCGTATAAACCCGATGCCCGGTTTTGGTGTGGATAAATTCGTATAATGGCGTAGTGGCAGGGGGGGGAGAAGTTGTCTCCGGACTCAAGGCATAAAAAATTATAGTGGCGTCGGGTAATTCCGGCTTCTTTGACGTCAAAATTACCATTCCGTTTTTCTCTTCACGATAGGCAAAAATGGGAATAGTTCCATCACGCGGTCTATCAGGAGCAAAAAAGGGAATGTCCAGTACCCTGGTGGTGGACGAAATCTTATCGCCTGTCACGTAGATTGGATATTCAGCATCAATTCTATACACCGGCACAGGCAAGAAGAGGCGTTTATCATCCAGCTCCAGTTTGTACATAATCTGGTTGTATTCGTACCGAGGGGTTGGGACCTCGTTGCCTGAAAACATAATAGTATAGGTCCCTTCAAAGAAAATTATGCGGCCATTGTCTTTGGCGAAGTGTGGATGCTGAACCGGATTATAGAAGCTATATTTGTTGTGTGTAACAATTTTTTGCGCATACACCCAGGGTCCGAGAGGTGTATCTGCCTCAGCATACCAGATTTCGCCTAACACAGAAGCTCCAAAAATCTCGCCAAAAATCATTACCCATCGCCGGCGATAATTATTCCAGTAAATAGAACCGCCGTGGAAGCGTATTTCTTTACCGGTTTCTATGTCATAAAGTTGAAACCACCTTTCTTGTGGCTTCATAGTTCCGGCTTTGATAAGTTGCTCCTGCTCCTTGGGGCCTATAGGTGAGGTGTGAGTTTTCCAGGAAAATATTAATTTACCCGTAGCATCGCGCTCCAGTTGTTCAGCCGTCGCATTAAATTTACTGCCCTGTTTCAGACAGGTAAAAGATTCATAAGCCGAACGATTTTTCACGGATTCGTAATCAGTTTTACAGCGACACACACCATCCGAAAAAAAGTAAAAATATTCTACTTCATTTTCAGTAACCCTGAAGGGATGCCCATTAGGCTGAATGACATCTTCCAGATTATCTTGCAGTATTTCTTCAAATACTTCTTTTTCATCATTAAATTCAACCATTCCGCGCGCAACGGTTTCAAGTGGTGGTTTGATTTTTGCATAATTTGCGAGAAGATGTTCTTTGCCGTTACTATCGCGAGCTACCAGTAAGCTGCCCAGCCATACAGGTCCATTATGCTGAAGTGGCGCCATGGTTTTGACAAAATTGCCTGCAGTAAAATATGTCTGGTCAATACCAATTTCAGGGTCAAGTCCACCATTTTCAGGTAAGAGTGAAGTGCCACAGGTAACTTTGAAATTTCCCGCTAAGGGATGTCGTGGATGTCCCGTATCTCCCCATACCCAGAATAATTTGTTTTTGTAAACAGTCACCAGTGTGCTGTCCTGCCCGGTGACCAGTGCATTCACCAGCGGGTGTTTAATTGGCACAGAATCCCCGAGCAAGATACTATCGTGATAGATGCCCATTCCTGTGTACCGATACAATCGCTGTGCAATATTCAGACGTTTCATTTTAATTGTTGCGCTTCCGCCCGGAACAACGTGAAGTTGTAAGCCATAATCATCAAGCGGGTCTTTTTCTATAGTGTAACCATGACTTTCAACGTAGAAATAGACTTCCTGATTCATCAGTGCCGGTTCGTAAAATGCCACCACACCGGCACTATCTGTGTAATAGTCTATGCCGTTGAGTGTGGTAAGTTTTACCAGAGGAATACCCCGAGCGGTTTCTTCATCAATAACAGTTATTCTGAAATATTTTTTTGATTCGGTGGTTATTATTGTGGGAGAAGTCTGCCTATCTGATTTTGGTTCGGACTGGGAGTAGCCTTTAAAATAAAGTGTTAAGAAAAATAGTCCCGCAATAGTTAAAAGTGTTAGTTTTAAATTATTGAGCATTTTATTATCCTCAAGTTATCGATTTTTAGCGAAATTAAGAAATTATTTTCTTTATTATGTCATTAATAATTTTTGCAGTTATTCCCCAGATTGGACCATACTCTGTTTTATAGATAAGAATTTTGCGGCGATGCTCTCCCCAGGGTCTTGCATAGCGTCCCGGTAAGCCTAGGTGTTTTACCGGCAATAAATTAACCTTTTTACCTTCTTTAGTAATATAAGAGGGATGACTTCTGATAATTACTTCGTATTCCTCTGGCTGGGAGTGTTCAAAAAAGGAAACCGGTAAGGTAAAGACGCATTTTACTTCTTTGGGATTGGGCTGGAATTGCTCAAGGTCATTTATTCGGGTTAGTCCGATGAAAGGCTCAATTACTGCACCAAGCGGGGCAATATAGGTATCCAATCTTCCAATAATTTTTATTTTAGTTTCAGGAATCCCCAGTTCTTCTAGTGTTTCCCTCAAGGCAGTTTCTACGAAGTTTCTGTCTTTTTGCGGATCAAATTTCCCACCGGGAAAACAAATCTCATCTCCCTGTCTTATTTTCGGATGACGTTTCTCCAGCACAAAATGATACTCTTTATTTTTAGGCATCAGGAGCACCAGAACGGCAGTATTAAAATAATCTTCAGTCCCCTGTATCCCAGGTTTCTGGCGTAATTTTCTTTTTAACTTTTTCAGTTGATATGCATTCATTAAGGGAAAATTTCGGGCTCTTTTTGGGGTTTTATTTGTTAAAAATCTCTGATTAGATGAGATTATTTAATTATTTCACCTATTGTGAATGTGGGGATGTTATTAGCTTCAAGAATACTGGCAGCCTTCTCAATTTCCTGCACACCAAACACAATCAAGGTATTTGCCACCGCATACATATACTCAATATTTATTCCGGCTTGTGTAAAGAGCTGCAGGACTGACCCCAGCCCGCCGGGACGATGCGGAACATTTACACAAATTACTTCAGTCTGACGAGCAGTGAGTCCGGCATTACGAAGAATCTGCAGGGCTTGTTCAGGCTTATCCACAATCAGACGAAAGACGCCAAAGTCGCCTGCATCGGCGATGGAAAATCCCAGTATATTAATGTTGTTTTGTCCCATAAGCGAACATACCTGCGCCAGTCTGCCAACTTTGTTTTCCAGAAAGATTGAAAATTGGATTACAGTTTTTGCCATAGTTTTACCCTTCATTAGAAATATTTAACTTTTATAGTGGCTGTTATTTTGAAGTCAAGTTTTCTGATTAAAATCAGCCACGGCGATGAAAGAAGAGATCCGAGGATGAAAAGTAATAACAATGTAAAAAAATCCCGAGAAATTATTTTGATTGCGATTGACTTTTTTAGATGGACTTTGCAACAGGTCAAAAAATAAAATGGAAATGAAGGGGGGGCTTAACACTGACGCAGATAAAATTTCCCCGCAGAATTTGTGCCTATCCAATGAGCAGGGAAATAAAGCTATTGACCCCACCCGTCACTCTGCAGTTAACTAACATTATTTTAGTGTTGAAAGTTAAAAACAATGTTACATTCACGTAAAGAACGCCTGGAAGAACTAATTCATCAGGAAGTAGCCAAGATTATTGACCAGCTTAAGGATCCCCGGATGGGTATGGTTACCGTAAGCGAAGTTCGTTTAACTAACGATATTAAAATGGCTACTATTTATGTTAGTATTCTGGAGACCGAGCGCATTCCTGAGATAATGAAAACTCTTAAGCAGGCTCGTGGTTATATTAAGAAAGTTTTAGCCTCCCGCATTGTGGTAAAATTTATGCCTGATATCCAATTTAAATACGATGAGACTATTCAACGCGCGGCGCGGATAGAACAGCTATTACAATTGATAAAAAAAGAACACTCCGAATCAGAACCGCCCCGGGAAGATATTCCAGAGTAAAATATTAACTGCTAATTTCCCGTCTATAAAATTTTCCGATTATACCTCAATTACATAATTTGAAATATGCTTTTT
>CAYRXI010000025.1:21404-26448 GCA_964428255.1 uncultured Candidatus Sumerlaeota bacterium
TGAATAATGTGGATTTAACCCGAAAGTGGTTGCCAGCAGTAACTTGCAGAAAGATTTAAAAAGTATCCAGAAAATATAGAACCTCAGTGAGTAGAGCAACATAAGCTTAAAATGTCAGAAAAAGCGTTATTATTTCAGCAGGTCTGACTGTGAGTTTTGCAGTTTTATTCCGTAATGGGATATTCTGCGGATGAGTTTCGTTTAGAGCTACTTTATGAATTGCCTTGATAGGTATATTGAACTTAAGAGTTGCATCTACGTTATCAATTACAGAGTTCCAGAGCCGAAGAACAATGCCTTTGCCATTTTCTGCGTATTTCAAAGCCGAAAAGTGGATTTTATCTGCAGGCTCAATCTCTATGAATGAGTGATGAGGTAGAAGTTTGCCCTCTTCTTTGCGTACTCCCTGTAAGATTTTTATAGGTACTTTAAAACTGTATGCCTCATTCAGCACCTCTGCTGTTTGCCAGTTTCCAGAAAATGGATAAAGTGCATAACGGAATTCCAGAACACCCGGAACATGGCTCCCGGCGTGCTGTTCCAGCTCTGCAGGTGTCATTTTTTCATTGGCAGTCATATATGAGCGTTGTGTGCGTAATAAAGTGATTCCCAGAGTGCGGCGTTTATCGTCAATAACTTCATACTCGCGAATTCCCTGATTGAGGAAAGCCAGCCCGATTTTACCGTCGCTAACCGCAACAAAATTCTGCATCGGTTTATACTGGAAATAAGGCTCAAAATTGTCGCCGGTGTCTTCCCAGATTAGCAAGCGTTGTTCAACTGCAAACGCGCTTTCTGCATAAGAAACATCTGTTGAAATATCAGTGGGGAAATTAACGCGCAGGCGATGGTCTCTGGCAGTATTATTAATGCGGGTGGTGATTTCCAGTCGCTTGCTACCTTTAGCCAGTGAAATCCAGGAAGAAATTTTCAGCGGAACATTATGAAGGCTTCGGTCACGTCCGTCAAAACTGGCATCAGCCGGAACCGGTAATTCAAATTCAACTTTAAATACACCGCGAAGTGACGTAGATTCAAGCATTGTGATTTGTGCAGAGCAGCCCAGTGAGGTAACAGTAAAGTCTCTTATCGGTTTGCGTGTAATGTGGGCATATCCCGCTTCTCCACTATCTGTGAAATAATGCAAGCCTGTGAAGGTTTTCCCCGAGAACTTGTGGGTTATATCAAGGGTTCCGTTAGAATTAATTTTTACTCGTAAGTGTTCATTTTCCAATCTGCCATCCGGAGTGGCAATTAAGCCTCGTTCGCCCATCGGCTCGGGTTGCGGAACGTAGCGTCGTCCGCGCAGGCGCACAAAATATGATGTATAACCACAAGACGGAATACTAACTGGCACAAGTAAATAATGGCGTTTAGCGGGGAAGGTTATCGCATTTGAATCCAGCTCACGTTCACAGCGCATATCAATTCTTTCTGACCAGACGACTTCGTAAGGAACTGTAACACCATTGAGGTCAAGGATGTCAAAGTACTCAAGGTTCTTATATAAAGGAAGGTCAAATATTACTGGAACCACTTCATTGCGCTGATAGGGTAGGGGATTAAAGAAAGTAAGTGTTAATTCTGCCTGGGGAGTGCTGGCAAAATTTATCTGCTGATAAAGATATTCCAGTGAGCGCAGTGTTACTTCTTCGCTAACTAATTGTGTCTCGGAAAAACGATACAGCATATCTTTATGGACACGGTCTACCGCAGCACCACAAATGCTGTCGTGAGCATGATTTTGCAATAGTGACTTCCAGGCTTTCTCCAGTACGATTTGAGGATATTCCTTGCCTAAAAGGGAAGCAATACTTGCCAGTGGTTCAGCGAGGAAGATTAATTGTGTCTCTGCCCGTTCATTTAAAAGTTTCAAGTTCACGCGCGATGAAAGGACCGAGCCGAGAAGTGCATTAAAGCCCACCTCCACCGCTGTTCGGCGCAATTCACCTTTAATAACCTGCAATTCTTCTAAATTTACTGAAGCTTTTATCTCTTCAAAGTAATTATCTAAATGATCCTGCACGAATTGAGATTCATTCTGGACGGAATTCATCGCTTTTATCATTTCTGGTAATAGGGCAAACGGCTTTTGATTATCCTCCATATTTAAACCGAGCAAGTGATGCCCTATAGCTTCGGTTTTGGTAACATCCATGAAATATTTGTAAGCTTGTTTGAGAATGCTGGGGGTTTTATTGAAAGAAATTTCTTCACGCAGCAAGTGAAAATCCAGCTGATAGCTTTGTTCATCTGCCGGATGCACCGGTAGTTCATCAGGACGAAATGTGTAGCTTAAATCCTTCGGGGGTTTTCCAAGCACCACCGGTTGATGAATATAGAAAAACCAGTTTGTTCGTGTGACGATGTCAAAACAGCGAAAAGTAAACAGCCGTGAGCCATCGGCTCCTTCCCAGATAAAGCAGGGTGGCATAAATCTATTAGTGCCACGATAAAACATTGCAGTCTCAATCCCAAATCCGCGATAAATCTGGGGCAGCTGAGAAGTCTGGCCATAGGATGTTGAAGTATAGCCAAACTTCATTGTTCCTCCAAATGACTGTGCAACTTTAATCCCCATTAGTATATTGCGCACAGTTGCTTCAGGAGCCACGATAAACATATCTGGCAGGGTATACCAGTTTACGAGCTGAATTCGTCCGGCTTTTATCAGCTTTTTTAAGCGCTGTACATTTTGAGGACATATGGATTGATAGTCCTCAAGATTGACTGATCCACCATCCAGCAAGAAATATTTATACTCGGGTTTTTTTTCCATCAGGTTGATTAAATTGTCCAGCAGGTCTGCCAGCCTGAGTTTAGACTGCTCGGCTGTAAAGCGCCATTCTCGGTCCCAGTGTGTTCCGCTTATTACATGTACTTTATACTTTCTCTTCATTTTCTCTCCTCTTATCTAATTTCGTTTTATATCAGTCTGTTTATATATTTGGGGATTAAAATTTGAACGTAAATGAAAAAACAAATCAGGAATATAAGAGAAGAATCATTTTCTTTTCAAGATACTTTTAAATTTTCAGAAGTTCAGAGTAGGGGGAATAATTTGATGATTAAAAGTATGAGGGGATGGTTTTTTCAGCTATTAATAAATGAAAAGAAAACTGTGAGATAACGTGTGATTACTCTTCAAGCCATTTAACAACCCAGGATTCAGGAACGGTGTGTTGTACGCCCTGATTATCGCGCACTTCATAAACCTTGCCACCGTCGGGATGTCTCCAGACATCTACCACTTTTCCAGTCATCAGACATTTTCCTTTGAAGACAAGCGTTTTGCCCACATCACCTTTGAGGATGTATTTCAGACAGGCTTTTGCAGCTTCGTCGCCATATTTAACTCTATAATAAGTTTGCATAGCTTTGATGGAGGCTTCTTCATCCAGATTCATTGCAAAATATTGTGCTCCCTGCAATTCGCACATTCGTTCAATTATATCCACAACATCAATAACTCCCTGCTCATTGAATTTGCCCTCGGCATATAGTTGGCGTAATGCTTCCTGAGCCAGCGCGTGTGCCTTACTTTTTTTAACCACGTAATATTTGTCATAAAACATTGACTCAGTTATTTCAGTCTGTTTCTGTTCTTCCTCATTCATTGTTATATAGCCCCGTATAACAATTTTTTAGATAGCATAATTGTTTTTAGTCTGAATTCAATCAAGAAATTACAGGGCGAAACAAATTAATTCACCCCAAACAAACAGTTTTTATTTATTTAAAGAAGATTTTTAGTTCTTCGTATAGTTCCAGTGGTACAGTCTTAGTTTTGTTTACAACGTCTGAAAGTGGCACACTTACAATATTGGTGCTGCGCAAGCTCGCCATCTTTCCGAACTCTTTCTCTTTAACCATCTCCACGGCTTTGAGCCCAAATTTTGTTCCCAGGATGCGGTCGAAAGGTGTAGGAGCACCACCACGTTGTAAATGTCCGAGAACCACATTTCTTGTTTCAAAGTTCGTTTGTTTTTCAATTTTATCTGCCAGTACTTCGCTTATTCCCCCTAAAAGTGGATGCCCAAAGGCATCTAACTCGTCTCTCCTGACAGTAAAAGAACTGCCATTGCGAGGTAACGCGCCTTCAGCAATGGCGATGATGACGTAGCCCCTGCTTTTCTTTATCTGGCATACTTTTTCACAGACCTTTTCAATAGCGAAGGGCTCCTCAGGTATTATAATTAAATGTGCACCGCCTGCCAAGCCAGCATACAGGGTAATCCATCCTGCATATCTTCCCATTAGCTCAACTACAATAACCCGCTCGTGAGCTGCTGCAGTGGTATGTAAACGGTCAATGGCTTCAGTGGCAATATTGATGGCTGTATCAAAGCCGAAGGTATAGTCTGTACCACATAAATCATTGTCAATGGTCTTGGGTACGCCAACGATATTGAGCCCCTTTTCAATGGTCTTCGGCACACCAATTATATTAACACCTTCTTCCCATAGTCTAAAGGCTACTCCAAGGGTATCAATTCCTCCCACAGTGATTAACGCTTCGCAGTTCAAGTGCTTAAAATTTTCAATAATTTCTTTATGCCTATCCGTTGCGGAGCCATATCCATTAGCAAAGTTGTAAGGGTTAATTCTGGTAGTTTTGAGAATGGTTCCACCCTGTAAATGGATATTCTCAACATCTTTAATGGTGAGGATGCAAGTTTCTGTGGGATTAAGAAGACCAAGCCAGCCGCGCTTTACACCAACCACTTCGTAGTCGGATTCAAAAGCCTTATACACAACGGCGCGAATTACTGCATTTACTCCCGGACAATCTCCACCACCGGTTAATAAAGCTATTCGCTTCATTCTGGCTCTTCACCGCCACTAATGAATATTAAAAGTGACTTAATACTTCACAATTCGTGCAAATTTATCTGCAGTTAAACTGGCTCCACCCACCAGAGCTCCGTCAATATCGGGCATCGCCATAAGGCCCTGGATATTTTCTGGAGTTACACTTCCGCCATATTGAATTCTTATCTGCTGGGCGTTTTCTTTCCCGTAAAGTTCACTAAGCAGCTGGCGA
>CAYRXI010000025.1:26458-29593 GCA_964428255.1 uncultured Candidatus Sumerlaeota bacterium
CTTGTACTTCCTGAGCATCCTCAGGCGAAGCAGTTTTGCCAGTACCTATCGCCCATACCGGTTCATATGCAATTACCGTAGTTAACATTTTATCCAACGGGATCCCGGATAAACAACCCCGAACTTGTTGTTCAACTACCTTTAGCGTTACTGCTTGCGTGCGTTGTTCTAGAGTCTCTCCAACACAGATGATTGGCATTAATCCAAAACGGTAAAGTATACGAGCCTTGCGATTAATCAATTCATCGGTTTCTCCAAAGTACTGTCGACGCTCACTATGTCCAATGATAACATATCGGCAGCCAATTTCAGCTAACATCGATGCGGAGATTTCTCCGGTATACGCACCTTTTTCTTCCCAATGGCAATTCTGAGCACCCAGGATTATGTTTGTACCTTTTATTTCTTCTGCCACGGCGGAAAGTGCTGTGAAGGGGGGACATACTACAATTTCAACGTTATTAACGTCTGCCACTTGCGCTTTTAACTCCCGAACAAGTGCCACAGCTTCACTAACTGTTTTATTCATTTTCCAGTTGCCGGCGATAATCGTCGTACGACTGTGCATAAAGCTCTCCTGTAGAACTACAAGGTTTAGAGTTTAGAAGCCACGATTTCTGCCAGTTCAATTACGCGCATTGAATATCCCCATTCATTGTCGTACCAGGCAAGAATTTTAACCATTGTTTTATCTATAACTTTTACATATTGCGCATCCACAACAGAGGAGAAGCTCATATGATTGAAATCAATAGATACCAGCGGTTCCTCACAAACGTCTAAAATTCCTTTCATCGGTCCAGCAGCAGCCTTTTTCAGGGCATCTATTACGACATCTTTGGAAGGTATTTCCTTTTCAGTAGTAACAGTTAAATCTATTAGACTTACGTTTGGCACAGGTACACGCACAGCAATACCATCCATTTTGCCAGCCAGTTCAGGGATTACCAGTCCGATAGCCTTTGCGGCGCCAGTTTTGGTAGGAATCATAGACATTGCTGCAGCACGTGCCCGTCTGAGATCCTTATGTGCCAGGTCTAAAATACGCTGGTCATTGGTATATGCGTGAATTGTCGTCATTAATCCATGTTTGATCCCGAAATTATCCATTAATACTTTAGCCACCGGTGCTAAACCATTGGTCGTGCAGGAGGCATTGCATATAACGTGATGATTTTTGTGGTCATAGGTCTTTTCGTTAACTCCGATAACAAAAGTCCCATCAGCGTCATCAACTGGTGCAGTTACAATAACCTTTCTGGCTCCAGCATTTATATGTTTGGAGGAACCTTCTTTCTTGGTAAACACGCCAGTAGCTTCAATCACAATGTCAACACCGAGCGATTTCCAGGGCAAAATAGCTGGGTCTTTCTCTTTAAAAACCTTAATTTCTTTTCCATCCACAATAATAGAATTCTCTTTGGCTTCCACTTTACCACCAAATTTACCATGAACGGAGTCGTATTTTAGCAGATGTGCATGCACTGGGGGGTCAAATAAATCATTTATTGCCACAATGTCCAGGTTCGTCTTTTTCTCATAAGCCGCACGAAACACAAGGCGCCCAATCCTTCCGAACCCATTAATTGCAACTTTGACTGCCATAGTTTTATCCTCCTTAAAAATGAATTTATTTTTTCAAATAAATTAAAAAACAATAATTGTTTTCTTCAATTATGCTATTAGATGTCAATAATTTTTTATCAAATATTTTTTTGAAAAGGGAATATAAAGTATACTTATTTACAGATTTAACTTTTTTTCACCACAAAACGAACTGCGAAAAACGCATCCATAGAATGTCTGTGAGGATAGGTAGCTAAGTAGCCGTCTTCAGTGACCAGTTCTGCTGGGTTCCCAGGTAAATAATTTATAACTGAAGTTGGTTGTAGCTCAGGATGTCTCTCCTGTAGTGCTTTAACTACCTCTCTGGTTTCTTCAGGTGTTATTGTGCAAACACTATACACAAAAATCCCTTCAGAGCAAACTAGTTGCAGTGCTTCCTCACAGATTTTTAGCTGGATATTTGCCAGACGTTTGACATCCGACTGTCTTTTTTTCCAGCGAATTTCTGGATGTCTACGTAAGGTTCCCAAACCTGAGCAAGGTGCATCCACCAGTACGGCATCAGCCTTTTCTGCCTTAATTTTTTCGTAATTCTCCGGAGTAAGTCTTAAAGTGATGACAGATTTTAGCCCGAGGCGTTGACAATTTTGTTCAATTAATTTCAGGCGCTCAGGGTTGATATCAAATGCAATTATGCAAGCATTATCTCTGCATAATTCTACCAGATGAGTTGATTTTCCGCCCGGTGCAGAACAGTAATCAACAATTCTCATACCCGGTGCTGGTGAAAGCAGATAACTTATCAATTGTGCTGCTTCATCCTGCACTGTTGCCAGTCCCTGTTCTAGAATCCCGCTACGGCGCAAAGCAGACATTTTAGTCCCAGGGAGCCGAATGCCTGCCAGTGCGTATTTTGTTATGTGGGCTTTAGTATATCCTGATTGATGAAGTCTATGTAATAGTTCTGGCGGGGCTATTTTCAGGATATTAGTTCTTAAGTCAAGCGGAGCAGGTTCATTGCACTGTGACATAAATTGTTCTGCCTCACTCTCACCCAGTTGCTTGATTAAATAGCTAGCTAACCAGGCAGGATAAGAGTATTTTATTGTGAGGAATTTAAGAGGGTCTTTTGTTTTTGCCGGCAGTTCCCGATATTTTCTCTCAGCGATAAAACGTCTTAAAACTGCATTCACAAATTTACCGGCACCAGTACCAACTTTTTCCTTTGACAGCTTCACTGATTCATTTACGAGTGCATAATCGGGCACACGTGTTAACTTTAGTTTTTGATAAGCTGCCAGACGCAAGATGTTTAAAATTTGGAGTGGTGTGTGTTGAAGGGAACGTGATAAAAAGGGCTCAAGATAATAATCCAGCAATTTTAAATTGCGTAATACTCCATACACCAGCTCAAATGCCAGTGCCGAGTCTCGCTCTGAAAGGTTTTCAGCTCTAATTAACTCATCTAAAATACTATCGGCATCTGTATCATTTTTCAGGAATATTAGGTTTAATGCAGTAAAAGCGACTATCCGAGCTGGAGATATTGAAGACTCTGTCACCCTTAAA
>CAYRXI010000025.1:29603-30384 GCA_964428255.1 uncultured Candidatus Sumerlaeota bacterium
ATTCGCCTTGCAAAGGCATATACCTCAGCATAATGCTGGTCAAAATCCGGGCTATCAGGCTCCAGACTGTTAATTCGGATTTTGGGCTCAGAGGAGTGAATAAATTGTTTGCCCCCGAGTGAAATTGCCACGTGTCCTATTTTGCCAAAGCGATTACAGAAAAACAATAAATCGCCTGGCAATAAGTCTTCTATGTAGCCCCGATATGCGACGATCTCGCCAACTGCTGATTGCTGGTCAGCATCGCGGGGTAAGTGAACATTCCGCAATAAATACACCAGTCGGGAAAATCCAGAACAGTCATAGCCCAGGGGTGAGAACCCTGCCCACCTATAACGTACCCCGAAGATATCTTTTGTTGCAGCTAATATTGCTTCGCGACCTTTTTCTACATCTGGCTCAATCAGACTTATATCTTTGAGGGACACCTTTACCGTGTTTTCTTCCGGTGTTTTTAAATATACAATATCTCCTTCTTTTTTCTGGACGGGCAGAATGCAACCCTTGGGTAATTTAATCCGCACCTCACCACTGGTTTCTACCTCACGCAAAATGAGGGCTTTGGGGAATGCCCTGGTCCATCCTTGCCAGCTGGCATGACTGATTGGTTTTATACCTTTACTTTCTATCCAGCCAAAATAGCCATTGGGCACCTGCACCAGATAGTGTGTTCGTTCATCATTCATTTTCAGCAACCAGATATGATTTCCGTAGATTAGTTCATCCAGCAGGGAACGCGGTTCTTTAAAATCGGCACGTAGCCACAGGGAATAGCTGGTTA
>CAYRXI010000025.1:30394-32068 GCA_964428255.1 uncultured Candidatus Sumerlaeota bacterium
GTGCAAATGGCGTGGTCTTTAAGTCGGAATCCTCCGGAAGAACTTTTATACGATTATCTATTTCTTTAAAGCCCAATAAATTAAAAGTTTGTTCCAGCCCGGACTTATGCTGAGGAAACATAACTTCACCATTTAAAATTACACCGTTATTATTGTTAATGCTGGCACTAACGTTAAACCAGGTGCTCTTAGTATCATACACCACTAAATTTTTGAATATTTCCACATAAAATTTTACTCTGGCTGACAAGGGGATGTTCTCGTCCAGTTCAAAATTTTTAATAAAGCGCCGTAAATGCCGCTCTCGGCGCTCTTCTTCTTGAGGAGTAGTTACTTGTTGAGGTGAGACCCGATTTTCCTGTGCGGATGAAATAATGCTGACGATAAAAAAGATAATAACAAATATCACTCTCATCACTTTTCTCCGAAAAAAAGACACATAAAAAATAGTGCGAGAGAGGGGACTTGAACCCCTACGGGAATACCCACAAGATCCTAAGTCTTGCGCGTCTGCCAGTTCCGCCACTCTCGCAACAAAAAATAATTTTATTCTGCACGCCGACCTTATGTCAATGCTTTTAACATTTTTTTGATTGCATTTTGTTCCACTTAATTGAGTTTGTTTTGTTGATGACTTTTAATAGTCAAGTGTTAGAATCGTATTTTAATTTTTATTTGAGACGAAGAGATGGAGTTAAAACGCAAGTGGTCAACATTTTATCATCGCCTGGCACGTTGGCGCACGCATAAGTCTTCCGGACTAACGGAAGGTATAAATCTAAGACAGGAGATATTTAAGCTGATCGTTACGGCAGAAAAGGAGGTAATAATTGTAGAGCTGGCAGGTGAACCTATTTTCCGGGACGATGAATTTTATCAGATAATTTATGAAAAAATAAGACAAACCTCTAAAATCCAGATAACTTTATTCCTTTTTGACATAAAGAGAGATTCAGAATATATGGAATCTATAATCCAGAATCTTGAGTCATTACAGAGCGATTTTTATTCAGATGAGTATGGTTCTAATCTGGCACTTTACTGGCTTATCGAGCATCCTTATTTACTCTTTTATTTATCTGAAAAGGAATTATTGCTGAAAGACGTGGAGGAAGTGAAAGGAAAATCCATCTCAATAAAGTTTGCAGGAGAGAATATTTTTGAAAAGGACTGTCAGGATTATGTTAAATTCTTGCAGGAAAATCCCTCAATAGCTATAAGAGTTTTCCCAGTCCCAAGAGAAAGAAATGAATAATTCTATTACCGAAAAATATACCTTTCGGCAAATACGGCCTTTTTTATTATTAATATTCGGTATAGCACTCGTTGCTCGCCTTCTTTACTTGCGAGAATCTGTAGAAACGCCTTATTTTGCTATACCGTATCTTGATGAACTATATCATTATCAGTGGGCGAAAAAAATAGCTGAGGGGCAACTGCTAAGTGAACATGTTTTTTTCCGTGCGCCGTTATATGCTTATCTTCTGGGCGCAAAATTTTTTTTGCTGGGCGATGACTTTCTAACCACAAAATTACTTCAACATTTTGTGGGTGCGATAACTGCAGTTTTGATATTTGTAATGTCATTTTTACTCTTCGGCGGGGGCTTTATCCTTTCAAAAAATAACTCAACAACAATGGCAATCTCTGCAAATCAGCAAGAGATAAAACTAT
>CAYRXI010000026.1:0-5554 GCA_964428255.1 uncultured Candidatus Sumerlaeota bacterium
TATTTTTACCCTTTTATGTCAAAGAACAATTGTTAACCAACGACGTTTTCCTTATGAATAAATATTAACTTTGCAACAAAGAATTTCTTGCTCATAATTCTTTAGCTGATAAACTTCGCCCCTCCTAAATCCCTCTCTTCAGCAATTTAGTAATCAGGGTTTGTTTGGTCTTTTCCCTGCAATTTTTTAAAATTTAAGTTATTTTCAATATTTAATCTTAAACAAACTGCTGCTTTTATGTCAAAAGCAAATGCCGTCAGTTAAGTAAATTTCACTTGTCTTTATACCCCCGAATATGAGATAATAAATTTATATTTTTCTGGAATTTCCGTTTTCAAAGTTCAAACACACCCGCAAGCTTCTTAAGAAGCTAGCTAGGGCATTCACATTAAACATCCTCATAAGCAACCAGTTTTACTCAGGACAGGTGCTCTTGCCCTGAGACCAAGTTGCTCTTGTGACAAATTAATGGGTTTAAAGAGGCAAGAGCGTCTGTAACGCGCTTTTACCATAAGCATAGATTTATTCTGCGAGTGTTATGAGCTTTAAGTTAAATATCTTTTATAACCAAACATATTCGCCGGCGATGTGGAAGATTGCCATCCCGGTGGTAGTGTCAATGTTGAGCCTGACCATTCTCATTAATGTGGACGTAATGATGGTTGGTAAGCTGGGAGGGCAAGCCGTAGCAGCCACCGGTCTCGGCGGGTGGATTTATCTAACCGTAGTACTGCCCCTCAGTGCTATTGAAGTGGGAATGCAGGTGCTGGTAGCGCGCCGCTTCGGCGAGAAAAGAATAACCGAGTGTGGGAAGCTTATCACCCTCGGCGTAGGGATCTCGGTTTTGATAGGCAGCCTCTTCTTGCTCTTACTTTATCCGCTGGCACTATATTTGGTCCATTCTGAAACACCCGAGGTGCGCAATCTGGCTATAGACTATTTCCGTATCAGAGTGCTGGCGTTACCATTCTCTATGAGTGCCTTTGCTCTGCGGGGATTCTTTTATGGGATTGGCAATTCGGTTGTTCCAATGATTACAGAAGTCATTGTTAATGTTCTGAACATCTTTTTTAATTATATTTTTATCTTTGGCAAACTGGGAATGCCGGCACTCGGGGTTAGTGGAGCCGCGCTTGCAAGTGCTCTGTCAACCGTCATTGGATTTGGCATATTGAGTGTCGCTCTCTGGCAACAAAATAGCCGACAGGGATTTCACATTCCACGGGTTGTTATGAAAGAATTGGGAGGGATTCTCCGTCAGCTACTTAATATAACTTACCCGGTATTCATCCAGAATTTTCTAATAAACATAGGATTTTATATCTTTCTGGTAATCAATGATTATATCAGCGTGAGTGCCACGGCAGCCACCAATATTGTCCTGTCAATATTATGCATCAGTGGGTTACCAGCCTACGGGTTTGGCATAGCAGCAGCAACACTGATTGGACAGAAATTAGGTGAGGGTAAACCTGCGGAAGCCAGAAAATATGGCTGGTTTTCGCTGGGACCGGGCGTGGTCCTGATGGGAGTTGCAGGCTTAATATTTATGTTCTTCGGCAGGGAGTTAATGCGTTTCTATATTGCCGATGAAACTGTAATTGAAATGGGAGCCAAAGCCTTGCGTCTGATTGGCGCGGTAGAGTTTATTGATGCCTTTGGGATGGTGCTATCGCGCGCCCTGCAGGGTGCAGGTCAGACTAAATTTGTAATGGTGGCTGAAGTGTGTGTTCACTGGTTTATTTTCTTACCGCTGGCGTATATTCTGGGTGTACGATTACAACTCGGCATCATCGGAACCTGGTTAGCGCTGGTGACTTATGCCGTGTGTTTTGCTCTACTGATGTTACGCAAGTTTATTTCACCGGAGTGGGAGATGCAAAGAGTTTGAACAAAAGGTTAAATTTTGCTTCAAGTAAATCCTCTGTTTAAAAACAGCCTCAAATTTTAGAGTAACAAAAATGGTAAAGCAATCTCCAGCAGCCGAGTTGTGATTTCATCGAGTACTCTATTTACTGAAGTTAGACAAATTTAAAATTATTTTCCCCCAATTAATAATTTCTCATCAAATTCTAATCTTTAATATGAGATATTTGATAATTGAAAATTTTTGAAAAGAGGAGAGGAAGAAATGAACAAAATGCACATAATACTATTAATTGTTGTATTGATTGGGCTGATAGGAGTTGTTTATGTAATGGCTGTTGGTGGGAAAGACACAAAAGCAGACGCAAATAAAAACGAACAGAAGGTAAAAGAAAAGGTCACTCTTGAGCAGCTACCAGAATCAGTCCAGAAAGCAATTGGTCAATACGGAGCCTTTAAAGAAGCTAAAAAAGTTAAAAAGAGCAACCAGCTCTATTATGAGGTTAAAGTCAAAAAGGGCGATAAAACCATGAAATTTGACGAAAACGGTAATCTGATGAACAAAAATTGTGAGAAAGGCGTTTGCAGGGTAGCTACTTATTTATCTAATAAATTTAAAAATAAATAAAGGAGGTGATTTTTTATGTATGGAAAGTTAACTTTTACGGCGCTGCTGGCAATCTTCGGATTATTCATCCTGATGTCTCCTGTGTCAGCAGACGAGATGGTATGCCAGAAAAAAGAAACATTGACCAAAGAGTCAATGAATCTAACCGATTTACCTGAAGCAGTCCAGAAAGCCATTAAGGATTTTGCCAAAGGTGGAGAAATTAAGGAAGTGGAAAAAGTTTGCAGAGGACCTGAGATGTGGTATGAGGCGGAGGTTTTAAAAGAAGGAAAAGAGTGGGACCTTATGATTGGTCAGGATGGTTCAATCCTTGAAGCAATAGAAGAGAAAGAGGAAGGAGAGGAAGAAGAAAAAGAAATTAAACCTGAAGACCTGCCTGAACCGGTAAAAAAGACCATTACGGACCTGGCTAAAGGTAGCGAGATTAAGGAACTGGAATTGATTCAGAAGAAGGATAAAGTTTATTATAAAGCAGAGTTTATAAAGGATGGTAAGGAAGTAGAAGTAAAAGTAGATAAAGAAGGCAAAGTCCTAAGTCAGAAGAGAGAAAAAGCTGAGTCAGAAAAATGTGAGTTTAAAGAAGAAACGGAAGTTGAAATTGACCTGAAACAGGTGCCACAAAAAGTTCAGGAAACCTTGAATAAGTATGCCGGCGATTCGCCTATTGAGAAAGTCATACTTGAAACCAAAGATGGCGTAAAAATCTATGAAGCTCATTTCCAAAAAGACGGGAAGAAAATGGAAGTATATGTGCTGGAAGATGGGACGTGGATTGAAACAGAAGAAATTATCTCTCCAGCCGATGTTCCTGAGGTGGTAAAAAAAGCTGCGGAGAAGAAATTTGGAACTACAGCAGAAATAAAGTATAATAAAAAAGTAATGATAGCCTATGAAGCTGAAGCCGTGGTAAAAGGCGAGGAAAAAGAAATATTAATTACGCCGGATGGAGATGTCTTTGTAGAGAAAACGTGGAAGAAAGATTAATCTTGTATTAAGTTTGATTGGGTAAGGATTGGTTCGGGGCGAAGTAAATCTGCTCTTTACTTCGCCCATTTTAATTTTTGTTATTATCTAATTTTGCTGTCTCAGTGGCTTTGTTAATCCCTAATGCCAGCATAACCTTTAATTCTCGCTTTTAATCCTGTTGCATTCTTATGTATCAATCTATGGCTAATAGTTCTTTCCGCAAAAAATAAATTACTCAGAAATAGCATACGGGACCATTCTCTTGAACCTTTAAACTCTTCAACCCTTAATTTAAATTCTTGAACCTTTAAACTCTTAAACTCTTCTTTACCCCTCCTCTTTCCCTCCTCGGAAAAATCCTGCTTAACAGACCTTTACTAATTCAGGGTATAATGTTATAGTATTAATTGTTCGTATTGAGAATAAGATAACGATGAATTTACATCTAAGCCATGTTCTCTGTAAATCCATCTTGAGTAAATCGGGTATTAGCGGTGTGGATTTTGCCATAAATCCCTATATCGGCTGTGCACATAGTTGTATTTATTGCTACGCAAAATTTATGTGCAAGTATACAGGACATAGTGAGCCCTGGGGAAGTTTTGTAGACGTGAAAATTAACGCAGTAGATGTGCTCGCAAGAGAGCTTAAGAAAGCCTGGCAGAAGAAAATATTTGTCGGTAGTGTTACCGATGCTTATCAACCTATGGAGAGGGAATATAAGTTGACGCGTAAAATTTTAGAACTGTTATCTCGCATAAAGACTTCGATTTATATTCAAACCAAATCAGACCTCATCTGTCGCGACCTGGATACGTTAAAAACATTAAGCGATGTAGAAGTCTGCTGGACAATAATCACGCTGGATGATACAGAGCGACAGCTGCTGGAACCCGGAGCAACTCCAATCCAGAATCGCCTGAAAGCCCTTGAAAACTTCTCCTCGGCTGGAATCAAGACCGCAGTATTTGTAGGTCCCTTAATGCCGTTTATGAGCGAGGAACGAGTAGCAGAATTGCTGGCTGAGCTCAGCAATCGTGGAGCACGCAAAATATTTATTGACCGCCTTAATTACGCCAGCAGCTACGCATCTCAGCTCCGGCGTGCGTTGGGAAAACGTTATCCGGATTTTGCACGCATTATTACTGCCCCTTATACCGCCTATTACGAAAGAATAACCAGTCTAGCAGAGCTCTTTTGCCAGCAGAAAAAAATACAATTTGTAAACTGCATTTAACCTGTTTCTTACAATTCTTAATAAGCCTGCTCTCTGGCTTATTAATTGAGGCTGGACTATTAACAATTCGCTGCACCAATACTCACAGCAGAATTAGGCTTAAGGTTTCTGCCAGGCTTCCTCCAATTTTTCCTTTATAAAGGATTTTACACGGTCAATGGGTATACGAATCTGCTGCATTGTACTGCGGTCACGAACCGTAACCTGCTGGTCTTCTAGGCTTTGCACATCTACCGTAACACACCACGGCGTCCCTATTTCATCCTGTCGTCGGTAAAGTTTGCCTATGCTGGCAGTGTCATCGTACGTGGTGGGGAAATGCGGACGCAGGTCAGCCGCAATTTTTTTCGCCAGCTCCACAATCTGCGGCTTGTTTTTCAGCAAGGGGAATACCGCCACTTTTATCGGCGCCAGCGCCGGATGAAATTCCAGCACCACTCGTTTTTCTCCCTTTACTACTTCTTCCCGATAGGCATCGTTGAGAACTGCCAGCAAGGTCCGGTCAACACCAGCAGAAGGCTCAATGACATACGGGATATATCGGGTGCGCTCTTCATCGTCAAAGTAGGAGAGGTCTTTGCCTGACACCTGACTATGCTGGCGCAAATCATAGTCCGTCCGATTTGCAATACCCTCCAGTTCAGACCAGCCAATCGGAAAGTTATATTCAATGTCTACGCATGCCTTGGCATAGTGCGCCAGTTCGTCAGGAGCATGCTCCCGCAATCGGAGGTTCTCGGCTTTGATGCCAAAGCGTTTATACCAGTTTAACCGCTCCTGGACCCAGTATTCGTGCCACTGCTGGTCTGTCCCGGGCTCGACGAAAAACTCTATTTCCATCTGTTCAAATTCCCGGG
>CAYRXI010000026.1:5564-10106 GCA_964428255.1 uncultured Candidatus Sumerlaeota bacterium
GTAATTTCATTGCGGAAGGATTTCCCAATCTGAGCGATGCCAAAAGGAAGTTTGCGCCGCATAGCAGTAAGTATATTATCAAAATTGACGAAAATGCCCTGTGCCGTTTCTGGTCTTAAATAAATTATGGCCGCTGTCTCTTCAACTGGTCCCATAAACGTTTTAAACATCAGATTAAACATACGGGGCTCTGTCAATTCTCCCCCACATTCCGGACACGATTCCTGGTTCTGCAAATCATCCGCACGGAACCGCTTTTTACAGCTCTTACAGTCCACCAGCGGGTCAGTGAAACTATCAATATGCCCGGAGGCTTTCCAGACCAGAGGATGCATAAAAATGGCAGCGTCCAGCCCTTCCATATCCGAACGTTCCCAGACCATAGCACGCCACCAGGCTTGTTTGATGTTATTTTTAAGCTCCACACCCAAGGGTCCATAATCCCAGACACTGCCCAGCCCGCCATAGATATCGCTGGATTGAAAAATGAAACCCCGGCGCTTGCAGAGCGATACTAACACATCCATTAAACTTACTGGACTCATCTTTACTCCTTGAGTTGACTGAAATTTGGGATTGCGTTTATAGCGACTGACCGCCGTTACGCCTTACAATTTCCAGTATAACAATTATTAGAAACAATGCTATAAAATTGCGAAAAATAATAATTTGTCACGCAGTAGATATGCAACCAGTTTTATAATAAACCCTTTATATAAGTGCCATTCTACTTTTTACTCCGCTTTTATAATAGTTGATATCGGGAGCGAAAATTATGAAAAATTATATCAATCATACATTTCCACGAAATTATATCTCGGATTAAGAATAACTTAAAAAACAATAGGGTTATATTTTAATCAATAACTTTAGATTTGAGGGATTAAGGAAATTTATGAATTACGCGGGAAAAGTACTATCAGTGGTTATCTTGTTGCTGGTAAGCAATTTATGCCTTGCCAGCACTTTTTTTGCCGATGGGTTTGAGGATGGGGTGGTAAACAGTGAGAAGTGGGTGGTGCAAATTGGAAATGTTATAGAACAGGATGGAAAGCTGCGCCTGCCTTTACCAACCCAGTCACCCTGGGAAAATGCCGTAATCACCACGGCTAAAAATTTTAGTAATTTCGTTCTCTGGACACAGTGGCAGTTGCGGGGAATTGGTTCATTATCAGGCGAGCGTAATGTGGAACTAAGATTTCGCTGTTCAACAGGAGGCTTGGGATATAGCCTCACTTTTGCGCTGAATGACCCACAGCCTAATATCCGCCTGCGCCGCACAGACAACTGGAGTCAGGTCGGCTCGTGTTATGTGGCGAATAACTATGCAGTAAACGATACTTATACAGTGCGCGTGGTGGCAAATGGCACCGCTCTTCATATTCTTGTCTGGCGCATGCGCTCCGGACAGCCCTCGCCTACAACAATTCTTAATTGGTCCGGAACTGACAATACCTTCAGCATCGGCGGTGTCAGACTGTCAAATTTTCAAACCGGACCAGCGGAGTTTAGCTTTATCAGCCTGACGCCCATTCCTGCTCGCAAAGAGATGGATTTTTACGCACTGGACCAGGGTGCCTTTTATGCCGGCACCGTGTTGTTTACTGAAACAGTGGCGAATAATTACAATGACATCGGTGCAAACTGGCAACGCCTGGAGTTTATCCACACTAATGGCATCATTGAATATGCCAAATTTGATGAAATAGTAAACCGCGCCGTAGCGCATAACATTAAACTGCTGGGGTTGCTGGATTATCAGACTTATCCTGCAGCATCATCCGCAGATTGGTCAACCCCGGCTTACCGGCAGAACTTCATCGCACGTATCAGTGAAATAGTAACTCGCTATCGTGACAGAATAAAAGCCTGGGAAATCTGGAATGAAGAAGATAGCCCATATTATGTGACACCTGAAGCTTATGGGCAGATGTTGGCTGATGCATATACTACTATCAAAGCCCTTTCACCAGAAGCACTGGTGGTGTTTGGAGGGCTCTCAAGCACCTGGAGCACCAGCGGCGATTACCTCAATAGCGTGTATTTAAGCACCGCTTTCAGAAATTATTTCTCCACCTATGGCCACTATCCGTTTGATGTGCTGGCTGTGCATCCGTATAACTGGCAGGGCAATCCCTACAACTATATTCACCACAATTTGCAAACCAATATCCGTCAGGTGTTAAATAATTATAGGGATAGTCATAAGCGTATCTGGTTGACCGAAATTGGCTGGAACACTTCCCGCAACTCGCCTACCGGACTGGGCAACTATGATAATAACGAAGAAACACAAGCACAATATTTGACCAATATCTTTGATATCAGCTACGGCCTCTGTGACTTTAACTATCCAGAACGTGGTCCTTATGTTGAGCGTGTGTTTTATTTCTGCTATCAGGACTTTGTTATTCCCGGACAGGAAGAATTTTTTGGTATTATTCGGCTGGATGGTATCAGCAAAAAGCCCTCCTACTATGCCTATAAAGCAATGACGCACAGTAACTTGATTACACCCGCCACCATCACTGCCAGTTGTGGGCAAGATTCCACCGAGGTGGGAGTTAACAAAATTTGTGACCGCTCACCCTTCACTTACTGGCAGCACAGCGCCGCGCATGAACATTTTGTTGTAATTGACCTCGGACAATATTACCGCGTGACCAGTATCGTCTTAAAATACGCCGGTCTGGGAGGGCTACCGGCTAATAAGAATGTTAAATCAGTAGTCATTGAACAGGGAGGAAGTAGCGCCGGACCCTGGTCCACGCAATTTGCGGTAACCAATACTGAGCAAGAGCCGTTGAATATATTAACTAACCCTACTCCTGCCGTAATTCGGTATCTGCGCCTTCGTTTTCCGGAGCCCTGTTATGCCGGGACAGAAATTACCTTGCCTGAAATAGAAATCTGGGGTTACTATTCCATCGAGCCAACGCCCACGCCAACGCCTATACCGACTCTCACACCAACTCCCTCCCCAACTCCCACTCCTACCCCCACTCTAACCCCGACTCCAACGCCAATTCCTTCAATCCCAATTCAGTATACATTTGAGCAGGATGAAGAGGGCTGGCAATTTGCCGATGAGATCCCGCCCTTTGATATGCCCTGGCGAACCAATCTGCCCGGCAAACTCGGGCTTAGTCCCGGTGGCTCCTCTAATTGCTTTTCATACTGGTTTAGTCCGGAGGTTCGGGTGCAGAACGGCAAGCTGTATCGCTCTCGCTGGAGAGTTGGTAGCAGTGCCTCACATCCTGATACTACTGTGCAGTTCGGATTGCGAATAAACCAGAAAGGCGTCTGGACTGCCTGGGGACGCGTTGTTACCAGCAATCTGGCTAATGCCCCCGCTTCTGGTACTTCACGGGAATACTTTATATTTTTCAACCCCGTGGTCACCGGTACTTACGATGATGTGGTAGTTTTTTCCTTTGATATTCGGAGTTTTGCCCCCGAAGACGATGTCAATTCCTGGGTTTATCTGGAAGAATTGATGGTTGATGAATACCAATAGACATTTAAAAATCTTGCCTGAATACAGGTAGCATAAAACATTTCTCTTTGTATCTTTCCCCTCTTTATGTTACGCCTTTTTGCCTCCAATTTTTACTTCCACAAGCACTCTTAAGCATCTGTAAGGGAATTGTTTATACCGGAAACGATAAGTAATCTGAGCATATGACTTTAATTTTTAACAGGAGTAAAAACTATGTTTGCTTTACCAATGCTAACTGAATTCGCGCCCTCAGCTCGCACTTTCAATTGGCGTTATTCTATAGGTGGCTATGGTGATGAGACGCACCAGCAAATTATGCGAGCCGAAGCAGCTGCCAATCGTTCCTATGCCAGTCTGTATGACATCTACAACGAAATGGAGGACAAGGATGGTCATCTATTTGCTACCCTGCAAACGAGAAAAATTGGCATCCTGAGTCGCGAGCGCCGCATTGTTGCTCACGGCGATGAGCCACACGACGTTGAACTCGCCAAATTTATTGAATTGGTGCTAAATAATATCCGTGATTTTGACCAGGCACTATACAATCTACTGGACGCTTTAGCCAAGGGCTTTGCCGTGCTGGAGATTATCTGGGATATTGACGCAGCTGGAAGAGTAGTGGTGCGGGAGCTTAAAAGTCGTGCCCAGAGCCGATTTATCTTTGGCTCACAAGGGGAATTGCGCTTGTTAGACCCGATTCCATCTGCACTCGGACGACATCCAGCATTAAAGTCGTATACTTCCTCTGCGCCAGATTCATCTACTAATCCTTCACTCTGGGGTATACCTGTTCCACCACGTAAATTTCTCATTTTCACCTTCAATGCACAGTATGATAATCCTTACGGCAAGGGACTTTGCGCCCGAGCATACTGGTACTACTGGTTTAAAAAGAACAATTTGAAATTCTGGGCAATCTTTAACGAAAAATTTGGTTCTCCCACAGTGGTTGCCCGTTATCGTCCAGGCATTGCTGAAGAAGAGCATCGCAAATTACTCCAGATTCTGGAAAGTTTGCAAACAGATACCGGTATCACCCT
>CAYRXI010000026.1:10116-19175 GCA_964428255.1 uncultured Candidatus Sumerlaeota bacterium
ACACGACGCTCTTCCGATCTTATCACCCTTCCCGACAATATTGTTCTGGAGTTCCTGGAGGCACATCGCTCGGGTAACATTAATTCCTATAAAGACCTTGCAGACTGGTGCAATGATGAAATCTCCAAAATTGTGCTGGGTCAGACCTTAACCTCCAGCGAAGGCAGACGCTCTGGCTCATTAGCGCTGGGACGGGTGCATCAACTGGTGCGCTTTGAATATATGATGGCTGATGCCAGGGCTCTGATGAACGTGATTAACGGTCAGCTTATTCCCTGGATTGTGTATTTCAACTTTGGCTTACCTGCCACCACCACCGATACGCTCGGCCTTCAGCTGCCACAATTTGTCATTGACACAACACCTGATGAAGAACTGGAGCGCCAGATTGACATTGACCGTCAGCTAATTAGCCTGGGTGTTCCCTTGCCGCTGGTCTATTTTTACCAGCGTTACAAACGACCAGTACCCTTAACTGGCGAGCGCGCCTTACGTTACGACGACAACAATCTTTATCAGTATCACTTACAATATGGAGTGCTTACAATCAACGAGGTGCGCGCAACCTTGGGATTACCACCGGTTGAATGGGGTGACCAGCGCCCGCTCCCTGTAACTATAAAAAATTCAGGTAGAACACCGCCTTTGCCTACCAGTCGTGCTGACAGGCGTCTGGAAGAGACATATCCAGAACTGGAGGAACAGAAACTCCCTGAGCCATAAGTTCGGGCACAAAAGTACATTGAATAAATGCTCTATATTAATTTTACCACATCGGTTTGGGCTTCACTCCTAAGTTAACGAGTAGGTGTGGAGTAATAATTTAAAATGGCGAATAAACGATATTTGCCGCTTAATTAATGGCTGATAATTCACTCAAAAATTTTCAGGATGACACCGTGGCAATTACTTTTAAGTTGCACTTTATCTGGCATAAATGATTGAATCTATCCAGCTCAGTTACTGCTGGATTAAATCTTATGCTTGCCAGAGTTATAAGTAATGCCACGCTGGGGATTGACCCCTATCGCGTTGAAGTTGAAATAGATGTCTCTGAAGGCAAAAGGGAATTTAACACAGTTGGACTGCCTGATGTGGCAGTAAAGGAGAGCCGTGACCGGGTCCGCGCCGCTATCCGCAATAGTGGATATAAATTCCCCGGTGCGCACATTACAGTTAATTTAGCACCAGCAGACGTCCGCAAGGAAGGACCGGTATTTGACCTGCCGATTGCAGTGGGAATTCTGGCAACGCAAAGAGTGATTAAGCCTGACCGCCTGACTGACCACTCCATTGTTGGCGAACTCAGCCTTGACGGGCGTGTTAATCCGGTAGCCGGGGTCTTAAATCTGGCACTGGGTGCCCGCCAAGCCGGGCTAAGAGCTATCATTGTTCCAGAGGATAATGCCAGCGAAGCTGCTATTGTAGAAGGAATTGAAGTTATTCCTGCCACCTCCTTAAAACAGACGATAAAATACCTGAATGGCGAAATTGAGATTAAGCCCCATCGGATTAATCTGCAGGAGGTCTTTGACGAGAGCAGTAAATATCGGGAAGATTTCAGCGACGTCAAAGGGCAGGAACACGCCAAGCGAGCGCTTGAAGTGGCAGCAGCTGGCGGACATAACGTGCTGATGATTGGACCACCCGGTGCAGGCAAGACAATGCTGGCGCGTCGGCTTTCAACCATTCTGCCCCCGATGACGATGGCTGAGAGCATTGAAACCACGCGGATTCACAGCATTGCCGGCCTCTTGAGCCGAACAAATTTTCTGCTGGCTACCAGACCCTTTCGCGCGCCACATCACACGATCAGCAATGTGGCGTTAATTGGGGGTGGTGCTAATCCCAGACCTGGTGAAGTCTCACTGGCAAACAATGGAGTTCTGTTTTTAGACGAAATGCCCGAATTTCAGCGCTCTGCTCTTGAATCAATGCGCCAGCCAGTTGAAGAAGGGTATGTGAATATTGCACGGGCAACAATGAGCGTCACTTTTCCCTCGCGATTTATTCTCTGTGGCGCAATGAATCCCTGCCCCTGTGGCTACTTAACAGACCCGCAGAAGCAGTGTGTCTGCACCCCCGCACAAATTCAGAGGTACGTTAATCGGATTTCCGGACCATTAATGGACCGCATTGATATTCACATTGAAATTCCGCCAGTGCGAGCAGAAACACTAACCCGGGGACGAGCCACCGGCAAATCCTCTGCCTGCATACGTGAACGTGTAATTGCAGCACGTAATCGCCAGCTGGAGCGTTATAAAAACCTTAACAGTGTCTTTTGTAATGCACATCTGTCTTCAAAAGAATTGACTTATTTTTGCAATCTCACCGATGATGCCAAATCACTTTTGGAAAATGCCATTAACTCTATGGGTTTAAGCGCCCGTGCATATGACCGTATCCGCAAAGTCGCGCTCACTATTGCTGACCTGGAAGGCTCTGATGACGTCCAATCCCGCCACATTGCCGAAGCCGTCCAATATCGCTCCCTTGACCGCTATTCGTGGGAGTGAAACTTGTGGCAAGTACATTTTATGCCATCAGATGAAGTTATGAGTGGAATGGTTAGGCAGAAAAAAGCAAGGTTAAAGCAGAAGAGATGAAAAGTGGACAGCTGAGTACGAGCTGATTAGTGATTAGGTATGACACAAAAGGTTAGTCATTTATTTTTTCTTTGTTTTCGTCATCCCCGCAGATGTCAAGTGTAGTCCAGCCCAGCAGGAAATCCAGCATTTGTAAATAACGTGGAGTGCCGATAACGCCAATCCAGGCGAGATGTATATAGTGCGGGCAGGAGATTAGATAATCCGGTCCCGGAAACGGTCCCTGCACTACACCGATAAGTCCTGTACGCTGAAAGTTTAGCGCCTGGTTACGTTGAGTGAGAGTCATTGAGCTCAATTCGTCAGATGGGATTCCAAAATTGACCTCTTCCTGACCCCAGAGAATAAGCCCATAACTTCGTTGTTGATGCGGTTGCAACCAGCCAAATTTACCCCCACCCAAACCAATATATTTGCCTTTCACATCACCATAACCAACAGGAATTATCGGCACAAAATCGTAGTACAGCGCAAATTGTGGACGTCTGGAAATTGAAAAGCCAATATCAATCATATCCTGTGCATCGGCTGCACGGTTCTTAAGATAGCTACAGGATAGCAGACTTAGAGATAGCAATATCAAAATCAACAATGACTTAAATGAGTTATTCAGCCGCCCGGCATATCTAATCATATTTACACCTCCAGAAGTAATTTAAAACATTGAACTCTTTTCTATAAGACAAAAGGAGGCATAATTTAGAAGATATTGGCAGTGCATTGCAACAGGAGAATTGATTGAGGTTAGTGATTTCTGCAACTTCACTGCCCGGTAAATTCAATTATATTTCAGATATTAAATCTTAATTAAGGGGGGGGCAAACATTTGACCTTTAGATTTTATTTGAAAGATTATACCCAGTTGGGTTCTTCAGTCTCTGCTACAAGGGTGAATAAATCTCTGCGACTAATGCCCTTAATGTTTGTAGAAAAGATAAATTGAAATTTTTGGATGATAGTTTTGGCTGAGAGAAAACGATAACATTTATAAAAGAGCGCTTGAGCAAAAGATTTAAAATCCTGGGGGAGTGAAAATGTCTATGAAGGAACGCCTTACGCTGTATCTGCCAGTATTATTTATAGGGTTAACAGCTAATCTGTCAGCTCAGGGCTGGAAGTTAGTTAAAACTTTATATGCGGGTGATGAAACGCCAATCTATACTGCGTGCAAGTCGCCGAATTTAATTTTTTTCACGACGTTTAATTCGCCCCAGATAGCGGGGACGGCTTCTGTTATCGCTATTGCTGACCCGCTGGTCGCAGCACACAGAAAAGTTGTGGATTCGCATATTTTTGATGGCCAAAGAGGGTATTCAGGAATTGCTATCAGTCACGAGGGAATGCTGTATGTTTCTGCAGATGGTGGTTCACCAGAGAAGAGCTTTATTAAAAAGATTACTCTTGAAGGGAAAGTAGACCCGAATTTCGGAAATGATGGCTTGGTGAAAGGTACAAACCATCGGTTTTTAGGGTTGGATGTGGTGGGAGATTATCTGTTGATTGCGGTAGATTGGGGTAAGGTGCAAATCCTCTCGACGCGAGACGGAAAGATGTTAAATGAGCTCAGGGCAACCGAAGACATATATATTTGTGATATTGCAGTAAATCCGAGGAGTAATGAAATTTATGGAATAGCAGCGGGGAGTATTTATAGATGGAAGGGAGGGAGTCCGGTAGAGCCAGCCACATACAAATTTGAGCGCTTGTTTTATATGCCCGAGGGTATAAAAGTGGAGAAGGGTTTTTTTACGAGCCTTATTATAATCTGATTTATGCCACATTATCGCTGTGTGATAAAGGACGAGGCTCGCAGGTGATTATGCCGACCTGTGAAGTAATCCAGAAATTGTCGCAGCTGGATTTAATCGGTGATTGCGCCATATCTCCGGATGGAGATTTATTATTCCTCACAGGTATAATGAAGCGAGAGATATATTGTTTTGCGTGTCAGGGTTCTACTTATGACAGATCAAAGCCTGCGTTAAGTCCGACGCCGAAACTGCCAGTAGCCGCAGGATCTACGAGCAGCATCACAACACCTACTCCGGTATTGACCCGAACAATGACACCCTCAGCCACACCGTTGCCCCCAGCGTTAGGACCTACGCCAGCACAGCCCTCGCCCGTGCCTCCAGAAAATCTCTTATGGTGGGATAATCTATCTGAAGCACTGGCAAAAGTTATTCGCCAGGGCACTTCTTATTTATATGTGGCAGCGGTTTTTTGTGTGCCTGATGATACCGCGATTAAAAGTTTTTTTTGCAGAAATTCTGCCCGATGATTTTGTCCTCAAGTATAATAAAATTATCTGGACAAAAGTTGACGTCAAAACTCAGCCTGGCTATCTGGGTTTGTATAATATTTTGAATATAACGACAATCATCGTGTTTAATGCACGTGGGGAACAACTGTTGAGGTTAATAAAGCTCGTAAGCCAGCAATATGTTGCCACAGTGCTGGGTACATTGCGGTTTGAATAATTAAGTCAAAGTCCAGAACTTGTTTCTCCGAAAGAAAAATAGATTGTTGTTAATCCCCAATTATTAATATTTAACTTTGTTTTTCAAAAGCTGGATATATTGCGTTTTTTGTATTCGGTGTTGCGGTTATTGATTTATAGAAAAATTCTCCCCCCCCACACAAGGCGTTATCTCATCGTGAGGTAAAAATTAAAAGGACGTTTTTTTCTACCCCTTCTCTTGCACATTATAGGATTAGCCGGCAATGCAATTTTCTATATCTTTGCGTTTTGATACTGCTAATGAATTGATGATGCAAGGGATTTTAAAGGGCTGGACGAGAATTGAGAATGACTGATTCAACTGGAAAATATTAGTTTGTTTTTAGTGGAAAGTTGAAAGGATGGTTTAATTTATGCCAGATAGAGGAGAAGTACTGAGCAGACACTTTGAGCGATTATGGCGTGAAGCTGAGCGGTTTATTATGGCATATTTCCGACGCCAGCGCCATTCTGTGGTAGATGAAGCCTCCGGCAAAAAAATTACCACCTACAAAATTGAGAACATTCGCGATTTTTATTATGCGATAACCTGTCTGAAACGTATTCAGGAGGGCAGGATAACAGCTCTAACTTTAAGGGGGGGGAAGAAAGATGACCGAAACCATACAGGAACTCTTGACGTGCTCCAGAAAGAAATTTCTCGAGTTCTTGAAAAATTGCCGAACAACGGCTGCAGTGAGTCAAGCCCTGAAGTTGAGATGTAAAAATGATGTACTTTTGTTTGCGCGCTATTTTTTCCCGCATTATTGCCGATTGCCATTTGCGTCACTGCATCATTATATTCTTCAGCGGTATCAACGCCACCTTACAGATGAAGTTTTGCAACGCAAAGGCTACAATGAAGTTATTGCTGCACCACGTGGCTACGCCAAATCTTCGCTTAAGACACTGATTCTTCCAATTCATTTCTGTATCGTCAAGAACGCTACATCGTCGTAATTTCTGCCACCTTGAAGCAGGCAATGCAGAGATTGAGAAATATAAAAGCCGAATTTTTGCATAACAAACTTTTACTCTCAGTATATGAATCCGAAATAAAAGAGCGAGCAGTGTGGACTACAAAAAGCATTAATGTAAATGGTGTTCAGCTGGATGTATACTCAGCCGGGATGGAGTTACGGGGAATCACTTATGGTGAAGCTCGCCCAACCAAAATTGTCATTGACGATGGCGAGGATTCAGACGCAGTGGAAAACTTGGAACAGCGCGACAAGTTGCTGAACTGGTTTAATGAAGTAGTAGAAAACCTGGGTGATTCATATACTTGCCTGGAGGTCATTGGCACGATTCTGCATCCTGAAAGTTTACTGGAACGGCTACTGCACAGGCCAGATTTTACCGGGCGACGCTATGCTGCGGTAATTCAGTTTTCTACCGCTCAAACTCTCTGGGATGAATGGAAACGCCGATTTACTGAATTAAGGGATGAACATCGGCTGGAGACCGCACGCAAGTTTTTTGAGCAACATCAGGAAGAGATGCTAACGGGGACAGAGGTATTGTGGAAGCAAAAAGAGGACTACTATGAGTTAATGTGCCAGCTTGTTACTCGTGGGAGACGTGCATTTTTCAAGGAGAAACAAAATGAGCCACGCAGTGCGGAATACCGATTATTTGCGCCAGAAGGTTTTGCTTATTTTAACTTACAAAACGTAAAGATAGTCCTGCAAAAAAGCCACACTCTCCGGTCTTTAACCAGCACCACGGAGACTGAGACCTTGCTAAACGAGTTAATGGTATTTGGATTTCTGGATTCGGCTATGGGAGGTTCATCAAGAGGTCACAAGGCTGATCTGGCTGCCATTGCCACGGTGGGGATTGACCGCTACGGGTACTGCTATGTGCTGGATATGTGGTTACAACGTGCCACACCTACTCAGCAAGTTAAACACATTTTTGAGCTTAATGAGCGGTGGAATTATCGTCTGTTTGGAGTAGAGGCGAACTGTTTTCAAGCATTACTGCTTTTACCAATTGAAGAAGAATGCCAGCAACTTAAGGCTGCTGGAAGAAATAACTGGCGTCTGACAGTAGAACCCGTGACGCATAAGCAGAATAAAATCTCACGCATTGCCAGTCTGGAACCACTAATAACAAATGGCTGGCTGTTGTTTAACGAACGACTCCCGCAACAATTTTTTCAGCAATGCCGTGATTTTCCGCAGTCTCCACATGATGACGCTCTAGATGCCCTGGAAGGAGCAGTAGCTCTTGCCCGGCGTCATTCACCACTTCTGAATAACCTCTCTCGTACGGCTAATACCTCATCACGCCGCAGTCTTAAAGCCCTGAACAATTTTTAACCTTCGGGATGTGATTTGATGTCTGCTATAATGAATTAATTTAGGGTTGTTTGAAAGTAACCTGCTCTATATAGATGGTAGAAGCGAAAAATTTATTGAATTAAGCCTCTCAATAGTAAAACAGGCGTCTCGCCTGTAAATTAGTCGACAGGCCGGATGCCTGTTCTACTCTGGAAGATTCATAAAAAACTTCTAAATCATAGATTATCTGTGCAAATTATTTCTTTAGAGAAAGTAAGTATAAATTAAGACAAACTTTTTCTATAATTATGGTGTCTTATTAGTTTAATATACATTTATTTAGTATAACGTACATTATATAAATAAGGAGTTGTAAAAATGAGAAATAGCCTTTGTAAGAATATTTTGAATGTTTGGCTAATTGGTCTGTTTGCAATAATTACTGTGATGGGACTGGCACTTAATAATTATTCAGGAGAAACCGAGGAACTTAAAATAATGGCTATAGATGAAAAGCCAGTTTTGCCTCAAATGGTGCTGGATGGCAGTTTGAATGAAGAAACCCTTGCCAAAAAGGAAGCAGCACGACAAGCCAAGTTGAAATACATCCAGGAGTGGGAAGCTGGAAGAATTAAGGCGGACGATGTGCCAGATACTATATGTATTAGAATGGTTGATATAAATGAGTTTCCAGAACTGAAATACAGAGCCGGGGTAGAAGACTTTGAGAGTGATTGGCCCGATGACTACTGGTTTGCGTACGACCTGGACGGCGATGATGGGCGGGATTACTGGGATGATACCACCTGTCCTTATCCCTGTTATCCAGCACAGGGGAGCTGGCATGCCTGGTGTGCGGATAATGGTTCAAACTGCGGGCGCTATGATGAGGATATGGAAGCGATTATGTATGTAGAGTGTGAGTACTATGGAACAACAACTGAAGGGAACAATAATCTGTATTTTTATCTTTATCAGGTAGTAGAAGATTGTTGCGATTACGCCTATCTGGAAATAGAGGCGTTTCAAAATATGCCACCGCACTAATTACTATAAAAGATTTGAGTTCAGAGGAGATTTTATCTGTTACCCCACTTATCCCTTCTGGGAAGTAACCCTGGGCAGTGAATTTAACCCCTATCTATACCTGCGGATTACCTGGGGATTTCATTCTGATGGCAGTACGGAAGATTATGGCACGTGTGTAGATTACATTGTATTCAATGCTTATACGAACACTGACATCTACCCGATCAGGTATGGATTTAATCCTACACCAACGCCTACGCCGACGCCAACTCCCACACGTACACCGACGCCAACACCAACTCCGACACGCACGCCAACTCCCACACCAAGTCCAACACGCACGCCAACTCCCACACCAACTCTGACTCCCACGCCCACACTAACCCCCACACTGACTCCAACACCGACGCCGACAGCAACGCCAACAGTTACTCCAACTCCTGCACCAACGCTGACCCCAACACCAGTACCTTCACCCACACCACTTGCAAATTATGATTTTGAAGGGAATACCAATGGATGGGTATTCACCCCCTTAGCCATAAACACTTTTGATGTCCAGTGTGCTGGTGCTCTACCTGTATACGACGGGCATCAACTGGGTGTCGGGACAGATAATACTACGAGTAGATTTGG
>CAYRXI010000026.1:19217-29439 GCA_964428255.1 uncultured Candidatus Sumerlaeota bacterium
AATAAGCCGCTGTATAAGTTTGTCTGGACAGTTACCACTAACCAGCTTATTCCCTCTGCTGTGCCAACTTTTCGCTTCCGCATAAATGAAGTCAGCGCATATTCTTACAGTTTAGAAACGGTATTGACTTCAGTGAGCGGGAGTTATATGCCCCCCCGCTCCTATAATCAATATATAGCTCCTCTAAACGTGGGGATTTTACGTCCAGCCTTTGACGTGTATGATTTTGACCCACTTGACCAGGGGACAGTTTATCTGGACCAACTGGAGATTTATGCCCTGGAGAGTCTGCCTCAGGACTGGACTCCAGAGGTGGTTCCAGCATTTAACCAATGGCAATGGAGTGGCGTAATCACCCCATACCATGCGATGGGCAGTGGTATCAGTGGTGGTTTGCAGGTCATCTCGTCAATTGCAGAAGATAGGGGATTTGGCTACTGGTGGAGCCCGCTAACTTCAATTCCCTGGACGCCAGATAAATTATACAGGGCAAGATTTACCGTAGCCTCTAATGATATGCAGCCGACGCTGGGAGCTGTGCGTGTTGCCAGTAATGACTTTGTTTGGACGACAAGACTGAAATTCTATGGTCTTACAGCGCCAACTGCCGGTGGAAGAGAATATCCTATCTACTTTGAGCCTGCTTCTGGAACGCACTTTTTCCTGGTCTTTGAAGGAATGGATTTTGAGGCTGACCGTGGTGGGACAAATACCTTGCAGGCAGTGACAGTTGAGCGTAGTAATGTGAAGTGGTAATTTTTAATGGAGATACTTGACAGAAAGGTTAAATTTTTAGTAAGATGATTTTATAAAGTTTTCTGGAGCGGGATTAGCTCAGTTGGTAGAGCGTCAGCTTCCCAAGCTGAGGGCCGCGGGTTCGACCCCCGTATCCCGCTCCAATTTTTTATTTGGTTTTCTACATAATGTTAAGAAAATTTTTCACTCACTTCTTTTATGCTCTCAATAATAGGAGTTGTTTGCTTTGAGGGTCAAATCTGCGAACCATCTGAAATTTTAGCGTATCCGCTGATTTCTCTGATGCTGTGTCAATCTTTTCTAAAGGAGAAACGTCTTATAAATTGTAATATTAAACAAATTGAAGAGGAGCCAGCAGTGCCAGTGATATTTAGAAAAAAATACAGGTTGAGCGGGGACAAACAGAAAAAGGTAGTGGGGTTTTTGTTAATTGAAATCCTCGTGTGTGCGGTAATTGTTGCTTTTTTAGCCAGCATCGGGCTTGTGTGTTATCAGGGTGCAGTGGATAATATGGACCTGAAATTCTTTGACCCGGAGATTGTTGAAGGACTAACTACATATCAAAAAGCTGCGACCGAGAAGAATGTCACAGTCAAGGTAGAGTTTGTCATTGGTACAGGAAAGATTAGAGCAGAGTTTAGGTCCGGCACAGATGTTGTCTCGTTTGAGGAAACAGATTATTCCTAGCAAGGTTTATTAAAGAGAAAATTTGTGTTTCGCAGTTATAAGTGGCCAGATGGCTCGCACACACCGGCGATTTTTACTTTTTCCCCTCATCTAATCCAGTAGGTAGAACAGTTACTTATGGAAGCGGATTTGCTGAAGCTGAGATTTTTATTCAGGAGAAGCGGATAACCTCTAATATATAACTCTGTGAGATGTTGCAAAAAGTTAAGGGTAAATTACTCTAAAGTTTTTCATTCTTCTGCAAAACAGAGATGACCGAAGAAAAAAAGAGCCTCTATTTGAAGAAGCACAAATTTTCTTGATTTTCTCAGACATTATCCGGGTGAACAATTTTACCAGCAATAGCGGAGGCAGCAGCCACTGCCGGATTACTTAAGTAGACTTCACTTTGTTTATGCCCCATTCTGCCAACGAAGTTGCGATTGGTAGTGGCAATGGCACGCTCACCTTTGCCAGCACGCCCAGATGTCCTCCCAGGCAGGGACCACAACTCGGCGGGCAAAGAACACAACCGGCATCCAGAAGCGTCTTCACCAGCCCTTCAGCCAGTGCCTGGCGCAGGATTTCTGGTGTGCCGGGGAAAATCAAACAACGCACGCGGGGATTAACTTTTTTGCCCTTTAGGACAGCAGCAGCTTCACGCAGGTCACTCAGTCTGCCATTAGTGCAGGAACCGATTACAGCCTGGTCAATGGTAATGTTCTCTACCTGGCGCACGCTAACTGAGTTTTCAGGTAAGTGGGGGAGAGCGACCTGTGGCTCCAGCTGGCTGACATCAAAGGTTTTAATTTCAGAATAAATAGCGTCTGCATCGCTCCGAAATACCTGCCAGGGGCGTTTGGCACGAGGCCGAACAAATTCTTCTGTAACTTCATCGGCTTCAATGAGACCCACTTTAGCCCCGGCTTCAATAGCCATATTACTTATAGTAAAGCGGTGGTCCATATTAAGAGAGCTGATAACTTCGCCTGTGAATTCCATTGCTTTATAAAGTGCCCCGTCAACGCCAATTTGTCCGAGGGTAAAGAGGATAAGGTCTTTACCGCCTACCCAGGGCTGGAGTTTACCTGTATATATAAACTTGATAGATTCCGGTACTTTAAACCAGGTCTCGCCGGTAAGCATCGCAGCAGCGACATCAGTTGAGCCCACGCCCGTAGCGAAAGCTCCGAGGGCGCCGTAGGTGCAGGTGTGAGAGTCTGCTCCGATAATAACATCGCCCGGGACTACCAGTCCCTGCTCTGGCAATAAAGCATGCTCAATGCCCACATTTCCACCTTCAAAAAAATGAGGAAGTTCCCGAGTGCGAGCGAAGTTTCTGACAATTGCGCATTGTTCGGCGGAGTTAATGTCTTTGTTGGGTGTGAAATGGTCGCATACCAGGACAATCCGCTCTTTATCAAATACCTGCCTGGCGCCGTATTTTTCCAGTTCTTTAATGGCGAGCGGTGCAGTGATGTCATTTGCCAGAATTAAGTCCAGTTTCACGTAGACAAAATTCCCGGGCTTAACCTCGCCTTCAATTAAGTGTGCTGCCAGGATTTTCTCGGCTAAAGTCTTTCCCATTTGCTACCTCACTTGGTTAAGTTTTAAAGATTAATTTTTGCCAGTTTATATTTTCACTGTATAAGTGAAACTATAGATACAACAATTAAATAAGCGATTTCAAACATCTTTATACGGAAACGTTGGTTTACAAGATTTCTACAACAAGTACCATAATGGAAATAATACCTTGCACTAATAAATGTAGATACATACAGGACTCGATATCTGCCGGGCTAGTTCAATAGCAGGTGTGTGTTGAAAATAAATTATCCTGTTATTTTTTTATCATTATTGTAACTTATGCAAAATCAGGAAGTCGCGAGACAAGAAGACGAAAAATCATAAGATTTTTTTTAAAAAACACTTTACTTATTAGTCAGGAAAGCTATATACTTTAAGTTGGGGTTGTTTTTCTGGGAAAGGAGATCCGAACCAAAGAGGATTTGTTACCTCAGCGGGACAATCTCTGGGCTCGATCGTTCCCAAAACAACCCGGAGATAAAAATAGAAAGGGGAGTATTAAGATGAACATCTACGTAGGGAATTTGTCCCGCGAGGTGACGGCTGAAGACCTGAAACAGGCATTCTCAGCATTTGGCGAAGTAACCTCGGCGACTGTCATTAAGGACAAGTACAGTGGCGAATCCAGAGGATTCGGTTTTGTTGAAATGGCAGTCAAGAGTGAAGCTGAAGCCGCGATTAAGGACCTCAACGGGAAAGAGCTGAAAGGGCGAGCAATTAAAGTTAATGAAGCTCGTCAGCGCACGGATGATCGCCGTGGCGGTGGCAGAGACCGCCGTGGTGGTTTTCGGCGCTTCTAAGCAGCTGACCGTTTGACTTTTCCTGAGACGCCTGGAGAGTTGAAAAGCTCTTCAGGCGTTTTTTTATGGATTATGGTGCGAGGGCAGATGCTCATAATTGTTCAAATCAAGCAGTATTCCAGGAATGGTGAAATGCTCAAGTCTTGCGGTTATATTTTTTTTCTGTCATAATGTTTATCTTAATGTAATAGAGAAGCAGTAAGCGGGAATTAGATTATGTTAACAGAAACACGCGTGTTAAAACTCCGCCTGCTTATTTTGATAAGTTTGTTTATACTACTATTGATGAGTCACCTGCGGGGTCAGTTGACATTTCCGCTGCGCGGAGTGTTTATAGCTGCCGGGCTCAGTCTGATTAGTATTGTAGTAGTTTTACTTCACTGGCGGGATTTGCAGCTGGCGAGGTTAGATGTCTGGGTTTTAGTCAGTTATTTCGGATTTACTCTCTGGGCGATTATTAAAAATTTCAGTGCCCCTGTGCCGGCTGAGGCTTATCCACAGCTTGGCACTTATGTTGAAGGTGGGCTACTCCTTATTAGTGTGCTGATTTTATTTCGGCAAGTGAGGCGGAGTGAGCACTGGTGTTTTGCGTTTATTCTCCTGTTGCTGTTGGTAAGTCTGATGAAAGCTATAGCGCAATATCTCTGGGAGTTTTCACGGCAATTAACGGAGTTTGCTACGGTGGTTGACACGTATCCATCTCGGGTGCGAGATGGGATTTTATTTGCGCTTCAAGAGGGGCGTGTTTTGCGTATTATGGAAATCCGAATATCTTTTGTGGCTTACTGGCAATGTGTTTTCCTGCCACGTTATGGCTACTAAGGTTAAAACCCGCAGTGGAAGGAAGATACGGCACTTTAGCAATTCGGCTGGCGTCGGTAATTATTATTTTGTTGGTGGTAGTGATTGCCTTTCTGACCGGTTCAAGAGGGGGACTGCTGGCACTGATAGTGGGGGGGGCAATGTATTATTTTCTGGCAGGTTCTCGACCAAAATGGGGCAGTTACCCCAAAAATTTTTCAGTTGGTGTGGGTATTTTAGGTGGAGTGGTCTTAATTATATGCCTGCTGATGTTTTATGGCTCACGGCAGGAAGGTGGCTGGCGTTCTCAAATCGGGCGCTGGACGAATCTCAGCACTTTAAACCAGCGGTATTATTATTTAGAGGCGGCGGCAAAGATGATTAGCAAGGCACCACTGCAGGGAAATGGGTTAAGCAGTTATGGGATATTTTATCCCCAGGTGAAGCGGGAAGAGGCGCTGGAATCCCGCTATGCTCACAACTTTCTGGCACAGCTCTGGGCAGAAATGGGCATAATTGGTGCTGGTTTATTCTTATGGTTCTGCTACCTGATTGGGAAGAAATGTCAGTTGGTTTGGAAACGGAGTGAGGCTCAAGAAAAAAGCACGCTTGCAGTATTTATGACTGGGAGTATTGCTTTTTTGTTCAGCAGTTTACTGGACTGGACTTTTTATTACAGGGAGTTTTATCTGGATTTTATGTTGTTGTGTGGAGCAGTGATTGCCTTTGTTCCAGACAGGCAAAAGGAGATGTTGCGCGGAGAAGTTAAAGTGGCTAAGATTTTTCTGGTTACAATATTGCTTGTTAGCTTAGCGATAAGCATCAAGGTAATTTTCGCACATCAGCTGGCAAGGCATTTTCATCAGGTTGGGCAGGATTATTTGCGTGAAAACCGAATAGAAGATGGGATTCGCAGTTTTTCACAGACAATACGGATAGAGCCAGAGAATCCACAGTTTCAGATGGATTATGGAAGAATATTATTGGCTCGGGGTGACCCCACAGGGGGGTTGCGGCAATTAGAAGAAGCGGCGAGATTAAATCCATATTCAGCAAGTATCAATAGCCAGCTGGCACAAAGTCTTGCGGAACTGGGTTTTATTGAAGGAGCCCTGGAATATGCTGAAAAAGCCGTTAATTTATACCCCAGCAATGCTGAGTATCAGGCACAATTAGGCGAATTGTATATTAAAGCCGGAGAGAAAGCCAAGGCAATAAAGGCATTGGAAACTGCGTTAAAGCTTGCACGGATTGAAACAGATAAAGAGAAGTACAGGAGGCGGTTACAGCAGATACGGGAGTCAAATCTCAAAAATAACTCTGAATAGAAGCTTCAGGAAAACGAAGAGACAATGGAAAGAATCGTAATAATAGACGTGGAAGAGAAACAAATCAGAGTAGCAATTCTGGAAAATGAAAAATTGGTGGAGTTGTATATAGAAAATCTGGATGACAGGAGTCTGGTAGGTAATATCTATAAAGGGCGAGTGATGGAAGTGGTAACCGGTCTGGAAGCGGCGTTTGTAGACATCGGGCTGGAGAAAAATGCCTTTTTGCATTTCAGTGATGTGCCGGATTCAATCACGTTACCGGAGTCGCGAAAGAAGACGGGTTTTTTGAGTAGGTTACTGAAACGAGGACAGCAGAAAGTAGAGGGGAAGACAGTAGAGTTACCGCCTGCGGAATTACTCAACCCCGGTCTGGAGTTGCTGGTACAGGTGAAGCGAGATGCTGTAGCAAACAAGCCCCCCCGCTTAACTGCTGAGATTTCCTTACCGGGGCGTTATTTAGTAATGCTACCATTTAGCAAGAATGGGGGGGGAGTATCACGAAAAATCAAGGAACGCGACGAACGTCAGCGCCTGAAACAGATTATCCAGCCGATACGTAAGGAATTAGCCGGCTTTATTGTACGTACCGCTGCACTGCTACGTCAACCGGAAGAGATATTGAGTGATGTAAGTATTCTGCGTCAGCGCTGGGCAGCAATCTGGCGAAAAGCGTGTAATAAACCGGCTCCCACATTGTTATATAATGAGCACGATATAATATTTCGTTTAGTTCGGGATATATTTAATGAAGACATAAAAACAATTTATATTAATTCGGTTCCTGAATATAAAAATTTGCGTCAGGCGTTAAAGTTATATTTGCCAGCGTTGGTAGAGCGAGTGGTGGTAGAAACTAATATGATAAAAATTCTGGAAAGGTATAACCTGGAGAAGCAGATACAACAGACATTGCGGCGAGTGGTGCGCCTGAAGAGTGGCGGCTATGTAATAATTGATGAGTTGTCAGCACTGACAGCCATTGATGTGAATAGCGGAGGGTATGTTGCGGATAAGCATCTCCGCGAGACGATACTGCGAACAAATCTGGAGGCGGCTGAAGCTATCGCACATCAGTTGCGACTACGGGATATTGGTGGGATAATTGTCATTGATTTTATTGATATGGAGGAAGAGGAAGACCGGCAAAAGGTGGAGCAGAGATTTCGGCAGCTGTTAAGGCAAGACCGTGCAACCACCAAGATTTCCTCGCTGACTGAGTTTGGTTTATTGCAGCTAACGCGCAAGAGAACACGCCGCAGTCTCAAGGAATTATGTTTCAGCGATTGTCCTTACTGCAAGGGAAGCGGGTTAGTTTTAAGCAAGACAGAACTGTGGCATAAATTAAAGTACGATATCATCAGTCATCTGGAGACGCAGCGGCAGGAACGCAGGCAACTTCGGGTAACGTTAAATGAGGAATTGTATAATTACATTATGCGGGAATTTAAACCGGCCATAGATAGACTGGCAAAAATGTATAAGACTGAATTTGAGTTTGTGCCAGAAGAACATCGGCACATTGAAGATTATCAGATAATAACTATTTTAAAGAAGAAGTAAAGGAGGGTAAGTTTTTTCACGGTAGTTAGCTATGGAGCAACAGAAACAATTTGTTCATCTGCATAATCATACGGTTTATAGTTTGCTTGATGGTGCCTGTAAAATAGAGGAGCTATGTGAACGGGCTAAGAAATTAGGCTTTACAGCACTGGGGATAACTGACCACGGGAATTTGTTTGGTGTAATGAAATTTTATTACACAGCACGCGAAAAGGGCATAAATCCGATTATTGGTCAGGAATTTTACATCTCGCCAACCACACGGTTTGATCGCAAATCAGATGAGAAACGAGCAGCGCATCATCTGGTTTTGCTGGCTAAGAGTTTTACCGGTTACATAAATTTAGCCAGGCTCTCATCGCTGGCATATCTGGAAGGGCATTATCATAAGCCACGTATAGATGTGGAGTTGTTAGCACAATATCGCGAAGACCTGATTGGACTATCTGCTTGCTTAAAGGGAGCCATTCCGCAAGCGTTGGCTGAGGGTGATGAAGGTCAAGCCATTCACTGGCTTGAGACATATTTACAGATATTTGGCAGGGAGAACTTTTTTCTGGAATTGATGGACCAGGGCTTACCAGAACAAAAGAAAGTAAATCAGGGCTTATTAAGGCTGGCTAAAAAGTATGATGTTCCCGTAGTGGCAACTAATGATTGTCATTATATTTACCCCGAAGATGCTGCAATCCACGATGTCCTGTTATGTATCCAGACGAACAAGACGGTTAATGAGCCAAATCGGATGCGTTTCGGGAGTAAACAATTTTATTTAAAGTCTGCGGAAGAGATGGAAAGGGTATTTGCCGAAGTCCCTTCAGCGCTGACGAATACACTGTTAATCAGTGAAATGTGTAACGTAGAGCTGAAATTTGACCAACGTTATCTGCCGAGGTTTGAACCACCGGAAGGAAAGACGCATGCTGAGTATTTACGCGAGCTGGCATGGGCTGGATTAGCCCGGCGCTTTAATCCTCCTCCGCCGGAATATGTGAAGCGCCTTGAGTATGAGCTGAATGTAATTAATCGTACTGGATTTGATAGCTACTTTCTGGTCATAAATGATATGGTGCGTTATGCCAAAGAAGATCAAATACCTGTTGGTCCGGGACGCGGTTCTTCAGCTGGCAGTCTGGTAGCTTATGCTCTGGGAATCACGGATATTGACCCGATAGCATACGGTTTACTCTTTGAGCGGTTTTTAAATCCGGAGCGAGTATCCATGCCCGATATAGACATAGATTTTTGTTACGAAAAACGACCTCAGATTCTGGCTTATGTGCGGAACAAATATGGTTCACGCCGTGTGGCTCAAATTATCACCTTCGGCACAATGAAAGCCAAAAATGCGGTGCGAGATGTGGCGCGGGCTTTAGGTATTAATCTGCAAATAACAAATAAGCTGGCTAAGTTAATTCCCGACCGTATGACGATAAAAGAGGCAATAGATACGATAGCAGAGCTAAAGGAGGAGTATGTAAACGACCCCAATATACGCCAGTTGCTGGATATTGCTCAAGCCGTAGAGGGAAATGTGCGTCATGCTTCAATTCATCCGGCAGGAGGGGTGATAGCTGACCGTGATCTCCTTGATATTTTACCATTGTATAAGCCCGCCAACGAAGAAGAAATAGCCACGCAGCTGGATATGCATGATGTGGAGAAGATTGGTTTAATGAAGATGGATATTCTCGGGCTGAAAAATCTGACCATTATTCAACGCACAATAGATAAAGTTAAAAAGACAAGAAATGTAACTGTGGATTGGAGTCAGATCCTACTCACAGATACAAAGACCTATCAGATGTTGCAGGAGGGCAATACTGTCGGCGTCTTTCAGCTGGAAAGTGCGGGGATGACAGAGGTGATTAAACGGCTTCGACCACAGTGCATTGAGGACCTGATGGCAGCACTGGCACTTTATAGACCGGGTCCGCTTAAGAGTGGAATGATTACAGATTTCATTGAGCGAAAGCATGGGCTCAGGGAAATTTTATATGACCATCCCTCGCTGGAGCCAATATTAAAAGAGACATATGGAATAATTTTGTATCAGGAGCAGGTGATGCAGATTGCCAATTTGCTGGCAGGATTTTCACTTAGTAAAGCAGATGTTCTACGGCATGCTATGGGAAAGAAAAAGAAAGATGAGATGAAGGCATTGCGGGAAGAGTTCATAGCCGGTGCTGTAGCTCATGGCGTTGAGAGAATAGTGGCGGAGAAGATTTATGACCAGATACACCATTTTGGTGGCTATGGCTTCAATAAGTCACATAGTGCAGCCTATGCCATCATCACCTTTCGGACGGCGTATCTCAAGGCACACTATCCTGTGGAATTTATGGCAGCCTTGATGACCAGTGATATGGATAATACAGATAAATTGGCCCATTATTTTACTGTGGCTAAAGAGATGGGCATTCATATATACCCACCGGATATAAACGAGTCCTTTGTAGACTTTACGGTGGTGGGGAATCATATTCGCGTTGGATTAGCCGCAGTGAAGAATGTTGGAGAGGGTGCAGTGGAGTATATAATAGAAACCCGCCAGCGAGGAGGTCCTTTTACCAGTCTTCAGGATTTTTGTTTTCGCACGGCAGGTGGACCGTTGAACATTCGGACAATAGAGTCGTTGATCAAATGCGGAGCCTTTGACTCGTTAGGCTTAAACCGGCCTCAGATGATGGAAATTTTGCCGCGAGTTCTGGAGCTGGC
>CAYRXI010000026.1:29449-29873 GCA_964428255.1 uncultured Candidatus Sumerlaeota bacterium
AACAGCAGGAGCGTGCCAGCGGACAGCGCTCTATGTTTGACTTGCTGGAAGAACGCCAGCCAGAAATACCTCACATTGTTGTGCGGGACCTGCCAGATTGGGATTTAAAGAAAAAGATGGGATATGAAAAGGCTTTGCTAGGATTTTATGTTACAGGACATCCCCTGGATAAATATATCGCTGAGATTAACTCGTTTACCAATATAACAACGCAAAGGTTGCAGTTGAAAAAGGAGAATGAGGAAGTAACGTTTATAGGTGTGGTAGCAAAGGTGACGCACAAATTTGACCGAAACAGGAATCCAATAGCTTTTGTAGAGATGGAAGATTACGAAGGTAAAGCGGAAGTGATTTTCTTTTATGAGATGTTTGAAAAATACAAGCAGTTTTTGCATGTGGATACGGTGCTGTGGATTAAAGGCAG
>CAYRXI010000026.1:29883-30929 GCA_964428255.1 uncultured Candidatus Sumerlaeota bacterium
CGTAACGACGCACACAAAATACAGGTTCTGGAAGCAAAAACACCTGAAGAACTACGACGGGAAAAAGCCAAAGTCCTGCAGATCAAGATTCCCATATTTAATGTTGAAGAAAAGGTGTTATTGCAGATACGGAATCTATTACTTCAGCACAAAGGTGCAACCCCGGTACGGATTATTGTGGATAAGCCCGGTGTTGGTGAAGTGGCGGTTCAAACGGGACGCTCATTTTCAGTCACTATTACTGATGAATTGATGACGTCACTATTAAAAGATGTTGAAGGGGAAAAAGTATTGACGTTTACCGAGAGATAAGATTAAGCTTACTCTATTTTAGAGAATGATGTCACAGAGAGTGGCGGTGCGTTATGTCAATAATGACATTTGATTTTGAAAAGCCTATAGTAGAGCTGGAGGAAAAACTGGAGCAACTCCAGGCACAGCCCAATAAGACTGATAAAGTGCTCAATGAAATTGCAGAACTGCAGGAAAAATTAGAGTCACTAAAGTTAGAGATATATAAAAATCTGACTCCCTGGCAGCGGGTGCAGCTGGCACGGCACATTGCCCGTCCGCATTCGCTTAATTATATTAACGCCATTTTTCGTAATTGGACAGAGGTGCATGGAGACCGTGGTTATGCGGATGACCCTGCGGTAGTATGCGGTTTTGCATTTTTAGAAGAAACTCCTGTGGCTCTGGTGGGACAGCAAAAGGGCAAAGATATCCGCGAGAACCTGCGGCGAAACTTCGGAATGATGCACCCGGAAGGCTACCGCAAAGCCCTGCGAATTATGAAACTCGCAGATAAATTCTCCCTGCCAATTATTGTGTTGATTGACACCCCGGGCGCCTTTCCCGGAATTGGTGCTGAAGAGCGTGGCCAAGCCGAAGCCATTGCCCGGAATATCAAAGAGATGTATACCCTGCGAGTGCCAATTATCGTGGTGATTATTGGCGAAGGTGCCAGTGGCGGGGCGCTGGGAGTAGGGCTGGGGGATGTGGTGTTGATGCTGGAAAATGCCTGGTATTGCGTCATTTCGCCTGAG
>CAYRXI010000027.1:0-19828 GCA_964428255.1 uncultured Candidatus Sumerlaeota bacterium
TTATCCGTTCCCAGTATGCCCAGCATCCGATTTGATTCACACGTATACGAAAATCCGGGGCTGAATTGGGGTCAGCTACTATGGAGCTTACACTGTAAGTAACTTTATATTTTCTGGATGGAGTTATAGCAAAACCGGGACTTTGCCAGAAGGAAAAGGAATTCGTTGAGCCAGCCGGGGAGAGGCCTAATCTCCCATTTAAAGCAGAAGAAGAGGGCAAGTCAAACGGCTCCACTCTGCCAAAGAAAGTCCAGCCGTCAGTGTTTCCCTCGAAATCAAACTCCAGAGGAGAGCCCGCAAATTTTACCAGATAGAGGTCTGTATTTGTATAACCAGTTATTATAACCAAAATCAGCAGTAGGTTTAATATCATTAGCCCAATCATCTCTGGTTGTTCCAACAGTTGTCTTATATTCAAGGTTAAGATTTTGATCAACTTTAAGTAAGTATACGTCAGAACTACCGGCACCGTAGGAAGAGGTACCTCCTACCAGAATATACTTACCATGAGTGGATTGAATAATTGCCCGCGCCCAGTCATCTTGCGCTCCGCCATAAAATCGCATATCTTCAACTTCACCGAGTTCATTAAATTTTATTAACATTACATCCCTTTTTCCGCCAATAGTGGCTTCACCTGTGAGGAGGAAACCGCCATCGTGGGTTTGAATCACTGCATACATCTTCTCATTAACATTAAAATCATAGTTTTTTTGCCAGAGGATTGAACCCGTACAGCTCATTTTAAGCAATACAATGTTGTTATCGCTGGTACCAATAACAATGAAATTTCCATCAATGGTCTGTTTTACATCAAATGCCTCATCAATGACTCCAATGTTTATGTATTTGTCCCAGATTTTATTTCCCTGCATATCAATGATAATTATGTAAATATCTTCTGTTACTAATCTTGGAGGGGAGTAAGAGGTGTCATAAGCAGCGCTCCAGCCAACAGAAATAAAAGCATCACTAGCAACCGAAGTACAGATTGCATTCAGTCTCTCTTCTTTATCAGTTGTGCCATAGTTTTTCTGCGTTATAATATTCCCGTTTGTATCATTAATTACAATGTATGCATCTGCGCTATTCCAATTGGCTTGCAGTTGCGTTAATCCGACAAAGATATATCTCCACCGGCTGGTATCCTTGCCATAGCATAAAAACCATCATGATTGGGACCACCTATAGCCTTGCTCCATATTCTGTTGCCTGAGGTGTCGGTTTTAATAACAAAGCCATCATCGCCACCAGCAGTAGAAACGTTAGTATAACCACAAGCAATGTATCATCTACCTGCAGTTTGCATTATTTCCAAACCAGAGTATCCGTAACTGTGTACTTTTTGCCATTCGTAGGTAGGGATTGAAAAACCAAATACTATATTGAAGGCACAATAGAATAAAACCAAAACAAAAGCTAAATTAATCGTTTTACTCTAATTTTAGTTCTTCCCTTCAGAACTTAATTTATTAATCATTTTTAAGTTCTTCTTTATTTTCCTTTTCTTCTTTCTTCTCTTTCTTTTTCAGTTTCTCTTCAGTAATTTTATTGGGGTAAGTCTTTTTCTCAATTTCTAAGTATTCTTTTGTTAAAACGGGATAGTCTTCAAATATTTCATCGGGGAGGTTCCAGACGTTATCAATCCAGTTGTACTGATATTGTTCTTTTTCGGTGAGCTTCGGTTGTTGTTTTATAATATGCGGGGTTACAAAAATTACCAATTCACTCTTGGCAAAATCATCACCAGTATCTTTAAATAACCAACCGAGTATTGGGACTGAAGATAACCAGGGGATACCGGTTGTTACACCTTTGTTACTGTGTTGACGTAAACCACCAAGACAAACTGTTTCTTCATCTTTGACGATTACATTAGTAGTCGCTTTTCTTTCGGTAATCACTGCGACTCCACTTTGAGTACCGATTCGTATCTTCTGAGAAGGCTCCAAGGTCATTCTTACATAACCATTTTCAGTGATATAGGGAGTAACATATAAAGTTATGCCTTCTTCATTAAATTTTATAGATTCAGTAATAGCACCGCTGGTAATAGTTCGTTCTACATAGGGCCATTTTGTTGTTATATCAATTTTGGCTTGAACATTATTTAAAGTGACCACTTTGGGCGAAGCCAAAACTATGGCTTCACTTCTATCTTCAAGTGCACTTAGAACAGCATCAATTGCAATTTCCTCGCCAAAAATGTTTGTTACTTTGCCTAAATGGAATGTCATTCCGTCAACATTTTTCATAATATTTGCAATATTGTCCACATAAGGAATTACGTCTTCAGTAGATGTTTGTTTAGTTGCTTTTGGATTATTTGGTGATGGGGTGTTGTTTACCCCACGGGTAACAGGAGTTGGAGCAGGCGAAACGGGGAATGTTCTGCGAACCCACCAATCAGTCACGTTATTAAGATTACCGTCTGTTGGGACAGGGGGTTGAATTCTGTAAAATTCTCCTTGAGTAATTGCTGTCCATTTGATTCCCAGTTCGCGCATTGCGCTCACATCTATGTTTGCAATCCGGGCTTCAATAAGAACCTGGCGCTGGGGTTGGTCTAATTTTTTAACCAGGTCTTCAAAGACGCGGATATTGGGAGGGATGTCAGTCACAACAATGGAATTACTTTCTTTATGGTCCCAGATTTTGCCGTGTGGAGACCTAAGGCGTTCAAGTGTTTTGCGGAGGGCTTCCACAGGGACCCAGTTGATGGAAAACCATTTGGTCTCCAGCTCCACGTCAGGCTTCATCTGAACCATTCGGCGTGGAACAATCCGCACAATATTTCCCGGCTCCAGAATGTAGCCAAGGTTATTGCTTTTGAGGATAGTGTCCAGCGCCACACCGAGGGGGACATTTTCCAGATGCACGGTGACGGTGCCTTTAACAATGTCTTTAGTCATAATGATGTTAATATTAGTCTTTTTGGCAATTAACCGGACAACGTTCTGCAAATCGGCATCTTTGAAATCAAGGGTAACCAGTTGCTGAAAAATCGGCTGAACTAGAAGGTCTCCCATTTCAGCGCTGGATTTACCGACAATGGTTTCAGACTTTCTGACAGTGGGAGGAAGATAATATTGGGATTGCTCGGAATTAGTGGCTTCGCCACCCGGGGCTTCTGCCTCCAGGTCAAGATTGGTAAAGGATAATTGCGCCGACTCACTGGCAGAAGATGGAGAGGAATTATCCTGAGCAAAAGCCAGTACAGAGATAAATAATAACAACATCAAGAAAGCGGACACGGTATATTTTTGTTTTAACATTGTTGGTACCCCTTTCTTATTTATAAAAATATTGAACTAATACGGTTCTACGTTAATGGTAAAAACTATGTCTTTAAACTTAAGGACGACCTTACTTTGCTGAATATCTTCCACAATTATTTCCGGGTACTTCGGAATTGCTTCGCCTTTCTCCAGTATGTAATCTCCGATCAGGACAACAGGCTTTTTCTCATCCCAGACGATACCACGGGTGTTTTCATAAATCCAGGAAGGCAGAACCACTTCCTGCGAAGCAGCACTTTTTTTACCTTCTTCAGCCAGACGCTGACGTAGTTTTTCCAGCTCTGTTTGTGCCTGGCGAGAAACGGATGAGTAAGGATAGGCATCAACTATACGTTTTAAAGCCTCTTCGGCAAGCTGGAGTTTCCCTTCTTTAATATAACGCAGTGCGTCACTCATAAGCTCTTGAGCAATGACGTTGTGGCGGATCCAGGGAATAACCATCGGATCAGGGAGGTCTTTAGGATTATAAATAAACCGTGGATTTAGTCCGAGTGCTTCGCGGATGTGCTTTTCGTCTTCAAATAGCCAGCGTGGTTTTTCAGGTTCATTGACTTCTCTCCCAAAGTCCAGGGAGGGATATAATTCAAGGATTTCCTGTTTTATTCTTTCTGCTTCAGTCTGTGGTGGAGATGTTGCTGTATCTTCTACCATAGTTGTGGGAGTTTCCTGTGCCAGGAGAGCCTGCTCCTGGGGTTCCAGAATGGGAGTTTCCTGTTCTTCGGGCTCCGTATCAGGGGTTGCCACTTCTACTGGTTCTAAGTCTGATGTTTCCTGGGCGAAGACTGGAAAAGAGAGGAAAACCACAAAAATGACCACGATTCCGCCTATTTTAAACAAATTTTGCATTTTGTTTTACCTCAAATTTATTTGTTAAACATAAACGTTGAAACACTAACAGTAATTGGATGAATACTTGGACGTTTTTGGTCATTATTAATGGTAAACGAACTCACTCGCATAAAGCGACGAGGATTTTGTTCAATCATATTTAAAAATTGTCCGTATTCGTGATATCTTGCCAGACAGGAAATTACGTACGGTATTTCAGTATAAAATGCTTTCACATTAATTTTTTGTGGGGTAATTTTACTATATTTCACTCCGGTGAGCTGCAAGATATCACTCAGTTCCACAAAGAAGTTAAAGCGGTCAAGAGAGCGGGGCAAACGTTTAGCTGCCTCTTCCAGTATTGCGAGTTCTTTTTTGACTTTGTCTCGTTGATTAACTAAAGCAAGCATCTCTGTATACTGCCGTTTTAAGTCTTTCAGTTCTTTGGCAAGTTTTTCCCTTTTTTGCTCATTGGCTTTTTTTTGCGGGACTACGATAGCCCAATTATAATATAAAAGAGCTGCTACTATCACCACGGCTAAAAAGATGCCGTAAGTAAGAACCTTTTTATCCCCTTCGTTGATTGCCATTTTGCAATTCCTCTCTTTTTTGCAATATATTTTTTAAGTGCTAAATGGTTTAGTTTGGAGAATAAATGTAAATTTTGTTACTGGAACGCCTTCCAATGTAATATTTACGATTTCGCTGGTGTCAATTTCGCCGGTAAAATCCTCGTAAAATTTACGCACTCTTCCATCACTGGTCGTCCAGGAGAAGTTTTTTAATGCTTCACTGAAGGCAGATATAAGTCGGAGTCTTTTTTCCGGTGTTTCAGCACGAGAGACGCCTGACAAATAAAGAGTCTGGCGAATAATCGGCTTTTTTACCAGTTTGGGAGGCGTGCCTTTTTTACCCGCTTTTTCCCACTCTTTGTATTTCTGCTCTGATTCTTTCGTGGCGACTTCGGTAACACTTTCAGTTAGTCTTATTTGTGTAAGATAGACTCCATCAGGAATCAGCTCCGCCAGCATATTGAGCTTTTCAGACCAGAGAATACGGTCAGGTGGGTCAAGTGCGCGCAATATTTCCAGCTGGTTATTGGTTATGTCTATAATACGCTTTATTTCTTCATACTTAGTCTGCACAATTTTGACCTTTTTCTTAAAATCTTCAACTTCGTTGTTTAGTTTTTCAAATTCACTTCTGTCGGCAATGACTCGCTGACGCATATTATGATAAAACCAGAAAATCCCCGCATATACAATCAGGATAATCAGGATTGACAACAAAGTGGGACGAGTAGAAGGGGCTGATGGCATAACTGGTGCACGTGTGGGTTTAAATTTTCTTTTCTCCCTGGAGGGAGCAAGGTTTACCCGAATCATTTAATCTACCACCTTTCTTAAAGCTAAACCAATACCAACAGCTAAACTTTCTTTATTTTGTTCAATAAAACTGGGACTAATATCTTTGTTAACAGTAAATCGGAGAAATGGATTTATAACATCAGTAGGCAAGTTAATTTGCTGTTTAAAGTAATCAACCAAGCCTTTGAGGCGAGCAGTGCCGCCGCCGAGCACCAGTTTTTTGACTGGTTTGCCTTTGGGTTGATTTTCAAAGAATTGTATAGAGCGTTTGACTTCAGTGATGATGTTATTCACAGAATTTCTGATTAGTCTGGCAGCGTTTGCTTCTGTGGAGTCTTCACTGAATTCATCGGGAGTCAATTTTTCAATTGTACCGCGGATAGTCTCCAACAAACTACTTTCTGCCTGACGGGTTTCGGCAAGTCTGGGTTCTTCCATGGGTAGTCCTACGGTAATTTTAAGTTGCTCGGCGTCCACAAAACTTATTCCCAGACGAGATTGTAAAGCTGTAGTAATGGAATCACCAGCAATGGCAATATCGCGTGAGAAACGCGAAGTTCCGTCATGATAAATGTTGATGCTGGTAATACCGGCACCAATATTCACCAGAGCAATCACATCGTCTGGAGAGGGCTGATAATTCATTTCATAGCAATTAACAAAAGCAAAAGAGGCAAGATCAATGGTGATGGGTATCAGCCCGGCTTCTTTTAAAATTTCTGTGCGTTCTTCCACCAATTCCTTTCTGGCTGAAACCAGTAAAACATCTACTTCTTCGCCTGATTCTGTGACAGTTTTGCCCAAGACTACCGCATCAATGTTTACTTCGTCTATAGAGTAAGGAATATATTCTTCAGCGGCATAACGGACGGCGTTTTTTAATTCATCTTCAGGCATAGAGGGCATTTGAATGTAACGGACAATGATAGACTCTCCGCTTAAGCCGGTGATGGCATATTTGGCTTTAATTTTCCCCTGCTGGAGTGCGCGCTTGATCGCTTCAACCTTAAGCATTCGGTCTTTTTCTGGTGAGACATTTTTATCGCCTTCAGGATAAATATCAGCAATTCCAATCTTATCTATAACAAGTGATTTGCCGGCTCGTCGCAACTGGACCGCTTTCACAGAAGCTGAGCCCACATCCAAGCCGATTACAGATTTTTCTCCAAACACGATTTTTACCTCATATAATATAAACTTTATTAACTATTTATTAAAAATGAATATATAGTGCAATGAAAAAATATAATTTTTACTTACTGCATTATTTGCTTTATAGATTCAAGAGTTTTTTCAATATGCGCCTCAGTATGTTCAGTACTTATAAACCAGCTTTCAAATTGGGAGGGGGGGGCATAGATGCCCGAATTAAGAAACTTATGGAAAAAACTGGCATACTGCGTTTTGTCTGCTGTTAAGGCAGTGTCATAATCAATTACATTTTCTTCTGTAAAGAAGAGAGTTAACATTGAGCCTATCTGGTTTACTCTTACTTTTTGTGCTGATTTTTTTGCTATTTCCAGGATACCCTGAGCTAGTCTCGCACCTTTTTCAGCAAGTTGTGAATAGCGATTATTTTCTTTCAAAAATTTTAGTGTGGCAATGCCGGCGCTCACTGCCAGCGGATTTCCAGCCAGTGTTCCTGCTTGATATACTGGACCTTCAGGTGCAACAAGTTTCATAATTTCTTTTTTCCCGCCATACGCACCAACGGGTAATCCGCCACCAATTATTTTACCAAGAGTGGTTAAATCTGGCTCCACCTGGAAATAATTCTGTGCGCCTCCATACATCAGCCGGAACCCTGTTATTACTTCGTCAAAAATTAACAATGCGCCATAGTGTTGCGTTACCTCACGCAAACCCCGGAGAAACCCATCCTGTGGCAACACAACCCCCATATTGCCAGCAATCGGCTCTACAATAACAGCTGCAATTTTATCGCCCATACTGGCAAATAATTCTTTGACTCTCTCCAGATTATTGTATGGCAGAGATATGGTATCACCCGCAACAGAGCCAGGTACACCGGCGCTGTCAGGAATGCCCAGCGTCATCGCTCCGCTGCCGGCTTTTACCAGGAAAGCATCACTATGTCCATGATAGCAACCTTCAAACTTTACTATTTTGGTGCGATTAGTAAAGGCTCTTGCCAGCCGAATGGCAGACATTGTGGCTTCGGTGCCGGAATTTACCAGGCGCACCTTTTCAATTGAGGGGATGGCTTCGCAAATTATTTCAGCCAGCTCAATTTCTAATCTGGTGGGAGCACCATAGGAGGTACCGTTAGTCACTGTGCGGGTAATTGCTTCTATGACAACAGGATGTGAATGCCCTAAAATCAATGCCCCCCAGGAGCATACAAAATCAATATATTCATTGCCATCTTCGCAGTAAATATAAGCACCTTTGCCCCGCGAAATAAAAACAGGTGTTCCGCCAACTGAGCGGAACGCCCTCACTGGACTATTCACACCACCAACTAAATATTTCAACGCTAATTGATATAGTTCTTCTGAACGTTTACGTTTCATCAGCCCTGATTTATCTTAAACTGTAAACGACAGATTTACTTAAACGGCATTAACCTGGTGGAAATTTCATAAAATCACCGGACTAATTTCCCCTATTCACAGCTAATAACTTTATTATTGACTGATAATTACATATATCTTCTTTTTTTACTGCTCCTTAAGGGGCAGTGTAAAAACGTTAATAGTTTATGCAATAGTTTTAATCCATATCATTTAGCGCAGCGATTCCGGGTAATGTTCTTCCTTCCAGAAATTCCAGAGAAGCTCCACCACCTGTGGAAACATGAGTCATCTTATCTTTTACACCGAATTTCTGAACCGCAGCAGCAGTATCGCCCCCCCCTATTACAGTAGTTGCCTTTAAACTTGCCAGCAATTCAGCAATTTTTTGGGTACCGTTGGAAAATGTATCCACCTCAAATTTCCCGACAGGTCCGTTCCAGAGGATAGTTCTGGCTTGTTTTAATTCTCGAGCAAATAGTTCAAAGGTCTGCTCACCGATATCCATCCCTTGCCAGTCAGCCGGAATTTGAGACACGGGAACGATTTTGGTGTTAGCTGATTCATCATCTTTATCTGCGACCAAGCAATCTACAGGTAGCAAAAATTTTAATCCGGTTTTTTTGCTGGCTTCTTCCATAATCTTTTTTGCCAAATCAATAGATTCAGTATCCAGTAAAGACTTCCCGATTTCCAATCCTTGAGCTTTTAAGAACGTGTACGACATACCACCGCCAATAAGCAATACGTCAACCAACTTCATTAAGTTATTTAGCACAGCAATTTTATCACCTACTTTAGCCCCACCTATTAAGGCGACAAATGGCCGATCTGGTGAGGTTAAAACTTTGCCTAAATATTCAATCTCTTTCTTCATAAGAAATCCTGCAGCAGCTGTTTTTACAAAGCGAGTCATTCCCTCAGTTGTTGCATGTGCGCGGTGTGCCGTGCCAAATGCATCATTGACATATATATCGCACAGGGCAGCTAACTTCTGTGCGAATTCTGGGTTATTCTTTTCTTCTTCTTTGTAAAACCTAACATTCTCCAGAAGCAAAACCTCACCGGGCTGTAATTCGTTAACCATTTTTTCTACTTCAGGACCGATGCAATCTGGTGCCATTTTTACTTCTTTGCCTAAAAGCCGGCTAAGATATTTTGCTACTGGCTTCAAACTAAATTCAGGTTCTCTACCTTTAGGCCGTCCCAGATGGGATGCCAGGATTAATCTGGCGCCTTTCTCCAGCAGAAATCTTATTGTAGGTAAGGCTTCTACAATCCTTGTGTCATCAGTAATATTTAAGTTTTTGTCCATGGGGACATTAAAATCTACACGACAAAAAACACGTTTCCCTTTAATATCTCCCAATTTGTCAATTGTCAATTTAGCCATATTGACCTCCTTTATCGCATGAAACTTAAGAAAAGTTTATTTATTATATCTGTTAAAGTTCAATGGAAAAACTAAACACAATGCTTTAAAAAACTGCTCCTAAGCCCTTAATATAGTAGTCATGAATTTTCTATTTCAAAATTTTAAGTCTTTAAGCCTGGGATGTTACAGGTTGTATCTTATGCTCATATTGCTTGAGAACTTCAATAATATCGGCTGGCTTCGGCGCGTCCATTAAACGAGGGAATAATTCAGCGATATTCATTAATCGCGCCAGCCGTGCCAGTAATTTCAGATGTATACCTTGTGCAGATTGAGGACCCAACAATAGAAAAATTATGAACACAGGTTTGCCATCCAATGCCCGGTAATCCATACCATCAGGTAAGCGAGCAAAAGTAACCACTGATTGATTTAATTGCTCGGTGAAACAATGCGGGATTGCATAGCCGGATTTTATTCCAGTAGACATCATCTTTTCTCGTTCTAATAATCGTGTTATGACTTCAGACTGGTCTGTAATTAATTTCTGTGCTGTGAGTCTGGTAACCATCTTTTCAAATAGTTCCTGTTTGTGAGCTGCAAAAATATCCAGCAATATTAGGTCAGGAATCATAAATTCGTAGATATTCATTTTTCACTCCTTTAGTTTAAACATTGAACAGAAAATTAATTACATCGCCATCCTGAACGACATAGTTTTTACCCTCGGCTCGTAATATACCAGCACGGCGAGCGTTAGCAAAGCCGTCGGCATTTATCAGATATTGCCAGTCAATAACTTCCGCACGCTGAAAATCTGAGTGTACCATCCCTGCAGCTTCATAAGCAGTTGTGCCCTGCTTAATTAACCACACGCGGAGTTCATTGGAATTAATTGTATAAAAAGGAATTAACCTCAAGATTTTCATTGAATGTGAAATTATGCGTTCTCCAGCTGGTATTGTTATCTGATAATCTTTCATAAATTCCGTTCTCTCTTCAGGCTTAAGTTCCATAATTTCTTTTTCAATCTCAGCATTGATAGCTATGAAATCTGTATCAGGAAAGGGAAATCTTTTTTGCAGCTCCGTACATAGAGCCTGGGTAGATGTTGGGTCTTCGGCATCGGTATTAATTATGAATAACAGAGGTTTTCTGGAGACAAATTGAAATCCTCTTATAAGTCTGTCTTCTTCACCAGCCAGCCTTAATTCAGATAAGGGGTGCTGAGCTTCAAGAATGGGGAGGGCTTTTTTCAGAACTGTTTGTTCAAAAAGAAGATGTTCCTTTTCTTTGCCACTTACTTTTTGCAAAGTTTTTTCCAGCCCTGGCAGTCTATGTTCAATTTTATTCATATCTAACAATATCAATTCCAGGAAAATATTCTCTACATCCTTAAAGACATCAGGGGCTGGAAGTTCAGCAGTATTAAAGGCACGTACAATTGCAATTAAAGCATCTGCAGAGGTGAGCTGCTGGAGCTGAGCTTCAAGTGGGGATTTTTGTGCTTTATCACTGGTGGTATGAACGGTGGGTGGGGGTCCTGCAACATCAATAACTGTGGCAGTAGCCAGAGTGGTTTTTGCAGGCTTAAATTTTGCGCTCAGTTCAAGAGCTCGCGGGTCATTTATTTTAATGGTAGCAAGATGCGAATGCCAACCAGGGCGTGTGGTAGGCAATATTTCGGAACGACCAGCACTTAAAACATTAAATATAGTTGTTTTTCCACTATGCCATAACCCAATGATGCCCAGTTCCATTTACGCTAAACTCTTATTGCTGAGTTTAAATCTTAACCAGCAGCTGCCGCAGGAGCAACTTCAGTTTTTTCCGGTAGTAACGCCTTCTTTAATTGTTCAAAACGTCTCTCAATTTCCTGTATTCTACGAGTTTTATAATTATAAGGAGTACCGAGGACACGTCCCATATTCAAAGTGTCTCTTAATTTTTGTTTTAGTTGATTGATGCTATTTTCCTCGTAGTGCAGGATGATATTCTTGGTAACATCGGCAGGTGGAATTTGTAGAATTTTGGCATAAACATTACGAATTTCATCGTTAATTTCAGGCGTCTCCTGGATTTTTTTCAGATTATTAATGTGCTTTGCCAGACTCACAATCATTTCATCTATTGCCTGGGTTGACTCCTCATCGCGTTTTAGAATCATCTTATAACCAGGTTCGGCTTCGTTCCTTTGCTTAACTCGTTTAACAATATGTTCCAGTTTATTTATCTCATGTTCAAGAATGTCCTTTAACGTAATTTCAGCTTCAGTGGTACGCTTCATCGCCTTGCGATAGAAGTCAATGATTTTATCAGTGAGGGGTTGTTTCGCCAGTTTTAAAATCCGCTGATACTCTTGTTCGAAGGAAAAGATATCTGCTGCATCAGGTAAATCCCACCAGATCCACGTCTGAATGAGCTCAACTATACGAGTAAGAGAAGGGTCAAGTGCAGTATAAAAAGTTTTAATATCCCGAATATTAAGAATACCAGCACGAGTCTCTTTTGCTTGCTCTGAAATATTAAGAATCTCATTCATAATGGAATTTTGATCAGTAGGAGAAAATAATGCCTGTTTTTTAGCTTCGTCATCTGAAGCCAGAATGTCACACACACGAAAACGCACCGGACCGAAGGCTTTATCTTCTGCCAGGATCTGGCGCAATGTAACAAGTTGCTGCCAGCTTAAATCTGCATACGGGGGTCCAATATGAGGGTTAATCCGCAAGGCATGTTCAAATCGTGCATCCATAAATTCTTTTACTATAGCTGCAATGCCTTCTACTCGCTTTTCCTGTTGCGGTGTTAGCGCCGGCATAATGTTACTCCTTTTTTCATTAATTTTAAAGGCTAAATCGTCAATTGGATAATCAGGGAATCCTTATATTATGGAATTATAAAGCTAAGGTTTTCTAAATCCAGGATAATAGGTTTTCAATTTAATTAAAAACATACTCAAATAAATGTGTGGTAATTACATTAAAAATGGTCGGGGCGACTGGACTTGAACCAGCGACCCCCACCACCCCAAGGTGGTGCGCTACCCAACTGCGCTACGCCCCGACTAATAAAATTACAAATTCAATCATACAATAATGCTGATATTAAGGTCAATATAACTTTGAATTTGCCGAATTTTTATTTCAACAATTACTTGCTTTGATTGAAATTCCAAGATTTTTATAGAAATTAATTTGAACACGTAATTAAACCCACATTTTATACTTCTAAAAGAGGCGCTGCATTTTAGCGGTGTTTTAGAGTAATCTGCGATCTATAGATGTTATAAGCGAAACATTATTTTAAGACAGGCGTCCCGCCAGTTATAAGGCGAGAGGCGGAATGCCTAACCCACTTTAAATGACACGCAAGAAGCCTGTCCTACTTTATAAATCATAAATCATCTGAAGTGAGTATACTAAATAACTGTAAGTAAATAAATGTTACATTTTTCTCACTATACTTATGAGACGGAACAACAGCTTTAATGTGGCTATCTCATGTGTTCATAGCATTAGTAAATAAGCCTGCAAAGTGCAAAAAGGCTTAAGAAATCATTTGTTAACAAAGATTTAAATTCGTCCGTCTGCCCCTGGAAATTTATGGTAGAGTAAATGTCTCCAGTTGCACATAGTCCAGCAGCAAATCGCCACTAATTGCGTCGTCGGGACCAAAGTTCATTAAATCAAAAGAAAAGATTAACCCATCAGTAGATGAACCAACAGCCTCCTGTGGCGGGTAGAAATATATGTCATAAATTCTACCAGCAGCTGTGGGACTCATAGCTCCATCACCACGACTCTCTATGATTTTCTCAAACGACGCCCAGAACTGTTGAGTATTAATTCGCAACCGCAGTCCCGGAACCTGCATCTGGTCTGCTACATTAGTCTTCACGAAAAATCTGGCACGATAAAGTTTATCAGCCTGTAGATGAATTTCATCCGCCGGACTGGTCCAGAAGCCAAAAGTATTGGTATTGTCATAAGCCTGTAACACCAGATACCCTGTAAAATAACCCGCTGTAGGATAATTGAACGGAGGAACAATGATTGCTGACCAGTTCTCTGTATCTAACGAGAAATCCCAACGCTTGATAACTTCGGACAAATTAAGAGCAGAGAGAGGTAACACATCAACTACGACACTATCCAGACTTACAGTGGCTTGAGGAGCGTCACTGGGATTAAAGCTGTAAACGTCAAAACATAAAATTAAATCATCTTTATCTTCTGAAGCACCCATAGCGCTCTCGGGTGGAAGGAGATACATTTTGTAAATACGGGGATTAATTGTGGGTGAAAAGTTGCCTCCGCTTTCACTGGTGATTACAAGGACATCGCTTTGCTGGAAATTCTGAGCAGTTGCCCGCAGTCTAATGGTTGGAACAAGCTCAGGATTATGCTGGTCAGAGAGAACGGTCCATTGAATAACATAAAGCAGGTCCGGTCCATACACGGGGACAGCATCTTGCAGGCTACTCCAGAAGCCGAAGGTATTGGTATTATTAAGAGTAGAAATGGCAAGATACCCTTGTGGCTGTGAAAAAACAGGAAGGTCAAACCGTCCCGGTACGCCCGCAGTTGTCCAACCCTCTGATGTTTCAAATTCATATACGATAGGAAATTCAGGTGGAGGAGTTGGAGAAGGAGTAATTGTAGGAGTTGATGTAGGTGTTGGAGTTGGTGTTGGTGTAACTGTTGGAGTTGCTGTAGGCACAGGGGTGTTCGTTGGTGTTGGGGATGGGGTTAGAGTAGGAACAGGAGTCACTGTTGGCGCAGGAGTGAAAGTAGGCACTTGAGTTGGGGTAGGTGTTGCTGGAAGCAGAAATTCTAACGCGCGCGCCATTAATAAATTGCGTGCAGATTCAGGATAAATGGTTTCAAAGGGGAACGCCAAATAAATTAATTTGCCGGGTACAGCTCCGGCGGGGAAAATTCCGGAAAACTGAACTGCAGCTATTGCATTCTCACTATAATGCAGAGTAGCGAGACTGCCACTATAAGGGTTTATAACATCCGGATAAGCAACTGGATAAATCCCTGCGGAGCCATCATCAAAATTAAAAGAAAGCCCTGCGAAGATACCTGCACTGGTACCATATACGGAGTAATCTGCAGAGTTATCAGCAACATAATCGGCTTTGAGATAATTATTGTAAAATGCGATATCCTCAGCTGTGCCACGATAATCAAGGTCCCAGCCAATCTCGGAGCCAGAGACGAACAGGCTACCTCCGGCATTAAGATAATTTTTTACCAGTGTCTGCTCCTGGGTGGAAAATGTTTCGTCGGTAGTAGATTCTTCACCCAGAACCCACAACACGGCAGAATAATTAGATAATAGAACTGACCCATCAGTCACAGCCTCATTGGCACAGGAATCAAAAGCAACATTGCCGTACGCATCAACAGCCTTCCCGTGCCAGGCAGCCCAGGGATGACTTGTGCCACGGCCCTGAGAATCCCAGCGGTCATAGCCATCAACCACCAGTACTTTAGGAGCACCCGGGGTTGAAGTTAATTTTACTCCATAGACATCGCTTAAGGCACTTGGCTGGCCAGTAGACGCTATCGCCCGGATACGAATATAGTAAGGAGTGTCAGGGAGGAGATTAGTCAGAACAAAGGATTGCACCGTCGGAGAAAGAACATCTCTGTCAGCCATCAAAGTCCACTCGTTTAAATCTCTTGAGGCAATTAGCTGAAAGCCGGCGGTATTGCCCCCCCCTGTTTGCCAGCTAACTGTTGCACTGTTACTGCCTGAAGTGCCAATAACACTTTTTAACGTCGGCAGTGGTGCAGCTGTGCCCACGCGATGCAAGACCCATTTATCGGGATCAATCACTACATTAAAGGCATCAAGACTACCAATATTGATGTCAAAGACCTGAGTGCGTTGATTGTTCCACACCACATAGGTTTTAGAATTCCCGTTTACGTCGCTGACCTTGACATCCAAGGGCATTGTAAAGACATTTCCTGATTGAGTCTGGGTAATTGTTAAATGAAGAATGTAGTCACCTTTTGATCTGTCAACGTACCAGGACCAGTTATAAGTTGGGCGACCGGTGCCATAGACCCACTCCTGAAAAAACCAGTCCAGGCTTGAGCCATATACTGCTTCAAATTCAGCCTGAAGGTCAGGAGTCAGAGTGGTCTGATAAGCAAAGCGTTGATAATAATTGCGTAACGCAGTAAAGAAATTTTCATCACCCATAACGTGGCGTAGCATATGCAGGACCCAGGCACCTTTGCGATATACCAGGGAACCCGAAAAAGCATCAGCATTTGGATTTACTAAAGGTGTGGTGTCGTTTATACCCAGAGTGTTCCAGCGATTTACATAGTCGTGATATGCAGAACGCCCCTGATAGTATTCTACATACAGCGCCTCACAATAAGTAGCAAAGCCTTCATTAAGCCAGAGGTGGTCAAAATGTCGCATTGTAATGCTATCTCCAAACCACTGGTGAGCCAGCTCGTGGATATTGCGTCTACCTCTGCCATCTGGCACCAAATCACGTGGAGGCATACTGGTACAGGTCTGATGTTCCATTCCAGAACCGCTATTATGAGTGGCAGTGACATATTTTTCGCGGAGGAATGGGTACTCGCCAAATAGTTCGCTGAATAATTGCATTGATTCCATTGTTCCCACAATCCCGTTGAGTTCGTCGCTATTTTCAGGATAAACGTAATGACCAACTGTCATCGTAGTTATGCCATCCAGTGCTGTGTAAACTGTTGAGCCAAAAATATAATTGGTGCAACAGATAGAGGCGAGATAGGTTACCATCGGATAAGTTTCAGCATAATGAAAACACCGTTTATTGCCAGCGACGTCTTCAATGGAGAGAAGATTGCCATTAGAAACCACGAAATACGGATTGGGCGCAGTAATGTGCAAGGTCATTGTGGCTTTGTCTTCGGGTATATCTTTGCAGGGCCACCATTTGCGAGCGCCATAAGGCTGACTGAATGTATACACCACCGGCACGCCATTGCCATGTGTTTCTACTCTGTACGGTGAGCCAAAAACGCCCCCAGTGTTTGGATAACCTGAATAAAACACTCTGACTGTAAAAGTATCGTTAGTATTCAATGGTTGCGGTAAGGTTATAAATAAACGGTCATTTACATCATCGGTGGTAAAGGGGAGTGCTGAAGTTCCTTCGCCCTGGTCAACTCTACTCACAGTCATTTGACCTCCATTGGGGTCAATATCCAGCACTACCTGGGTTAAATTATTCTGAACTACCAGAGCATTGAGTGAGAGTATTGCATTTATAAATCTGGAAGTCATACTTATTTCAATATTCAGGTCATAATGCAGGGCATCATACTTATTCTGGTCAGGGTGTGTGGGTGGTTGAACTTTGGGTAAAGAATCGGCAAACGACCATTCAAAGTGAACCTCCTCAAAAGTATCCAGCAGTGAAAACACCTCAACATTTTTTAAGTTAAGAGGTTTATCCTCGGTAGAACAAATCTCTAATTTATTAATCGCAGGACGAATGCCGTCCGCGGGTAAACGATATAAGAGACCATCTTTACGAATGACTGGCGAGAAATCCACTCGTCTGCCATTCAAGAAAATGTTGGGGGGAGAATTTATATCTTCAGCACTGATAAAAAGTGCATATAGCGTATCTTCAAGGACAGCATTCGCGGGAACCTTAAAGTTAATTTCAGCTCGGTTTTCTTCATCTGTAATTTTAATGATAGAATTCTCGGTTCTCTTATCATTAGAAATCTTCAGCAAATAAGTTCGTCCCTCCGTTGAAAAAGCCTGAACACTGGTTATTAATAAAAAAACAAAAAGAAACGTTACCAACAAATAATACGCCGGTCTTTTCATATATTTATCTCCTTCAATAAATAATATAAAATTATTTCTAAAAGTCAGAAAAAAATGCAAAAGATTTCAGAGAGGATTTTTTTATATAATAAAAAGGAGTTGTTGTAAGTTAACAAATGATTTCCCGTTGCGAGATTTGGTATTAAAATGTAAGTTAATTTCTTATATATGCAATAATGTCTGAAGAGAAGAATAACAGCTTAAAATTGCCGAATATAAACCTGGAAGATTTTCCGAGCAAGCCGGGTGTGTATTTGATGAAAGATGGAAACGAGACTGTAATTTACGTTGGCAAGGCAAAAAATCTGCGGCAAAGACTCAGGGCGTATTTTCAGGAATCCAGCGGCGACCAGCGACTATTTATTCCGTTCTTGAGACGACGAGTTCACAATATTGACTTTATTATTACGGATAGCGAAAAAGAATCCTTATTACTTGAAAATACTCTGATCAAAAAATATAAGCCTCGCTATAACATTAAATTAGTAGACGATAAAACTTATGTAAGTTTACGGATAAATCCAGCTGCAGAATATCCGCGTTTGGAAATCATTCGTCGTCGTGAGCCCGGCGATGGAGCAATTTATTTTGGTCCCTTTTCTTCAGCTGCTGCAGTTAAGGAAACTCTACGTTTCATTCAGCGCATTTTCCCTCTTCGGATGTGCAAAGATTCGCAATTCAAAAATCGCACACGCCCCTGCCTACTGTATGAAGTGGGGAAGTGTCTGGCTCCCTGTACTAAACCTGTTAGTCAGACAGAATATCGTCAATTAGTTGATGGGGTAATCTTATTTTTCAAGGGACAGAAGGAACAGGTGCTTAAATATTTGAAAAAATTAATGCAGGACCATGCAGAAAAATTGGAATTTGAGAAGGCGACATTAATTCGCGACAAAATTTTTGCTATTCAAAAAACTATAGAACAACAGAAGGTCGCCAGCTATAAAGGCTTAACGCTGGATGCAATTGGCATCGCCTTTGAAGATGAGAGGGTGCAGATATCCATTTTGCACTATCGGCAGGGATTATTGGAAGAAAGCCGGGATTTTTCCTTTAATCTTAAAGATGTTGCTCCCCTGACTCTTGATTCAGAAACCGGAATTAAAGAAAAAATGAGTGAAGTATTACATTCTTTTATAGGACAATTTTACGGTGCGGAAAAATTTGTTCCACCAGAAATCATCTGTGCTGTTGAGCCAGCAGATAAGGAGACGCTAACAGAGTGGCTGAGCGACCTCGCTCAAGCAAAAGTAAGAATTTATGTTCCGCAACGTGGAGAACGAAAAAAGATTATTGGGCTGGCTAATGAAAATGCGCGCTTAAAATTGGCATCAGAAAAGGCAAAATCGGCAGATACAGAAGACCTCCTGACAAAAGTTCAGCAAGCACTGGGATTAAAACGTCTGCCCCGCCGGATAGAATGTTTTGATATTTCTAACATAATGGGGACTGCAGCGGTGGGGGCAATGGTTTCATTTTACAATGCTCTACCGGATACATCTAATTATCGGCGTTTTAAAATTAAAAGTACCAATATATCCAATGACTATGAAATGATTAAAGAAGTTATCGGGCGCCGTTATAAAAGATTGCAGGCAGAACAAAAAGAAATGCCGGATTTAATATTGATAGATGGAGGTAAAGGACAGCTTAATATAGCCCAGCAAGTACTTAATGAGCTTGGGATTAAAGATATAGCACTGGCGGCAATTGCAAAAGGACGGGACTTGCTCTCAAGACGCACACGGGGCTTAGCTAAAAAGAATCACCAAGCGGACGAAAAATTATATGACCATATCTACATCCCACAACGAAAAAATCCTCTACACTTGCGACCAGGTTCTGCGGTTTTACTTTTTCTCCAGCGAATTAGAGACGAAGCACATCGTTTCGCAATTGAGTATCATAAAAAATTGAGAACCAGAATGCAAATTACTACAGGACTGGAACAAATTAAAGGCATTGGCAAAAAGCGTAAGATAGAGTTACTTCAATACTTTGGCTCAGTGGAGCAAATAAAAAAAGCCAGTATAGAGGAGCTGCTGAAAAAGAAAGGGCTGGGCGAAAAAACTGCCCGTAAAATTTTTGAGCATTTTCACCCTGAGGTGCAATATGAGAGAGGAAAAGCAAACGAGGATTCTGGCAATTGATGTGGGTAGTGTAAGAGTGGGGCTGGCGATTAGCGATGAATTACGTCTGACAGCACAGCCTTTAACTGTGCTTCCACGTCAACCCCACACAAAATTATTTCAACAATTGCAGGAAATCATCGTCCAGAATAACATTGGTGAGATTGTGGTGGGGATGCCTTTAAATTTGAGTGGAGGAGAAACGCAGGCAACAATTGAAACCAAACGCTTTGTGGAGCAGCTTAAGAAGAGGTTCAGGAACCTCAAGATAACTTGCTGGGATGAGCGCTTCACAACTACAGCCTCGGAAAATTTATTGATAGAAGCGGGAGTGCGGCGCCATAAACGCCGAACCATGATTGACAAAATTGCTGCCGCCTTAATTCTTAAATCATATCTTGAACACAACCCACGGCCTTAATGAAATCTTGCG
>CAYRXI010000027.1:19838-30422 GCA_964428255.1 uncultured Candidatus Sumerlaeota bacterium
TGCGCTTTTATTTGGTTTAACGATTTTTCACTTGAATGAATTTTGAAGTTGAATTGGTAGCGTCCGCAAAAAACTGATTTGAAAGTTTTTACTTATTGTATAATAGATTTGAACTAAAACAGGATGTTATTTTAATGTTAGTTTATTATTTATCGTGGATTAGCACTTTTTAAGAATGTTTTAACCAATGTCTGGATTATTTGCTCTTTGAGATAATGAGCTTTGAGTATTTTGCTGTGTTTGGAGAGAAGTGAATATTTTTTTTCTATTAAGTATAGAACCAAAAGCACGCCTCACATTTGATTGGGAATTAAGTAGTACGGATTTTCTTATTTTTCCCGGGCAGAAGCTCATTCTATCAGATGTTAGTTGGCATTCTCGGGAATAATAAGATTTAAACTCTGGTTTAGAAGCACAAATGTGAAGAAGCGTTCGTGTGAGTGCTTATGTTTCTCTCAGAACATTTGCCTAAGACTTTAATAAAAGCTGGATTCCAGTGTAGGACAGGCATCTTGCCTGTCATTTAAGGTAGGATAGGCACACGCTTGTAGCTTAATAATAGGCGAGATGCCTGTCTTACTATAACTATAGATAGCAGATTAATCTTAACCAGTACCAGAGTATTTATTCAATAAACTCTTTGATTTTAAGCAATCAGTTTTCTCATTTTGTATGAATTAGAGAACCGTAATTTAAAACAGTTTTATTTACTCACGGACTTCAAGACTTTGATATAAACTATTTCCTTATTTTACATCGCCATTTATGTGAGGAGCTGATATGTGGCAGGTATTGTTGCAGAGTTTTTTTAAATAATCGGGGTATAGATTATCTAATTTGTTGTATAACAATAGTCCTCGGGATAATCGCATTAAATATTATAAGAAGATATGTGATAACACGTCTGCGTTCTTTTGCACTCAGAACCGCTACAAAATTTGATGACTATTTAATTAATATAATTGAACGAGTGGTGATACCCCTGCTTTATTTTGGGGTTTTTTATTTAGGAGTCCGAACGCTAAACCTGAATCCGACCATCGGCAAAGTAATAGATGTTCTGGGGCTGGTTCTACTTACGTATTTAGGAATTCGGATATTAGGGTCTACTTTTTAATATTTGACACTCCAGCACTGGCTAAAACATGAGCCCGCTAGTGAACGGGTAATAAAATTCCGTGCTATTCTTCCAGCAATCAAGGTAATCTTCTGGGGTTGGGGTCTTGTTTTTTTTGCTGGATAACCTCGGGTTCAAGATAACCACCGTAATTGCCGGGCTGGGAATTGGCGGTGTGGCTGTAGCTCTGGCAGCACAAGCAATCCTTGGTGATTTATTTAGTTATTTTGCCATCTTGTTTGACCGTCCTTTTTAAGTGGGCGATTTTATTATCATTGAGGACTTATCAGGCACGGTGGAATATATAGGATTTAAGACTACACGTATTCGCAGTATTAATGGTGAACGGGTTGTAATTGCCAATAAAGACCTTACCAATTCCCGCATCCGTAACTATAAACGTATGGAACGACGGCGAGTGGTTTTCAGGATAGGCGTGATATATGAAACCAGTCTTGAACAGCTGAAGGAAATCCCTACCATAATAAAAAATATCATTTCACAAATACCAGAGGCAACTTTTGCCCGGGCTAACTTCTTCTCTTATGGTGATTTCAGTCTGGTATTTGAAATAGTATATTTTGTTAATGACCGAGATTATTATAAGTATAAGGATATTCAGCAGGAGATAAATCTCAGGATAAAAGAGGAATTTGAAAGACGCCAGATTAAATTCGCCTACCCTACCATGACAGTTTATTTTTCCAGATTAGCAGAAACTTAAAAAGCCGATTTTTTTAATCCCTATGTTTTACACAACTTCAGTTTTAATTCAAAAAAAGAGTTAAGAAAAAATTGACACTAAAGTTGAGGCAATGATAGAGTTAACTATTTGTTTTTGTGATAAAATCTTATTAAAATCTTTACCTTTAAAATTTAAAAGGAGTATTATTATTTTGTTTTTTTCTACATTGATATTACTTACTGCACAGGCAAAAAATCAGTCTGCACAGCAGAGTTTTCTCCCCACTTTATTATTAATCGGTTCATTGATGTTTTTGTTTTATGTTTTGATATTGCGTCCCCAAAAACGGCAGGAACAAGAACGGCAAAAGATGCTACAAAGTATAGAAAAAGGAGACAAGGTCGTTACTATAGGTGGAATCTACGGTTTAGTAGTTGACATAGACGAACAATCTAAAATTGTCACCCTGGAAGTGGCAAAAAACGTAAAAATTGACTTTATGCTCAGTGCAATTTCCCAGGTGGTTAAAAAGAAAAAACAAGGAGCCACTGAGAAATCAGAAGAACAAAGTAAATAGCATAAAATAACTAAAATGAAATTAATCATAGAAAGATTAAAGAGGTAGTTTGCAATGATAAAAGAATTAAGAGGCAAGTTGTTTTTTATAATCTTTGTCACGATATTATGCTTAATCTTAATTTACCCCACCGTGCGTTATCTTACTTTTATTGCACTCACACAAAGACCAACCGACCCAGCAGAAGCAACTGCCTATGATAAACGAGTTGATGAATTGCGTGTCAAAAGTATGCGTCTGGGACTGGACCTCCAGGGTGGCGTAGATGTGTTATTAGAAGTTGATGCGGAAAAAATGCAGGCAGAACAACTGCGGAATTTGGCTTTTGATTTGCGTCGCCGATTCCAGCGTAATGATGTACAGGCATCATTTGAACCGCTACCGGATAATCGTTCGTTAAAGATTGTTCTTACCGATAAAAAGAACTATCGGATAGTTGAAAATGTGCTGAAAGATTATGAGGGTGTATTTGAAAGTCCGGATATCGTCGAACTCCAGGAAACAGGGAAGATAATACTTAAATTACGCCCACAAATGATTGATAGATATATGCGGGAAGCAATTGGTGGAGCGTTAATGGTGGTGCGTAAACGTGTGGATGAGCTGGGAGTAACACAGCCCAGTGTTGCGCCACAGGGCGAGACACGAGTGAGAGTGCAATTGCCCGGTGAGAAAGACCCTGAACGAGTACTGAACAACATACTGAAAGCTGCACAACTGGAGTTTAGGCTACTACATGATGAGCATGACCAACTGGTTGCTGAATTATTTGACGAAAACGGGAATTTAAAGCCTGGTAAAAGTCTACCGCCTGGTTATATTTTAGTATATGGCGAGGACACTACTTTTAATCCCAAAACCCGGCAAAAAGAGAAAAAGACACATATCCCGTATATTCTGAAGAACAAGGTGGAATTAACCGGTAAAAATCTTCGCAATGCCTGGGTTCAATTCAATCAACAATCACTAACCAATCCAATAAGTATTGGCTTATTATTTGACAATGTGGGTGCTAAAGTATTCCGAGAAGTTACCGCACAAAATATTGGTAAACGCCTGGCAATCGTGCTGGACAATTATGTATACTCGGCACCGGTAATAAAAAGCGAAATTCCGAATGGGGAAGCGGTGATTGAAGGAGATTTTTCTCAGGATGAGGCGCGTGACCTCTCACTGGTTTTAAAAGCCGGTGCCCTGCCAGCACCGTTGAAGCCAATTGAAAAGCGAGCCGTCGGAGCCACACTCGGGACAGAAAGCATAAGGGATTCTGTTCGCGCCCTGGTCTTAGGGGCACTGGCAGTTATTGTGTTTATGGTGGTTTATTACGGAACAGCAGGTGTAATTGCAATCTTGGCTATGATACTTAATGTGCTGCTGATTTTAGCAGTATTAACAATGGCTCGTGCCACTTTAACCTTGTCTGGAATTGGTGGTATTTTACTTACCATCGGTATGGCGGTAGATGGAAATATATTAATTTATGAACGTATACGAGAAGAGCTACAAGCTCAGAAGCCACTGAAATTTTCAATCAGTCAAGGTTTTCACCGTGCCTTCTCTGTTATTTTTGACTCCAATTTAACTACATTAATCACTGCCCTTGTATTGTTGCAATTTGCCGAAGGAAGTGTTAAAGGATTTGCCCTGACAATGAGTATCGGTTTAATTGCTAACTTATATACCAGTATGGCGGTAACAAAGACCTTTACTGAATTGTGGATTAATTTACGCAATCGCATTAATGTCGGAAAATTCCGTTTGTTCAAGAATCCGCGAATTAATTTTATGGGTATTCGTCATTTTGCTTATCTCTTTTCAGTACTACTGATAATTGTGGGTGTAGTTGGAATGATTAGAGAAGGTGGACCGATTTTTGACGTTGACTTCAGTGGTGGAGTGCTCAGCAATGTTTCCTTTAATAAAAAGGTGACAGAAACAGAGATACGCAAAGCAATAAGTGACGCCGGTCTATCCGGAAGGGTGCAGAAGGTGGTTGGCAAAGAAGAGTTTCTCATAAGAGTAAAGGAAATAGAAAATAGTGTTCAGAAAACCCAGGAAAGAATAGAGACGTCGCTGGAAAAATACTTCGGTAAGGAGAATTTTACGGTCCTCTCTACCCAATCAGTAGGAAACGAAGTAGGGCAGGAATTTATTCGCATTGCTATAACTGCTGTCATAATCGCTTCATTTGGCATACTGATATGGTTGGGTTTCCGTTTCCAGTTTATTTTTGCAGCAGGTGCAGTGATTGCTCTGATACACGATGCATTGATAACTATTGGCTTAATAACCTTCCTCGGGACAAGCATCAGTCTGGATGTTGTCTCTGCATTGCTAATAGTTATCGGTTATTCTGTAAACGATACAATAGTCATATTTGACCGTATTCGTGAAAATATGCGGGTGATATATGGTAAGAATTTCCAGGAACTGGCGAATCTAAGTATAAATCAATCATTGAATCGGACGACGTTAACGGCAGCAACTGTGTTATTTACTTTGCTGGCTATGTACTTTATCGGTGGAAAAGGGTTACAGCCATTTGCTCTTACCTTATTAATTGGCGTAGTGATCGGAACATATTCTTCGTCATTTATTGCTACTCCTGTAGTTCTGGAGTGGTATCGCTTCAAGGGAATTAGAGTTGAAAAAGAAAAGGCACAACCAATCACTCCCGCTGCTACAGATTATCAGAAAGTAAAGCCAGTCGGGACAAAATAAACAACCTATAAAGTGATAAAATTCAGTAGAAACAGGAGGAATTGAAGGCGTGAAAGAATATCCATCGCAGAATATAAGAAACATTGCATTAGCCGGGCATAATGCTTCAGGAAAAACTACACTGGCAGAAGCAATATTATACTTATTGGAATATACAGACCGCCTGGGCAGGGTGGACGCAGGAAATACGGTTTCAGATTATGACCCGGAAGAAATTTCTCGCAAGATGAGCATCAATTCAACTTTGTTACCTGTTGAATATAAAAACCATAAAATAAATTTCTTAGATTTGCCTGGGTATCGTGACTTTGTGGGCGAAATTAAAAGCGGGTTACGTGTAGTAGAAACTGCTGTATTGGTATTGGATGGTATAGCAGGTATTGAGGCAGGAACTGAATTCGCCTGGGAATATGCTAAGGAATATGATGTGCCCTGTGCCTGCTTTATTAATAAGCTGGATAAGGAGCATTCCAGCTTTGAAAAAGCGCTCAGTCAGATAAAAGAGATTCTGGGTGTAGAACCAATTTTGCTGACTCTACCAATTGGCAAGGAAGCAGGATTTTCCGGTGTGATTGATTTGCTGAAAATGAAAAAGGTTAACGAACAACGCGGTAAATTTACACTGGAGGCAATTCCTGCAGAATTAAAAGCTGTGGCAGAAGAGTGGCGACAAAAAATGGTTGAACGTGCAGCTGAAGGGGATGATGAATTGACAATGAAGTTTCTTGAAGACCAACCTTTGACCGAAGAGGAGATTATCCGCGGGATAAAGGAAGGATTACGAGACCGCCGCTTTATACCTGTATTATGCGGGTCAGCATACAATTGCATTGGAATCTTCCCCTTGCTTGAATTTATGGTTAATTGTGTTTCTTCACCGTTAGAGATGCCGGGATTTGTAAGTTTAATTCAGGAAGGAAATGAAGAAAAGACAATTAAGAAAGAAGTTACTAAATATTTTCCGCAAAAACCGTTCTCTGCCTACGTATTTAAAACCATAAGTGACCCATACGCAGGACGGCTCACCTTTTTCAAAATAATCACTGGCGAAATTACGGCTGACTCGGTGGCGTTAAATGTTAATAAAGGGAAAGAAGAAAGAATTACCCATTTGTTGATTGTCCGTGGCAAGAAACAGGAAAATGTGCATAAACTATCTACTGGGGATATTGGCGCAGTAGCTAAACTAAACGTCACTGCCACCACTGATACTCTGGCTGATTCCTCAAATCCAGTTACCTATGTGCCAACTTTACTGCCCTCATTTACTGCCCAGATGGCATTAGTCACCAAGTCAAAAACTGACGAAGAAAAAATCGGAATGGCAATGCACAGGTTAATGGAACAGGATCCGACTTTGCAGATTCGCCGTGACCATGAGATAAAACAAACAATTATTTACGGGATGGGCGATACCCATCTTGAAGTAGCGGTAAGCAGACTGCGGACGTTTGCTAATGTGGATGTGCAACTGGAAAAGCCGCGTGTTCCATATAAAGAAACCATAAATAAAGTGGCAAAGGGACAGGGTAAATATAAACGGCAGTCTGGCGGTAGAGGACAATATGGTGATTGCTGGATAGAACTCCAGCCATTATCTCGTGGTTCGGGATTCCAATTTGAGTGGAAAATTGTCGGAGGTGTAATACCCAGTAAATATGAACCCTCTATTCAAAAAGGAATACTGGAAGCCATGGAACGAGGGATTATTGCCGGTTATCCGGTGGTTGATGTAAAGGCTATCTGCTATGACGGTTCATATCACTCAGTAGACTCCTCAGATATTGCTTTTAAAATTGCAGGGTCAATGGCGTTTAGAAATGTAGCAGCCCAGGCCGGACCAATTGTACTTGAACCAATAATGAATCTGACCATCATTGCACCTGAATCTAATATGGGAGAAATTCTGGGGAATTTGAGCAGTAAACGAGGTCGTATTTTGGGGCAGGAATTGCGCGGAAAGAAGGTTATTATAAAAGCTGCGGTTCCCCTGGCAGAAATATTTGAATATTCGCGTGAATTACGCTCAATGACACAAGGACGGGGAGTCTTTGAAATGCAGTTCTCCCACTATGAACCTGTACCTCCAAACATCCAGGAAAAAATTGTAGCCGAAGCCCAGTTACGGAAGGAAGAAGAGCAAGAATAGAAAAGTCATCAATAATTATTTTAACTGTCTGCATTTATAATTAACCTCAAACCTTATCTCACTGGATATTTTTAGTTTAGAAATTTATGCGTCCGGAAGATATAAAAAGCATCCTGGCAACAGATTGTGGCTCAACTACAACTAAATGTATTTTGATTGAAAAGCGGGGGAATGAATATCGCCTGATAGTACGTGGCGAAGCTCCCACCACCGTGGAAAAACCGTTTGATGACGTCACCATTGGTGTCATTAATGCTATTCAGGAAGTTGAGGAGTTAACAGGACGAAAGATTCTGGACGAAAATTCCCGCATTATTAAACCTCAGATAGATGAGAAAACAGGGGTTGATATTTACGTTTCCACCTCCAGTGCAGGGGGAGGACTCCAGATGCTGGTCTCTGGAGTGGTTCGCACTATGACCGCAGAAAGTGCTGAGCGGGCAGCACTGGGGGCTGGTGCAATTGTAATGGATGTGATTGCTTCTAATGATAGACAACTTCCCCACGAGCAGATAGACCGGATTCGGCATTTACGCCCGGATATGATTTTACTGAGCGGTGGGATTGATGGAGGCACGATTTCACACGTTGCAGAACTGGCAGAGCTACTGGCTGCAGCAAATCCCAGACCACGTCTGGGTAAAACCTATAAGCTACCGGTCGTGTATGCCGGGAATAAAGACGCACGGGAGATAGTTGCAAAGACTCTGGGTGATAAGGTAGCTCTTTTTATTGAGGAGAACATCCGCCCTACCCTTGAAGTAGAAAATCTATTGCCTGCCCGTGAGCGAATTCATGAATTATTTATGGAACACGTGATGGCACAAGCTCCCGGCTACGATAAGCTCAAGCAATGGACTGATGCCCCGATTATGCCAACTCCTGGTGCGGTTGGTAAAATCATTGAAACAATTGCTCGTTTGGAAGGGATTAATGTCATCGGTGTTGATATAGGCGGAGCAACCACTGATGTTTTTTCAGTATTTCGTGGGATATTCAATCGGACTGTAAGCGCCAATCTGGGAATGAGCTATAGTATCTCCAATGTTCTCTCCTCCACAGGTATTGAAAATATTATGCGGTGGGTGCCATTTGACCATGACGAAAGTGATATCCGCAATCGGATAAAAAACAAGATGATTCGTCCCACTACCATTCCGCACACTCTTGAAGAATTAATCATAGAACAGGCAATTGCTCGTGAGGCTCTACGGCTGGCGTTTGAACAGCATAAGGAGTTCGCTACAGAACTCAAAGGAGTCCAACAACAGCGGACAGTAGCTGAAGCCTTTACCCAGACTGCCAGCGGAAAAACGCTGGTAGATATGATGGCGCTTAACTTGCTCGTAGGAAGTGGTGGTATTCTCTCACACGCGCCACGACGCAATCAGGCAGCCCTGATGCTTATTGATGCGTTTGAACCCTGTGGAGCCACTCACCTTGCTGTAGATAGCATTTTTATGATGCCTCAATTAGGAGTGTTATCAGAAGTGCATCCGCAAGCAGCAATGCAAGTTTTTGAACGTGATTGCTTGATTCATCTTGGCTCTGTGCTGGCAACTGCAGGGAATTCTAATAAACCAGATATTTTAGCTATGGAAGTTGAATTATTTTTAAGTAACGGCACCCATCAATCTCATACCTTGAAATATGGTGAAATTAAGAGAATAGATGCACCGGTTGGAGAAAAGGTAAAATTCAAAGCCATACCGACTAAATCCTTTGACCTTGGTGCTGGACGCGGTAAAGAAATTGAAGGCACGCTTCAGGGCGGTGTTGTAGGCATCATCCTTGATGCTCGCGGAAGACCACTGATGCTACCCAGAGATAAAACAACTCGCCTCAGCAAACTGAAGGAATGGTTCACTGCGCTTAATCTTTATCCTGAATAATTTAATCCTGCCACGTAGGGATTAGATAATTAAAAACGCCAGTGAGTATTGAATGACAATATCAACCTGCTGTTGAAAAAAACAATTTTACAAAGTACTAACCTGTTAGGTATTTTGTTATTATCTTCTTTTGGACTGAGGTTGATAGTGTATGGAATTATTGGTTTGTGTTGTTAATGACCCGAACAAGATAGACGAGATTTTAGAAGCCTTTCTGGAAATTGGTATTACTGGTGCTACTATAATAGATACTGCCGGAATGGGAGGAACGCTCATTAAGGATGTGCCGGTTTTTGCTGATTTTAAACAGGTACTCTCTGGACAAACAACCAATAACAAAACCATCTTTTCAGTGATTGCAGATAAGGAAAAACTCCAGCAAGCCATAACAGCCATTGAACAAATCGTGGGTAATTTGCAAAGCCCAGCCACCGGAATTGTTTTTACAGTGCCAGTTAATTATGCCAAAGGCTTAAAACCAGAATTATAAAAACTCGTTGAAAACACCTAAATCTTTTCAGACAACAGAGATTTCACAATTACTCGCAGTAATACACTGAAATAAATTATGCATCTTGGGAGTAGGTGATAAAGTCAGTACTGAATTCCTTTCTCAGATTTATTATTTTATTTATGTCACAGAAATCACCAACACAATATAAGTTCATCGTAGATACAATGCTTGGTAGACTGGCTCGCTGGCTCAGTTTGCTGGGATATGATGTTGTTTATACTGGGATAATTGATGATGAAGAATTGGTTCGTCAAGCCATAGCAAGTCAGCGAATAATTCTTACACGTGATACACGCCTGAAAAAGAGCCATTCAGATGTTTCAATATTTGTCCTAAAAGCTACTAACCGCTGGGAACAATTGAGAGAAGTAATCAGGCAATTTCCTTTAAATTTTAGCGAAACAGCATTCTCTCGCTGTCAGCACTGTAATGTAGAAACAATTCTGGTGGATAAGAAGGAAGTGCTTGACCGTCTACCGCCATTTGTCAGACAGAGACAAGAAAAAATTTATCAATGTCCGCGGTGCAAAAAATTATACTGGGAAGCTTCACACGTAGACCACATAAAATCTCTGTTAAAACAAAACTTGAACATTGACCTTTAATATTTAGCTAAAATCACATCTTCCCTATCAAATTTAATGATTTAATGCTGGATTAATTAAACAAAGCAATATTGAGGAATTATGCCAATAGGCTTGGTTTTTTCAGGGTTTGCGGATAATGAAGGCAATAGGCTCTTGAGGTGAAAGATTCTGAAGCTCTAAATTAGCAAGTGCCATAATCTGGTTAACTTCAATTAATCCAGAAAGGTCAAGAATCCTGCCCCGAAACACAATAAATACTCCGGGAGTTTCGCGCCCGGCATCCCCATAAGCCACATAACGTTTAATAAGTTGTTGTAAGGCTGCGCTAAATTCAGCTTTGGT
>CAYRXI010000028.1:0-3471 GCA_964428255.1 uncultured Candidatus Sumerlaeota bacterium
TCCAGGTACTGCCCAGATTTATTGCCTGAGGGAAATTCGTAGCGCCCTTCGCCATTAAGCCACTCAAACACTCCTCATGCACAATAGCCGGTATCCCCAGTCGGGTTTCTTCACACAGAAACTCTTGTATCTGATTGGCAACTTCTGCGACTTTTACTGGTGAATAATCAAATGAACCGGCGATGCGAGTTATCTGCCCGATACCGTTCCTGATTGTTGGAGTTAACTTCTCCAGACAAAAATCGCCATTTTTCATAAACTTTTCTGTCCTGAGCCATATCCCGCTCATTTGCGCAATCTTTTCCTGAATCGTCATTCGGGCAAGCAAATCCTTCACTCTTACAGTTATGGATTGTGATGCATCTTTATACTTTGGTCTTTTCATATTCTGTATTTCCTCTTCTTAATTAGATTTAACTGGAGTAAGAGTGATATCAAGGCTGTGATGTTCTGTGTCTTTAAGTATCAAAGAATGTCTGAGAATGGAATAACCTTTACACACAAACTGAAGATTATGCTGACCTGACTCCAGATATTTGAAGATATATTTTCCATTTGCTTCAGTCTGAGCTACCAGGGTATCATCCAGCCAGATTAAAACATCAGCCAGCGGAGTTTTAGTTTCAGCGTCGCGAACAATTCCTTCTATTTGAGTCATTTTTCTGTCATCAAGTCCGAAGGATTGAATTAAGCCATACAGCAGAGCCAGAGCCTCTTTGCGACAGCCTGCTGTTGTTGCCAGCCGTTCTGCAACACCGGGCGCATCAAACATTAACAGACATACATAAACGGCGGTATAACGTTGCGCAGCATGCATTACTTCCCAGCTGGACCAGTTGTGTATTTCGCCTGGAAGAGGCTCTCTGCTGGTCACGTCACCGAGTTCTGCACCCGTTTCAAGAAGATGACGCAGATGAAAAATCAAACTCCGGGCAATTTCACCACCGCTATCCCAGCGATGTCCAATTCGTGAAACATTCATACGGGTTTTTTCGTTTAACCCAGGTTCCGGTAGCCGATGCCCTATAGTTAGAAACACATCCGGATTCCGTTCCAGGCCAAAGCGTGCCCGTGCCACATTATCCATACTTTTATCTATGGTGCGAGTCAATGAAACCCTGGCACCTGCCTGTTGCAGATAATCAGCCAGGTAATGAGCAGTGATAAGATTAGTATCAGCAGCGCGCAATCCATTTGGACCAATAGCCACAGGATTATCTCCCCCCCCTTCCGGGTCAAGTACAATAACTTTATTATGCAGGACTCCGCGGAATAAAGGCTGTAGTAAAATTTCATTTGCAGCTTCTGTAGTTGTTTGCTTCCTCCAGTAACCTGGTTTTGTAACAACAATAGTATCCGTTGTATTTTTTTCTAATACAATCTTTGCCACTCCGCTGTCATCCGTAAGCGCAAGTCCATTTATCATTTCTTTACCAATTAGCAAGGCTTGAGGAATAGGTTTTGAAGATAAATTTTCTTCCGATTTAGCAAAAATGGTTACTTTTTTCTCATATAAAACTGGCTTTCGTTCAACTTCCGCTAATTTCTCTGCCAGATTTAATTCATAGTTTAAAATTGTTGAAGTATGTCCAGCCAGGTTACGAGCTCCAACTCTTAAATTTATCAGTTGCTTTGAATTATCGGCAGGAATCTGGATGAAAAGATTATTTGTTTCTTTATCATAAAAGAACGATGTTAGCGGGACTCCATCAAGTTCAATTTTGAAACGCTGGGGGTCAATTAAGGCGTCATTTTCAGCTGCAGAGACTGTTATCTGCACGAAACGCAGATTATTAATCTGAAATTGTCTGGTAAATTTTACCTCAGGTCTTCCGTCTCTGAAGAAATTCAGTATTCCCTTAAAATATGCTTCCGCTTCTGCTCTATTGTAATTTTCATTTCGCAGGCGTTTTTCCTCCTCTGGATTGGAGATGTAAGACAGCTCACCTAAAATCGCGGGATAGCTATTCTCCCTAAGCACACCGTATGCCCAGCACATATAAACTTTACTGTCCGGCAATAGGAAACGTGCTTGCATCTCGCGAAGAACTGCGCGTGCCGCATCTTCACTCGGACCACCCTCATCATTCCAGTGATAAAACACCTCGGTCCGATTCACGCTCCGGTCTATTTGTGCGTTTGCATTATGATGAATGGAAACAAACAGGTCAGTATTATTCTCCCGATTAAATTTCCAGCGCTCCGTAATGCTTACAGTTTTGTCTTCAGTTCTTGTCATCAATACCGTAGCTCCGGCTTTTTCCAGCATTTCTTTTAGAAATAATGCCACTCTTAGGTTAACGTCACTTTCACGCAAACCTCCGACTCCTACTGCACCAGATTCTTCGCCACCATGCCCGGGGTCAATACAAATGCGCTTGCCCTTAAGTGGCAACTCATTTTTTACTGATAACGCAGTAAGTGAAGGGGAAATATCTGAAGTTTGACTCATTATTCCTCGTCCCATTGTTAGAAAGAAAAATCCAAGTAAAATTATAAAACACTCTACTTTACATCTTTTGTTAAATTTAATTCTGGCAAATTTTCTCATTGTTATTCCTCCTCTTTCAATGCCGAAGATTGTTATAAAAATTAACTCAAGTTTTTACCTCTAGCTATCGTTTCAGCCTTTTCCAAAACCCGCAAAAAATTTAATCCCGCTATCTTTTTTATATCATCACTACTATAGCCCTGACGTAATAGCTCTGCCAGTAGTCGGGGATAACAGGAGACATCTTCTAACCCTGAAGGGGGATGTTGAAAGCCCTCATAATCTGAACCGATGCCAATACATTCTATACCAGCGACCTCGCGGATATGATTAATATGTTTAACCCCATCCCCAATTGTTGCTTTAGGCGGGGGATTTTGTTTGAGCCAATCGGCAAGATGTTTAGCCACCATTTCAGGAGAGTCTGTAAATTGTGTGGTCAATCTAAGACGCTCTTCCTGTTCTGCCAGTCTGTGTTGCTGAACTGCAGTGGAAATAAATTCAGGAACAAAAGTAGCCATTACTATCCCGCCATTAGCTGCCACTCTCTTTAACACATCATCAGGCACATTACGCGGGAGAGGTGTTACAGTGTAAGCGGATGAATGCGAAAAAATAACAGGTGCGATGCTGGTGTCCAGCACATCATGCATCGTTTTATGTGAGGTGTGTGATAAATCCACCAGCATTCCCATACGGTTCATTTCTTGAACAACTTTTCTACCAAAATCCGTCAAGCCATTGTGAAGGGGAGTATCTGTAGCAGAATCTGCCCATTCGGTGTTTTGCAAGTATGTAAGTGTCAGGTAGCGAGCGCCATTTTGATATAGCCAGTATAGATTCTCCAGTGAGTTCTCAATACAGTGTCCGCCTTCAACGCCAATTAATGAAGCAATCTTCCCGCCCGCGTGAATGCGTCTTATCTCAGCTGCTGTGGTTGCCAGTTCTAAAACAGAAGAATATCGTTTAACCAGCTGATG
>CAYRXI010000028.1:3481-6567 GCA_964428255.1 uncultured Candidatus Sumerlaeota bacterium
AATGTCTGGAGGGATAAAGACTGACCAGAATTGCGCACCCACTCCGCCTCTCCGCAAACGTGGAATATCAGTATACATCGGAGGATTTAACAGGGAGGTGTCTACGGCAAAATCAATGGCAGATAAATTATTTTGCACACGTTTACGATATTGCCAGGGGGTATCGTTATGCCCATCAATCAACGGCACTTCTTTAAGTAATTTCCGCACCTGTTCAATAAAATCATTCTCCAGCTTTGTTGTCTTCATAATGTTCAACTCTTTATAGCCTCTGATTTCTTATTCCCCCCTAAACACAAGTCTTATAGCATCTGCATAAGCCCGATACTCAAATTTATTGTTTGCTGGTTTTGTACCCGGCGCAGCATTTAGTGTTATGCTTCCGAGTTCCGGATTTTGTCCCGCCTGAAAGCGATAGATTCCTAACGAATGCCATTGATTGTGGTTCCGTTTTGAAGTCCCCGGTCGTCCCCGCTGTGGTAATGCTATTGGTGAAATCCATAGTATCTTCATATAACGGGGAGGGAGTTAATCTTCCCTGCGAGTCCAGAACTTCAATCACAATTTCATCGCCCGGCTTAAACCCGCGTTTTAATTCAATCTGGCGCTGAAGGTCAAACTTCAAACGCTCCACCATTCTATATGCCTCAACAGTTGAACCTGGCACCGGGCTATCATCATCTGTCGCAGCTTCTATGGTCGGTGAAGTGTATCGTTCGCCAGCAGGCTGTGCCTCAATTAATCCTTTCAATAATCCCAGATAAAACTCCATATTTACCACAGCCTCTTCATTAAGTTCTCTTACCCCATCTGCGTATGCCTGAAGTCCCTTAAAAAGATAAACGTTTTCCTCATCTTTTACCTGTGGCAGTAGTTCTTCAAGTTTTGTGGATAAATCCGGTGCCTTATTAATTGTAAGATGCCATAGTTGCTGCCGTATAAATTTAGTTCTGGATTTTCCCACCAATCGTTCAGCTGCTGCAGGCAGCTGGGGAAATGTTGTAGCCGGCGGAACTTGATACCAGAATGCTACTGAAAACAAATTATCTGCCCTGTTATTATTTGTGCCGTGCTCAATAGAAACCGATATGTGTTTTTGGAAAGGAATTGGGTCAAGAATATGAAACCGATACATTGTTGTCCTCAAACCGGGTGCATCATAACCCTCGCATACAGGTGAGCCATGCCAGAGTGTAGAATTTGGCTTCATCCCCCACGCATAGCAGAAGTAATCCTCGGTGCCTGTTCCTCGTAGTGGTTCACGGTTATCAACACAGATAAGCTCATCGCCTTCGCCCCACCAGTCCGGCTTTGTACTCTCAACACTTAATACTGTTCCCACATAACGCCCGCGACCTGATGTCTCAAGAATCAAATAATTCTCTAGGGAACTTGCCGGATATGCCTGGCGATATTGCGCATAAAATCGCTCCTTCGTACCTGGAGACGTTTTCAACGCCAGATAATCAATGTAGTAGTAAAATGTATTTATCGGTTCATATCCCTCATTTGTAATAGTAATTTTTGCACCTTTTGCAAAGGGCATCTGCCACCAGCAATTTAGAGCCCTCCCGCGTGAACTGACTGTGATAGGAAAAGAATTAACCTCAGCCAGCATTCCATTACCCACGCCAAAAAAATCGCCTATAGGAACCTCTACTGCCGGCTGTTGTGCTCCATCCCAGTACATTCTCAAAACCAGAAGTCTACCCATAGGTTCTCTGGCATTAAATGTCATCCAGATGTGCCGAATAACTCCAGCTCCACTGATCTCAGCCAGTGTGACAGTCTCTCCTGGGGCAAGCCGAATATAGTCAATATTTCCTCCGGTGCGGTCCCAGGATGAAATACGAGCTGCATAACCTTCTTCTTGATTTAAAAACAACGCCTCGGTTCGCCATTTTTCTATTAATTGTAACGGTCTGCAACAGCCATAAAATAATAAAACGAAGATTAGTATTTTTATCCTTCCCATTTTTGACTCCTAATATTTAAACTTCAACTCCTCTAACAATCAATTTTCAAATTTTGCTGAAAAAACATTTAACAGTTTTTTTGTTTAAGGACACTCCTGATTCTGCAAACATTCTCTTACCTTTGTCTTTGTTTTTTCTGTAATGTATCTTCTGCTTTACTTTTCCGTCATTACCTCCAGCAGTTGATTTCTGGCAAGATTGATAATATTGATATGATTTGAACCGGGGATTTGATGGAATATAATTTTTTCCCTGTGCAACCTCGCCAGCTCCTGTCCCATTGAAAACGGCACTGTATCGTCAGCATCACCATGAAAAATATGCACCACTGGCGATGGGCGCGATTATCATATCGGTCAATCAGCAATTGACAGAGTGGTGAACCCACAGCCAGCCGTGCCATATCCACCAGACTGATGAAAGGCGCAATCAATATAATTCGCTCAATCGGATGACGCACCGCAAACTGCAGACTCGTTCCTGTGCCCAGTGAATATCCCAGTATATTAAGGTGTTTTTCCAGCTCTGTAGTGTCAGCCTGTAAGTACTGTGCCAGTCTCATTAGCGCTGCTTCATTACTCTCAAGTATTCTTTTTGCCGACGGCTTACCCTTACATTTTCCATATCCTGGATATTCAACCAGCAGAAAGCCAGCATTCTCATCCGGAAAATCTTTTATTAACTCTAGCCAGTCTAATGCCAGTGCAGCTCTTCCATTAAACAATACCCAGAGTGGCTCCGGCTTTTGCTGTGGATTAACCCGCGGTGGGAGATAAAACACCGTCTGTTCCCCACAGGAAAACTGGTATGTCAATTCTATCATCCGTCCCGGTAACTTTGAGAGATAATGTTCTGAATAGGCAATCGGGAAATAAATCATCTGGCGTTGAGTCAAAAATAGATAACCGCTATAGATAAAGACAGATGCCAAGATCCCCGCTAATATTATGCTAACTATCAGACGAAATTTATATTTTTTTGCCATTTATCTTTTACAACTCTTTTGTTAAATTATTGATTTTGTATAAAATACAAAGAAAAATTACACTATGGATTTTACACGGCGAAATGTAAATCAAATTTATCCGAAAATGAACCCAGTCTGGTATG
>CAYRXI010000028.1:6577-11509 GCA_964428255.1 uncultured Candidatus Sumerlaeota bacterium
TTGGTGGAGGACCAGCCGGAATGATAGCAGCTGGGACTGCTGCATCTCACGGTAAAAGGGTTTTATTGCTGGAAAAAAATGAAAAATTGGGGAAAAAACTATTTTTGACCGGGAAAGGCAGATGTAATATTACCAATGCCGCAGCGATTGAGACGTTTATGGAACATATCCCCAAAAACAGCAAGTTTCTTTATAGTGCCTTTTCAACCTTTTCCAACCTGGACTTAATGAATTTTTTTGAACAGCTTGGAGTAAAATTAAAAGTAGAGCAGGGGAAACGTGTTTTTCCTGCCTCGGATAAATCCAGTGACATAATTAAAGCCCTTGTCAAATATCTTTGGCAAAACAATGTCCAGATAAAATTAAATTCACAGGTCATTGAGATTCTGGCTGAAAATCGCACAGTTAAGGGGGTAAAATTAAAAGACGGCACGATTATATATGGCGAAAAAGTCATTCTTGCTACTGGCGGAATGTCCTATCCAGAAACTGGCTCCACAGGCGATGGCTATGACTTCGCCAGAAAACTTGGCCATACTGTCGTCCCCCCCGAACCCTCTCTTGTGCCTGTTGAAACTGCAGAAGACTGGGTGCACGAACTTCAAGGGTTGGCTTTAAAAAATGTTTCCACTTCTATAATTGTTGATAACAAAAAGATTCATTCTGAATTTGGTGAAATGCTGTTTACCCATTTCGGTGTTTCGGGTCCGATTATTCTTACCCTGAGCACCTTTATAAAAAATTACCTCAAACAAAACATACCGGTTATCCTCTCCATCGACCTTAAACCCGCCTTGTCAGAAAAAACTCTGGATTTTAGATTGCAACGAGATTTCGCCAGATATTCTCGCCGCCAGTTCAAAAATGCCCTCGGTGACCTACTGCCTAAAAGACTGATTCCTGTTATTATAAAACTCTCGGGCATTGAGCCTGCCAAATTTGTTCATCAACTCACCAGAGACGAAAGACATCAGCTCCTCCACTTACTCAAGGATCTTAGATTGACCGTTAAATGTCTGCGACCTCTTGCCGAAGCTATAATTACCTCTGGCGGGGTTTCCGTAAGAGAAATAGATTCTACCACTATGCAGTCAAAACTAATTTCAGGCTTGTATTTTGCGGGAGAAGTAATTGACGTTGATGCCCTTACTGGTGGCTACAATCTGCAAATCGCCTTTTCCACGGGCTTTCTTGCCGGCAAAGCCTGCGCTGGTATCTAATTATAAAGGCGTGGTTACAAAATTTTAAAAACTTCTTAAGTTAAGATAGAGAAAAATATTAAATGAATAAAAGATTATGCTTTGAGCCAATTTCCCACTACTTTATGACATAGGAAATATTAAATGATAAGTATGACTCAATATTATATTTTATCTTCTATAATAGTAATAAGTGGACTTACTTTATTTTTCTATTCTATATTTTATAAACCTTCCAAATTTCTCTTGTGATAGGGATTCTTGTTTTGTTGCTCGGATTATTTAATTTTGTCTTGCCATATTTCTTCTCAATAAGATGGATATTGCATATTAACTTTACTTTATTTTATTTCCTCTCAGCATATTGTGGAACTCATATAAGAAGGGACAAAGTAACTAAATCGTTAAAATTATCAATGATAGGTTTATTTACTTTTTCGTTTATTTTAGGATTATTATATGTTTATTATGATAATGAAGAGTAATTAATCAGGTAGATTTTGGAGTCAGCAATAATAAAATTTGATGGGGTGCGATTGTTTGTGAATAATAATAAAGTAAGTAAAGTGGTTGGTTATGAATATAACTAAGAAGCAATAATATTGTGATAGTGAAATAAATAATTAGTATAAAACTTTTCTATTGGGGTCATTGGATTTATAACCAGAGAATGTAATTAATTTACTGTTGATGATATGTGGTATAATTACAACAGGCTCGGTAATGTAATGGACTTAATGGATGATAACGGCAACCTCTCTGCCTCCTCTGACCAGGACGCCTTCGGCAATGTCATCTCCGGAAATCAATTGGGTTACCACCTCACCACAAAAGAATACAATCAACTAATAAGTCTTTATTATTTCTTTATGCGCTGGTATGAGCCAAAATTAGGAAGATATATCACTAAAGACCCGCTATTGAGAGGAATTTTAGAAAAATCACAAAGCTTTAATTCCTATCATTTTAACTATAATGATCCAGTAAATTATTTTGATCCTGGAGGACTTTAAGTTTCTGGTTCTGTTGGGACAGGAATATGTTGTGCAGCTATAGACGGACCATTACCTATTGGAGATGTAACAGGAATCTGTATAATATGAATAGTTACAGTAATTGTTTAAGTTCTTGAGAATGGAGAATCGCATGGGGGTTAGGGGTTATATAAGCATAGATAAAACTATGAAGGAGATTGGGAAATTGCTTTTGGAAAAAAAATATAAAGAAATTTTTAATATTATAAATGGGTATTTAAAAGAAGAAGTTTATACTATAGATAAGGCAGAAAAAAAGGCTCTTTTTTTTATTGATAAAAATTGATGTTTTGTTTGTGAATTATGATTTTTCTAAAGCGGAACATCTCTCTTTAATGCAAATAGAGTTAATTAAAATATTTAAAGAGATAAAAGATATTTATAGAAAATTCCCAAGATTAATTTGGCCATTAGCTGGATTATATAAGAGTATAGGTGAATTTAGATTAAAGCAAGAAAAGCCCACAAAAGCGCTATATCTTTTTAAAAAGGCTTTAAGTATCACTCCATTTAAAGACGATTATTCATTGTAATTAAATATTGCTAAGACTTTAATAATAATGAGTGAAAAGGAAGAAGCAATAAGATATTTATTAAAAGTCATTGAACTTAAACCCCATAATAAAGAAGCGCATAAACTTCTTTTAAAAATTAAAAATTGAAAAAGGCTGTAAGAAAAACATGGTCAGGTCTTGAATTTTGACGTTTAACTGTTCGTATAAGTGTGAAGTTTTGAAATGTGAAATTGTCAAAATTACAAATTTAACAATAAGATTGTGTAAAAGGAAAATGCGAGAGTGGGCATATAAATGTTGTAATGATCCCCCAATATGGAATTCACCAACTCCAGATTATAAAAAAACCTCTTCAGGTGAAGGACAAATCTGAGGATAAATAACAATGAAATATTTATTGTTTTATTTTTTTATCATTGCGCAGATTAATCCATTTGCAGGACAGAGCGAAAAACTCTGTCTAACAAAAGATGAATTAGTACGAGAACAAGTTGATAAGGAAGCGGAAGACCACATATCCAATTTAAGTTCATTAGTGGAATTTTATTTTTCACCTATCAAAAAGGAATATTTTCTAAAAAAATATAAATAAATGGGGAGTGATCAGGCATTTAAGTTATTGTGCATTATAGGCGATAAGGAATTGTTATGGGAATTATATGACGAGGTAAACAATACTACTGATACTTGTAAACGTTCCGCTATAGCTGGAAGGTTATTAATTGATGGAAATCTATATAAAAACCCTCAATTTTTTCATTTCTTAAAAGAGAATATTCAGTTAGGGTTAACTCTACCAATGGGGCAGGGCTGGAGGGGATATGATTTTGCTCCTTTAATTATGCTGAAAATATGGCAAGAAGAAGGCAAGAGATTTTTGAATGAGGTATTAAATAATTTAAAAGGAGATGATTTCCCAACGTGTAGTGTAAGAAGAGATATTTTAGAGTGTTTTTATTTGCAAAACTTACAACCTTGTATTCTTAAAGAGGAAGATGTATCAACAGAAACGGACATAATTGAAATTATCAGGATTTTATATGGTGGATACTTATATGGTTTTGACTTACCCGGAGAAACAAAATATTTAGAGGATTATAATTTTAAATGGATTTTAATAAATGAGTTAAATCGCTGGTATTTAGAAAAAGTTTTCTCACAAGGTAGATGGCAAAGTTAATTATGAGTTTAAGTTTTCAGCTGATGAAAAATTATGCTATAAGACCTTGTACTTTTATGTAGGATCTCTATATGGCAAAAAATTACTCTACCGATTTCATAAAGATGAAAATAAATGGCGTCTTACGGGAATCTGGCTAATATTAATGAGCTAAATAAGCTTTGTGGTAGTGTCCCGAATTTGGGTGAAAAAGGCTGCAGGTGAAGATCCCAAGGCTGTCTACAAAGGCTATTGCAGGTATGAACAATATGCATGCGATGATATTGCAAAAGTCTGATTATAAGGATTAGAGAAAAGTCCCCTTTAACTACTTCTTTAGGTTGTCAAATGCCTTATCCACGCTTATCAGTGCCTGTGAAGGAGTTTTTTGCCTGAGGATGGCTAATTCCACATTCTTTAATAAATCCTGTTCCAGTTCTGAAAATGCGGTTAAGCTTTGTTCCATTGCCCATACTGGCTCAAAGTCCTGCGATTGAATGATGAATTTCTGCATAAATTCGTTGTATCTGGCGTAAGTAAAATCCGGGGTTAGTAATGATTTGCGTGTAGGGATAAATAAGGCTTGTTTGGAAAAGCGTGCTAATTGTTCTTTGCTGGTAAGGAAACGCAAGAGTTTAACGGCTGATTCTTTATTTTTAGTGTTAAAGACCACTAAATTTTCCCCCCCCACATTGGTGGCTCGTCGTATGTTGCGTGGTAGATAGGTAACTCCCCAGTCAAACTCTGTTATGCGCTTGCTAAAGGTAACGAGACTCCAGTTCCCGGTGATGTGAAAAGCACAGAATCCGCGCATAAATAATTCTGCGCCGGGATCGCCGCCAGTCCAGGAGGAAATCGGTGCTATGCCGCGTTGATGCTGGTCAACAAACCATTGCAGAGCGGCTACATTCTCCGTGCGGGCAAAAGTTGAACGGGTGAAGGTGTCATCAAATACTCTTCCGCCATTCTGATAGAAAAGTATAATGAACGGAAACCAGCCACGGTAGGTACTCCAGCCATACTTA
>CAYRXI010000028.1:11519-13207 GCA_964428255.1 uncultured Candidatus Sumerlaeota bacterium
CCAGTTCGTCCCAGGTCCAGGCTTCAGCTGGGGTTTGTGGCAATTTCACTCCGGCTTTTTCAACTACTGCTGCATTGTAAAACATCATCAAGCCAATAGAGCTATGTGGTAAGCCGAAGAGCTGGTCTCCGTTTTTACAGGAGGCAAGTCGTGAGTCCACAAAATCAGACAGCTCGGTTGGGGGTATCATCTCGCTGATGTCGGCAAATGCCTCAAGCTCGGCATAGCGCTTGCACCACTGGACGGACATCCGAGACAAATCCGGCGCTCTATGCCCCAGCAACATTGTTAATAGTTTTTCATTAAATCGCAGCCACTCAACCATTTGAATTACGACTTTTATATCCGGATTTTCTTTTTCAAAATCAGCCACGATTTCTCTAATGATTTTTGTCTCTTCCTCACTGCCAAACCAGACAAATTTTATGGAGGTGGGTTTGCTACTATTAAGATTTGAGCAGGATAAGAGAATTAAAATGCAGGCAATGGTTAATGTGTGGCAAAGAGTTTTTATAATGAAATTTTCAAACATATTTACAGAGTATATGAAGTCGGATTTGATGTCACAGCTAATTTAGGTTGATGTTTTGGATAGAAATGAATATGACCCCAAAAAGACATAGAAAAAAGATTACTATTTATTGCGCAAACAGGCAATACAATAAGTTTATGTATTAATCAGTCGTGCAAATTATTGCTGGCTATTCTTTAATAATGGATAAAGGCATAAATATAGTTTAGACCATTTTTTGCGCTCGGAGCTCACGGATTTTGGCGGTGTAAGTGAGGACTGATTCTTCACTGCCGTCAAGTGAAGCAAACATTTTTACAATTTCTACCAATTCTTTAGGTGCAGGTTTTATGCCATAATCCTGTGTCACATCAATAATGATGCTGTTTAAGCCATAACTGCGAGCCTCTTCAATAAAGGCGCGATTATGTCCGATACGACGGCGTTTAACATCATGAGTCCAATTTGACACACCAAGAATAGTATTGACGCCTTTCATCTCCGGGTCAGTCATTATTTTTTTGATGGCATTAAAGGAGTTGTAAGTATGAGAGGGTTTGGGTTCGCCGAGTTCACTGAGGGGGCTATCAAAGGTTATGCCGAGAGTAACGGTATCAAAGAAAATTTGCGAGGGCTTAAAGCCATAGTTAAGAGCCTCTTTGAATATGTTTTTTGCGGCGGCATACATTTCGTCTGCGGATTTCAAGACTCCGGCTTTGCCTATCAGGAGCCCGACAATGCTGAAATTATATTTTTTTCGCAGCTCCAGAATGGGACGGGTCTTATCCAGTTCTGCGTAGTTAATGGAATTAATTAAGGGGGGGGACACAGAGGTGCCGTCAGCATACCATTCTTCAAGTCCAGCCCGTAATACTTCAGGATTAGAGCTGTCCACACAAACCGGAACACCACGACCATAACGTTTAATCAGGCACACAAAGTGACGTATTAATCTGGGTGCAGCTTCGCCGAGGGCATCAATATTAATGTCAATATATGCAGGAAGGCAGTTAGCCTGAGAGATAATCAAATCAATTATCAAGTTTAAACCGCGATTAGGAGTGGTGAAACCAACCTCACCAAGTTCTTTGAGATAAAACATTGCTGGCGCTACTGTGGGGATAGAGGCGTGAAGCATTTCAGCAACCTGAATTAAGCCACTGCGTTCCAGAAGGGT
>CAYRXI010000028.1:13217-13807 GCA_964428255.1 uncultured Candidatus Sumerlaeota bacterium
CTTTAAGTGCGTGGCTTCTGCCAAAATAGTGATTTAAGATGGAAGAGGTGCCATCAAGTGTGATGTCTCTGGAATCAAAAATGTTTTGCTTTAGTTTAGGCAGGTCTTTTTTTCTGGCTGCCCGAACGTAGATTATTTCGGCAGCACACAGACGTTTCTCATTGTTGCCACAGTGGCCCTCAGGAGTAGCATCACCACAGGGGGGATTGGGAAGTCCCTTTTCACAACCACCTTGCGTGCAAACGAAGTAATTTTCTGGCAGAAAGCAGTCGCCGCACAGGCGACATTCAAAAAGCGTACCTTTTATAAATTGTTCCAGTCCCAGGAAGGAACGATAGAGAATTCCCTGATTCTGCTGATAGGATTTTTCAGCAGGCTTTAGCAGCTGTTTAGATAAATTAAAGAGTGAGCCGTCTTTTTCAAATGCCAGATTATGAAAATATTCCATTATTACTGGAGAACGGGAGACTTGGGGCGACTTTGTTTTTTGGGGGGGGAAAGAGATATTATCTTTAAAGGCCTGCCAGTCAGAAATTTTAAGTGCTTCGTCAACAACCTGTAGAATTTGCTCCAGCGTCATACAATTGCCA
>CAYRXI010000028.1:13817-17662 GCA_964428255.1 uncultured Candidatus Sumerlaeota bacterium
GCACCATTATAGCCCAATGCACGGAACATTGCCAGTTGTTGGGCTGCACGCTTTATGGCATCCTCCGCTGTTTCAGCTTTAAGTTTTTCCATAAATGCGGGAGTCACAACGCATCCCGTCAGGTCTTTCATTACATAAGCGGTATTATAATCCAGAAGTAGAACATTACCAACAATTGGTACACCCAGTTCGGATTTGTGATTTTTTAACTCTATGGATTTTTCCACATCCCAGCCAGCTTGAGAAATCAAAAATGCGGCACCACAGGCAATTTTTTTCGCGGCTTTGATGTACTGCATTGTCAGGGAGGGTTCAGTATATTTGAAAGGGGAGATAGCTGCTCCTGCAACGAGTTGCGGTATCTGTTTAAATTGTTCCAGATTTTTTGCTTGACGTGCCAGCTGAGCATTCAGGCGATTGACCAGCAGTAGCAGACCCAGTGAATCCACCTGAAAAACCCCTTTTGCCTTGGGCGGTTTGTCTCCGGTTAATGCTAAAATGGTAGTTACTTTTAAGTCCACCAGGGCTTTTAATAATAACTCAAGTGCGTCTAAGTTTAGGTCTTTACAGGTAATGTGGGGAATGATAGAAATATCAGAGGGGAAATTGTTATCCAGCAAAATTGAAATTGATTGTGAGGTATCATACGACAGTCTGCCACCGGGATTCTGTGTAATCATAATTGCGGAAAAAATCAAACCCTGCTGACTGTATTTAGCGTTTAAAGCTGAAAGTTGCTGGGCGATTTCGCTGATTTTTTTCAGCTCAGCTGGATTTCGCGGAGTAAATTCAACCAGGATGTTAAATAAATTTGATTTAAGGCGAGACAGGAATTGATTTTCTTCCATTCTTAGCTCTCCTGAATTGACAACTTTCTATGAGAATTGCAGAATAACAAAAATCGAATAGAGAATAAATAAATTAGATTATGATAATCAAGTTTAAATATTTAAAGGCAATTAGCCAGCATTGAAAATCAAAGTTATTGACTTATTGTTTAAGTGAGATATAAAAACTTTAGATTTTTTGTTTGAGTTTCTGGATGTGAAAAGGAGGAAAAGAATGAAAACGGATCTGGCGATTTCCCAGGAGGCAAAGCTAAAACATATAATTGAAATCGGTGAAGCCCTGGGCATATCTCCCGAATTTATAGAGCCTTATGGCAGATATAAAGCGAAGATTTCACTGGAGGCACTGAAAACTCATACTAATAAAAATGGGAAGTATATTCTGGTGACTGCTATCACGCCGACTCCACTTGGCGAGGGTAAGACCGTTACCACTATTGGATTAAGTATGGCACTGAATAAATTAGGTAAAAAAGCGGTCGCTGCTGTGCGGCAACCCAGTATGGGTCCCGTGTTTGGTATCAAAGGTGGTGCAGCTGGTGGCGGATATGCCCAGATTGTGCCGATGGAAGAATTCAATTTACATTTAACGGGTGATGTGCATGCTGTCAGTATTGCGCATAATTTGCTGGCAGCTTTTATTGATAATCATCTATTTCATGGAAATCAGTTGAACGTAGACCAATTCAGTATTACCTGGCCCAGGGTGGTAGATATTTCAGATAGATGCCTGCGCAATGTTATTATTGGCTTGGGAACAAGAGTGGACGGAATTCCACGGCAAAGTCGGTTTGATATTGCCGTGGCATCTGAAGTGATGGCGATTCTGGCACTGGCACGTGACATTTTTGATTTAAGAAAGATGTGTGGCCGCATTGTAATAGGTGCTACGCGGGACAACAAGCCAGTAACAGCTGAAGATTTACAGTGTGCAGGTGCGATGACCGTTATTTTGAAGGAAGCCATTAAGCCTAACCTGATGCAAACTCTGGAGAATACTCCGTGCTTAATTCACGCGGGACCATTTGGTAATATTGCGCACGGCAACTCTTCACTGATAGCGGATTACGTCGGGCTAAAGTATTGTGATTATGTAGTTACGGAAGCGGGTTTTGGTGCGGATATGGGGGCAGAGAAGTTTGTAAACATCAAATGTCGCGCCAGCGGGCTGAAGCCTGATGCTGCAGTGCTGGTATGCTCCATCCGTGCTCTGAAAATGCACAGTGGTAAGTATCGTGTGGTTGCCGGGAAACCCTTACCTAAGGAATTAGTAGAAGAGAATCTGGTAGCTCTGGTGCAGGGACTGCCTAATTTAACCAAGCAAATTGAGAATGTAAAGATTTATGGCATACCTGTAGTAGTTGCGATAAATCGTTTCCCGACCGATACAGAGCGTGAAATAGAACTGGTGAAAAAGGAAGCAATGCAATATGGAGTGGTGGATGTAGTGGTAAGTGAGGTATTTGCTAAAGGTTCTGAAGGTGGCTTAGAGCTGGCGGAAGCAGTCATAAAAGCCGCTGAACAACCATTTCAATTTAAATTTCTCTATCCTGATGAATACTCTATTGCAGATAAAATCAGGACTATTGCCATTAAGATTTATGGGGCTGTTGATGTTGAGATTTTGCCTCAAGCACGTAAGGACATTGAACGGTTTGTACAGTGGGGGTTCGGCAATTTGCCGGTATGTATGGCAAAGACACATCTCTCCATATCACACGACCCGAATTTAAAAGGAAAACCGGAAAACTTCAGTGTGCCAGTGCGTGAGATCAGACTTTCCAGTGGCGCGGGATTTGTTTATGCACTTTGTGGAGATATGGTAACGATGCCCGGTTTGCCCTCACAGCCAGGTGGAACTAGAGTGGATATAGATGAAAATGGCAACATCGTGGGCTTATTCTGAGAAGTTACTTTTGTGGTCTAAATAACACTCTAACTATTTCTCGTTTTCATATAATTCGCATAGGTGTTGATAATCCTGCCAGGTATTAATGTTTAAAGTAATGCCCGGATCTGTTACCTTAACCAGCTGGATTCTGTCTTTAACTTCTTCCAAAAAAATTCTTAAGGTGTACTTTTGCGGAGCTGCAATAAGATGAGGGAAGAAAGTTGAGGGGATAATTACAGGATGCCCGGGTTGAGAATTATAAAGCGGTACAATAATATTTTTTTTAGCGTTAGCCAGCCAGTGATGTATGAGAACAGAAAAAGTCTCTGCTCGTACAGCCGGATGGTCTACCGGGATGAGGAGCACTCCTTTTAAAGTTTTTTCCGCAGTGATAAGTACCAGCCGAATTGAAGAAAATTGGCCAAATTGCGGAACGAAATTTAAAATGTATTCAGTAATGGGGAGTGATAGTTGTTTGAGGAGTGGATATTGAGAGATAGTTGTGACAACAGCGATTTTGGTGAGCTGAGCAATGTGCAATTGTTTATAAATTTCTTCAATAAAAGTATGCTGGCGAAATTTCAGAAAGGCTTTTGGCTTGCCTATTCGTTCCCCACTGCCTGCCGCAAGAATTATCGCCTTAATGTCGCTATATCGGTTCATCAGTCCAGGTATAAAATTTAGAGAGTACAGTTTCTTCAAGAAAAATCAATGATTCTCTGTTGACCTTCTTTTAATATTTTGTCTTTTCTATTCTATCATTTCCTATTACAAGGACCTGAATTTTATTTAGAGAGGAGGTGAGTGAACAATGATGAATCACATCTGGATTGGATTAATTCTTTTGGGGATTTTAATGGGATTTTATACTGCGACTGAACAGGGAATTAAAGCCGAGACCCTGGCACAGCGCATAGAAGCAGTGAAAAATGTCGGCAATAATCTGACCAAGATCTGCTTTGACCGCGCCAAGCTGGCTGTAGAGTTATGTATCAGCTACATAGGTCTGATGGCGCTATGGTTGGGGATTATGAAAATTGCCGAAGAAGGAGGAGTGGTGAATTTCATTGCACGTGTAGTGCGCCCGATAATGAGCGCCCTGTTTC
>CAYRXI010000028.1:17672-18849 GCA_964428255.1 uncultured Candidatus Sumerlaeota bacterium
AGGATACCGCGTGACCATCCTGCCATCGGTGCGATGATTATGAATATTGCTGCTAATATGCTGGGGCTGGATAATGCGGCAACACCTCTGGGCTTGAAGGCAATGAAAGAATTGCAAACACTCAATCCGAATAAAGACACAGCCACGGATGATATGATAATGTTTCTGGCAATTAATACTTCCAGTGTGACACTGCTTCCCTTCACAATTATCGGGTGGCGTGCGGCTAAAAATTCCATAAATCCGCAGGTTGTCTTAGCGCCCACCCTCGTAACCACATTTTTCTCCACAGTGGCAGGTATATCGGCTGCCTATTTGGTAGCACGTCTGGCTGCCAAAATGAGCAAGAAAGGAGACTGACAAATGGCAAATTTTACTCAGTTAATGGATGTCTTTTCACAATGGGCAATACCTTTAGTAATACTGATTATAGCGGGCTTGGCATATCTGCGAGGCATAAAAGTTTATGAGAGTTTTGTGGACGGCGCCAAAGAAGGTTTTAACATTGCCATAATGATAATTCCATATCTGGTAGCCATTTTGTTTGCGATTGGGCTGTTTGACAGCGGTGGTGCGATGAAGTTGTTTATTTTTATTTTCAAACCCTTTACTGAACTGATAGGAATGCCGCCTGCGATTTTACCGTTAGCCATCATTCGTCCCTTGAGTGGTGGAGGTGCCCGAGGTGTAATGCTGGATATCTTTGATAAATATGGTCCGGATTCTATTGAAGGACTGATTGCTTCTGTATTGCAAGGCAGCACTGAAACCACATTTTATGTCCTCGCGGTTTACTTTGGCAGTGTGGGTGTGAAACGCACCCGCTATGCTGCACCCGTATGCCTGTTTGCAGATATCGTCGGAATTATTGCCGCGGTCATAATTTGTAATCTCTGGTTTGGACCAGGCGGGTTGAGAAAATAAGAGCTAAAAGAAAGCAGGCTAATGTAAAGCTCAATAAAACTTAAAATAGAGAATAATTTCTTATTTCTTTGTCTAAAATCCCATTAGAGGAGTTTAATTTTATACTGGAGATTGCAGGATGAAAATGAGAGCTGCTCGGGTATTTATTTTGTTGCTTAATCTTTTTTTCAGTATCACTTTCATCAGTGCGGTAGCGGAGCTTGAAGTCGGTATAGTGGACATTGTAGATAGCGTCACATTGACTCAAGGATTA
>CAYRXI010000028.1:18859-25952 GCA_964428255.1 uncultured Candidatus Sumerlaeota bacterium
ATTAGGTGAGTTGCTAAAAGAGGAGGATGTAAAAATTAGTGAAATATCCAATGAGGTAAGGACCGGAAGTCTGGAGCCGGATAAATTTGACATAATTATGTTTGGTTCTTTTGCAACGATGGATAAAGACATAAAAAGGGCATTAAATACAAATAAGAAAATATTCCAGGAGTTTGTCAATCAGGGTAGGCTGTTAGTCATTCTGGCACAATCGTGCGATGCTGAAGCAGTTATGAGATGGCTACCAAGTTCGGTGTTTCTATCGCGCGGAGAGGAGAATTACGAAGAGCTGTCAATAACATTACCTACGCATAGTATTTTAAACCAACCTAATACACTCACAGCAGAAGACTTGAAAAAGATTAAATGCAATAAACTACCAGTGGTGTATAATGCGGTCCAGGAATGTTCAGGTTTTGCAGTAATTGTGGCTAAGAATGAAGCAGGAGAGTTACCGGCAATCATTGAAACAGGCTGGGGTAAAGGGCGAATGCTGGTGTTGGCAATGCCACTGGATAAGGTTTATGCACAGGGTGAGGGTAATGTAAAGAATCTGGCTAAACGATTAATGCAAAACCTTCTGCATTATGGTAAACTGGTGAAAGCTGGAACAGCTCCACTGTTTACAGCCCAAATAATAAAACCTGATAGTGGTTATCAATTTGAAATTCAAGGCATTGTCTATCTTGACCATAATAACAATAATAAGCGAGATGCTGATGAGTCCGGTTTGCCGAATATTCCAGTGAGTGATGGCGCGGAAATTGTATTTACAGACAACGAAGGTAAGTATAAATTAAACAATTCAAGTCGGGAAGCACGTTTTGTATTTGTAAGTATTCCAGCAAATTATGATAAATCCAGTCCATTTTATCATCAGGTGATGCAGGAAAAGGGAAAGCGTAATTTTGATATAGGACTGCGGAAGACAGTCACGAAAGAGCAAGAACCTTTTAGTTTTGTGCAGATAACCGATGTTCACATTTCGGGATTTGAACGAACGTCCTATTTGGTAAATGAGTTAAAAATAATTAATAAACTTAACCCCAAACCAGCTTTTATCGTAGCAACTGGTGACCTGGTAAATGATGCTAACGAGATTAGCCAGCTTAAAGCCTACGTCGCAGGAATAAAGACGTCGTCAATTCCCGTGTTCAATGTATTCGGCAATCATGACCGCAACTCTGGAAGTGACCGCCTGTTCTACTATAATAAGTATTGTGGACCTGATTATTATTCCTTTGATTATGCTAATTGTCATTTTGTTGTTTACAATATTATCCAACCCACTCAAACCCAGCATGAATGGTTAAAAAAAGACCTGGAGTTATTAGGGAAAAATAAGTTGGTTGTTCTTTTTCAGCATTATTTCCCCAAAGAAGAGCAGATGAAGGAATTAGAAACTTCAGGAGTGAATTATGTATTTACGGGACACTGGCATTCAACGCGTATTCAGAACTATGGTAAGATGAGGCTGTATAATATCCCAGCACTCTTTTTAGGTGGAATAGATATTAGTCCTTCCGGATTCCTGGAAGTTAAGGTCTCTAACAACACAATTTTTACTGAATACCATTATCGGGTGAAAGAACCCTTTGTGCTTGTCTCCAGTCCCGGTCCCTCTTTACCAGTTTATGCTAAAAATATAGATGTAATAGCTGAAGTATATGACCCGAGTGAGCCAGTAATAAAGGTTGAGTGTAGAATTCTTAAAAATAGTTCGTCCGTATGGGAAGGCAAACTACAACATGTTGGAAAATTTACCTGGCGTAATGGAGACAAAATTAAGCGCCTGCGTCCTGGCTGGTATAAAATTCATGTTACTGCCAGCACAATTAGCGGGAAAGAAATATCAGGAGATACTGAATTTGAGGTAATCCGGCGTAAATGGTGGAGATGGGGTGATAGAGCATACATCAAGCAGGAGTGGACAATGTTTATGGGTTCAGCCACACGTAATACAATTGCCGGTGATGAACCAGACCCGCCGTTTGCCTATGAATGGGCATATTCTACAGGTGGATGGATTGACTTTGCCTCGCCGATTATAGCAGAGGGGAAAGTGTTTATAGCCAGCAAATGTCAGGATGATACAACATCGCCCCGTATTTATGCATTAAATGCAAAAACTGGTGCTCTGGTGTGGCAGGTAGAGCTGGAAGCACCAGTGGAACATACACTGGCTTATGCTAAAGGTAAAATTTTTGCAGTTTGCCAGGATGGTACCGTATTAGCGCTATCTGCCAGCTCCGGTAAGATTCTATGGCAACAACAATTAGGGAGTCGTTATGCGCGATGGATTTATTCAGCTCCTGCCTTGAAGGATGATGTTCTGTATGCAGGTAATGCTGCCTGGTTGTCGGCAATTAACTGTAATAGCGGAGAAATTTTGTGGACAAGTAAATTCGGCGTAGATTGGATTTCAGCATATGCCTCGCCAGCTGTGATGAATGATAAAGTAATTATGGGTTCAATGTGGCAGGAACATAAAAGTGATAGATGTTCCCTTTATGCAATTAGACGTGAGTCGGGTGATGTGGAATGGACAGTAAAATCGGTCGGGTTTCATTCATCACCGACACTGGCAAATGGAAAAGTTTACGCTGCAGATACAAATGGGAAGGTCTATGAAATAAATCTACAAAATGGTGAAATCCTATGGCAGGGACAATTAGATGAAGGTTGGGCTTGTACCACTCCCGCAATTAAAGACAATTATTTAATTGTAGGTTCAGGACAGGGGCGAATTAGTTCATATAATTTAGAAACCAAACAATTATTCTGGGAAACAAGTACGTGTGACTCACTATTTAATATGTCACCATATTTTTTAGATTTTCAGGGGCTATTGTCATCACCCACAATTACTGAAAATAAAATTTATATAGGTGATGCCCGTGGAAATTTAAGGGTGTTTGACTTTGGGGGACGGGTCTGCTGGCGGCATAATTTTGGCGTCCCGATAATTTCAACTCCAGCAGTCAGTGGAAATTGTCTGTTTATCTGCACCATTACCGGGAATGTATATTGCTTGAGCGCACGTTAATGTTTAATTAAATATCAGTAGCAAGTTTTATTAAAAACACAAGGATTTGATTTTAGCTTGAATTAGGTGGTAGTAGCATTTAACATAAACTCCTTTCATTCGTTTATAAATATCCTTCGCGGAGGTAAGAGATGGTAGAATATGTAATTGGAATTGACGGGGGGGGAACTAAAACCCGCGGTGTAATGGCGAAACTGGATGGAGAAATCATATCTCACACAGTTGTAGGTTCTACTAATTATCATGCAGTTGGTCTGGAAAATGTGGAGCAACGCCTGAAGCAAATCATTGACCAATTAGCCGGCCATGAGCGACGTCAACGTGTAGGTTATATTACTCTTGGCTTGAGCGGGGTGGGAAGACCCATAGATCATGAACGCATAGGAAGTATTTTAGAACGATTACAAATAAAGGAGAAGTCATATTTAACCAATGATGCAGTTATTGCATTGATCGGCGGTACTTTAAGCGAGCGTGGTATATTGGTAATTGCCGGTACGGGTTCAATTGTATACGGGATGTACGGGGAGAATATTGCCCGTGCTGGCGGTTATGGTCAGTTTCTGGCAGACGAGGGAAGTGGCTATCGTATTGGTTTACGTGGATTAATTGCGATAATGAAAGCCTTTGATGGGAGAGCGCCAGAGGTGCCTTTCACTAATGCTGTGCTGGAAATGCTAAAATTAGAAAGTCCAATGCAGCTGGTAACCTGGATTGGTAGTCTGACAAATGTAAAAGAAGAGGTGGGGAAGGTTGCTCCTTTTGTTCTGGAAGCAGCTGAAAAAGGTGATCCCACCTGTGCAAAAATAATTAATGAAGAAATTGAAGAGTTAATCCTGGCGATTAAGGCGGTCGTAAAAAAACTAAACATTGCAGAGAGCAAAGAGAAAATTCTGGTAGTACTAACTGGCGGTGTTTTAGAGAACAGTCCTTATTACTTTAATTTGTTAAGTGAGGCAATTAAAAAAAGTGTGAGCGGTTGTGAGCCTATTCGCCCGAAAGCGCCAGCCGTAATTGGAGCTGTTATTGCTGCGATGAAGAAAATGGGAATGGAGCCAAGCGAAACAGTAATTAGAACACTAATTGATAGCTGGAACAGGATAACACAGGTTTAAGACTTCGCATTATTTGAAAATTTGAGATGTTGAATCTGCTCGTTCTGGAGTTAAGAGAAAAGTTATGAAGTAACGCGGATGACTTCTTCTACTGTAGTTAATCCCTGTTTTACTTTAAGAATACCCTCTTCACGAAGTGTCCTCATCCCTGATTTCCGGGCAAGTTCTCTAATAACTGCGGTGGACACATTAGTTTCCAGTATTTCTTTCATTGACTCATCAGGCATAAAGATTTCAAACAAACCAATTCTGCCCCAGAACCCGGAGTTAAAGCAGTGAGGACAGCCAGTGCCTTTCATAAAAGTTATTTGTTTGGCTTCTTCAGCTGAAATACCCAGAGCATCCAGGTCGCTCTTTTTAGGTTTTAAGGGCTTTTTACACTCCGGACAATTAATCCGCACCAGCCGTTGGGCGATAATGCAAATCAAGGCGGGTACAAATCGTTTAGGGTCAGTGCCCAGGTCTATCAACCTACCAAAAGCTCCGGGTGCATCAATTGTATGAAGAGTGGAAAACACTAAATGTCCCGTAAGGGCAGCTTCTACCGCAATATCTGCAGTTTCGCGGTCTCGTATTTCGCCTACCATAATAACGTCCGGATCCTGCCGGATAATAGAACGTAAGCCAGTAGCAAAGGTGAAATTGGCTACTGGATTGACCTGGAGTTGATTGAGCCCTTTAATGTGGTATTCAATCGGATCTTCAATAGTAATGATATTTTTCTCTCCGGTATTAATAGAATTAAGTGCAACATACAATGTAGTAGTTTTCCCGGAGCCAGAAGGTCCGGTGACAAGCACCAGCCCATAAGGTTTGCGAATGGCACGTTCGAATTTTTCCAGATTTTCTCCTTCCAGCCCGAGTTTGGTAGAGTCAACCATAATGTTGCGGATATCCAGCATGCGCATACTGGCTTTTTCTCCCATTGCTGCCGGGCTGGTGGCAACACGGATATCTATATCACTCTTATCAATCCAGAGTGTAAACTGTCCATCCTGTGGAATCCGCTTTTCCGCAATGTCCAGGTTTGCCATCACCTTGATAGCGGAGATAATGGCGTTAGCGATAGACTTGGGGAAGCTAAAGATGTCAAAAAGTAAGCCATCAATTCTAGCGCGTACTTTAACGCGGTCTACTTCCTGCTCAATGTGAATGTCGCTCGCACGTCGCCGAACTGCGTAAGTAACCAGTGAGCGAACGAGTTTTAACATCGCATCTTTCTCAATTGGCAGTCCATCTGCAGCGATACCGCTTTTCTTTGATTTGCTATGCAGACTTTTCTCAACGCTTTTTACCAGGTGCTCAACATAATCTGTAAGGTCAAAGACCGGAGTGATATTTTCCTGGCAGTGGGGACAGACATAAAAGTTTAAATCAGTATAAGCGTCAATATCGTCAATGCCCTTGCCACAAAAAGGACAACGTTTTTTTGGTCCTCCAAGTTTTATATGCTTTATCTGATAATAGATAACAGCAATAGGACCCAGAAGTTTACCCTGTCTTAAGACTGAGGCTGCGATCAGGTCGCCACGTCGTGCCTTAAATTTTAGATACTGATAGGAAGCACTCCAGAAAATAATAATAATCAGCGGATAGAATAAGAAGGAAAAATATTCTCCCTCCACAATCAGACGTGGAATCTCCTGTAAAACGTTGAACACTTTACGGGCAGAGGCATTTTTCATAAGTATTCGCTTCCATTTGGGTATATCCTGATAGGAAATCGGCGCAGGTTGCTGGGTTGCTGGCACTGCAGCCGGTAAGGGAGTGGGAATTGTCAAACGAACAGGGGTAGGGGAGGGTCTGACAGCTGGTTGCATTAATTTAGAGGCTACTTGCGTCAATAATAAACTGGATTGCTCCTTTTGCTCCATTAACGTAGATTCTTTCAGGACAAGTTCCAGATATGATTTGGCTTGTTCATATTCCTCCAGTTCAAAATACAAACGTCCGAGTGTTAGCTTCGCCTCGTAGAAATCTGCAGAACCCCTCTGGAGATAAGTTAAGGCAGTTTCCAGGTCTTTTTTTGCTACGGGATATAGAGTTCTCTGCTGGCTTTTAGCAAATTTTAAACCCCGTTGAAGGTATGTTTGAGCGAGATTGTTTTTGATATCTTTGATATATACGTTCCAGCTATTATAATCGCCAAAAAAATTACCTGCTACTGCCTCTTTTTCTAATTTACCTAACAGGAATAAATAGAGCCGAATGGCTGAATCATAATTCTCTTTTTTTAGATAATCAGCAGCAGTCCCCTGAAGTTTTTTTAAGGCGGTGAAAAATATTGGCTTGGCCTTTTCTGAATGTTCAGGTATTTGTAGCAGTATTTCTACGGCTTTGGACAGCGCTACTTCATAATCATCATTATTTAGAGCTGTTTCTGCCTCACGGACCAGGTCGGGCTTTTTCTCGGTAATAATTTCTAAAACATCATCATGATTAATATAAATTATTACCCCCCCTACCTCCATTGCTATTTGTTCTGGCGAGAGATTGACAATATTACCTTCAATTCGCCGTCCGTCTTTGCGAATAATAACGTCAGCGGCTTTGATGGAAGAGGCAAAAAAAATAAAAATCATAAGCGAAAGAAATAGCCATTTTCCTGTTTTTAAATCTACCATCTTAATTCATCTTTAAAAATGATTTTAATGAATAACTTCTTATATTTTAAGAATATGATTTGAAATTTAAGCTATCGAAATTATAATTTCAAATTTATCAAACTTCAAGTTAAACGGAAACATTTTTTATCCGGAGCGAACAATGAGAGCACTTATTTTAAATAACCTGTCCAGTTTACACAAATATGGGATTGACTATGCTGACTGCCGTATTGTCCGGCGTCTGGTACAGGAGATTATGGTAAAAAATAATTATCCTGAAGCAGTAAAATATAGCGAAAGTATTGGAATGGGAATCAGGGTGTTAA
>CAYRXI010000028.1:26045-30411 GCA_964428255.1 uncultured Candidatus Sumerlaeota bacterium
TTCCTGAACGTCTGGCAAACAATCCGGTCATAAATGATGTATATGTTACTCCGCATAAGATTGACCCCTTTAATGTTTCGCTGGAAGAGAAATTAGGAATATTAACCAGAGCCACGGAGATTATGCTAAAACAGAAAAAAATAAAGGTAGCCCAGAGTTTCTTTAGTGCGATGAAGGAAGAAAAACTTTTTGGTTCAACAGAAGGTTCGCTGATTGAACAAACCATTATACATTGCGGGGGGGGGATTCTGGCTTATGCTGTTGACAATGGCGAGGTCCAGCATCGCTCTTACCCGAGTAATTTTCGCGGGAATTTTAGTACTGCCGGATGGGAATTCTTCCAGGCTCTAAATCTGGTTGAAAATGCAGAGCGAGTTGCCACTGAAGCCTTAGCCTTGCTTAAATCTCCGCCCTGCCCAGCCGGGAAGACCACCATTATTTTAACTGATGACCAGTTAGCACTCCAGGTACATGAGTCAATAGGGCACGCAATTGAACTGGATCGGGTATTTGGTTACGAAGCCAGTTTTGCTGGCAAGAGTTTCCTTGACCCACAGATGCTCGGGAAGTTTCAATATGGTTCACCCCGCGTAAATGTAGTAGCTGATGCTACTGTGCCTGGAGGGCTCGGGACGTTTGGTTATGATGATGAGGGCGTGCCAGCACAACGAACTCCGATTATTACTGAAGGCATATTTAAGGGCTTATTGACCTCTCGCGCCCTGGCACCACGCATCAATCAAATGCGGAGTAATGGAACTATGCGTGCAGATGGCTGGGAGAATTTCCCGTTGATTCGAATGACCAACATAAATCTGGAACCAGGAGAGTGGGATTTAGAAGCCTTGATTGCAGACACTAAAGACGGATTATTACTGGAAACAAATAAATCCTGGAGTATTGACGACCGCCGCATAAATTTTCAATTTAGCACCGAAGTGGCACGCCAGATAAAAAATGGGAAACTGGGGGTGCTGTATAAAAATCCTATTTATACTGGCATAACCTGGGAATTCTGGCGTTCGTGTGATGCAGTCTGCAATAAAAAATGGTGGCAGCTCTGGGGCACTCCTAATTGTGGTAAAGGCGAACCTATGCAAACTATGTATGTCGGACATGGGGTCGCACCAGCTCGCTTCCGCAATGTGATTGTGGGTTCAACCAAATAAATGCTCATACCCCGGATTTTTTTTGCTATAACTATTGACATAGTAATATGATAAATACATACAATTATTTAATTTCAAATTTATAAGAGGGCTAAAATGTACCAGAAATTAATTCTTACAACCCTGATAATTCTGGTAATGGTAGTTCTAACCTCAACTGTGGCAGCTCACTCTTATAATACCCGCACCTCAGACCATCCTTTGCGTTATATTACCTATGCAGTCTATCCAGTGGGTGTTGCGGGTGAGTATCTTGTGTTAAGGCCAATTCACTGGATAGTGAGCAGACCAGTGCTATGCAAGATTTTCGGGCATAAACCGGAACCAGAAGATAAATACTTTGAATGGTAACCGCTTGATATAGTGCCTTAACATTGCCGGATAATCAAGAAGAGATACTCACTAAAATTTAATGATTCACCTTGAAGGCATCAGTAAAATTTTCTTTCGTCGTAATCAAGCCAGGATTACTTCAATATATGCCCTGCAAGACATAAATTTAAAAATTGAGAAGGGCGAATATGTAGCGGTTACAGGGTCTTCCGGTGCAGGTAAAACCACTCTACTTAATCTCATTGCCGGGCTTGAAAAATCAACACTCGGAAAGGTGTGGTTTGAAGGCAAAGATTTAAGCGAACTTTCCTTGAAAGAACTTGCTCTTTTCCGCAACCGCACTATTGGTTATATGCAACAATTCTATTGTTTGCCTGCCCATTTAACCGTTGTGGAACAGGTTATGTTGCCGTTATTAATTGCTGGTGAGACAATACATTCTGCCCGGAACAGGGCATATTCAATTCTGGAAAAATTAAATCTTATCGCGTTTGCCAGCGCATATCCTGACGAGATAAGCGGCGGGCAGGCTCAACGTGTGGCACTGGCGCGCGCAATAGCCAATTCTCCCTCTGTCTTGCTTGCTGATGAACCGACCGGTAATCTTGATGAAGACACTGCAACTCAGCTTATAAATTTACTACCTCAGTTAAATAGTACTGAGAAAACCACTTTAGTCGTGGTTACGCATAGTCCTGAAGTCTTAAAACAAGCGGGTAGAGTAGTCAGACTAGAAGCGGGCAGATTAGTAAATGCCTGATAAGCCAGATTATTATAATTACTTTTTAGTGATTTTAAGGACGGGGAAAAGTTTAAATAAACTATAATTTAGCAGTTTTATATATAAGTGAGATTCTCAGAGTAGGACAAGCATTCTGCTTGTTACTCAAAGTAGCACAGGCATCTTGCCTGTTGTTTAATTAACAGGCGGGACGCCTGTATTACTATATTTCGCTTCTAACATCTGCAGATAGCAGAATATTTTCTCATGTTCCTAACTGCAGTTTAGAAGAGAGATAAATATAATAAAAAAAACAAGTTTTTAAATTGAAGGTTAATATTTTTTTATTCAGTGACATCTTTAGTTAGCTATTGTGTTATATTGAGGAGCAGAAAATGAAAAAACATATACTATGTTATGTTCTGTTTTTATCCCTGTGTTGTTTACCGCTTGCAGTAAGCGGAGAACAGTCCGGTGTATTAGTAGATTTTAATAAACCAATTAAAAAGGTGAATAGGGGATTATTCAGTTACCAGGGATTTATGCAATTATGGATCTCGGACGACCCTATGGGAATGGAAACATTTAAATTGATTAATCCGGCAGAAACCCACACTCGTTTAGAAATCTGGATTGACCGTATGGAACCGCAGAATGATGATGCTGACCCCAATCATTTCAACTGGGAAAAATTTCAGCCCGAAAAAATGATAAGGTTTATTGATAACACCTCGGCTTTTTTGCAAACTTTAGCAAAATTAAAAATGGAGCCAGTGTTACTTTTAGCATATACAGTAGAATGGTTGAGAGATCCCGCAGACCCCAAAATTCCAGTGACAGATGTGGCGGAATGGGCGGAATTTGCTGCCGCGTGCGTGGAGAGTTTTAAGCGTCTTGGCAAAGATCATCAGGTGGAACCAAAATTCGTTGAAGTCTGGAACGAACCCAATCTGGCTCAATTCTGGACAGGCTCTGCAGAACTTTATTTCCGTTTATTTAATACGACTGCAGAGCGGATACATCGTGATTATCCCGGAGTGCTGGTGGGTGGACCTGCGCTGACACATATACCGGAATGTCAGCCAGATAAATGGATGCAGGACTTTCTAACCAGCTGCGGGAAAAATGCCGATTTTCTCTCATATCATCCTTATGGAGAGCCGGTAGAAAAAATTGTGCGTGAGATAAAACACTGGGCTGGAGAATTTAGAAAAATACCCGGTAAAGAGAACGGACGTATAATGATTACGGAATCAGACCACTGGCTGGATGGCAATCCACACAGCTGGAGTAAAATTCAGTATATGCTGGAGCGGCAGTTCGCTTTGACCGAGATTCAAGACCTGCTGTGGAGTTTTCATCATTTCTGCGTGATGGCATATCAGGAGAGTGGCGAATATGAGTTTGGCATTCTTTATGGCGATGGGTCAATTATTGAAGGTACCTTCTGGCCCTACTGGCTTTTCCGTAATTATATTGGTGAACAATGCTTAAGCAAAGTGGAGCAGACTCTGGAGGGCAAAATTAGCTGCGTTGCCTCACGCTATATGACTGGCTCAGGTGAATTGCAAAATTGCATTCTGCATAATCGGACTCAAATGCCCCAGAAAATTTCACTGCAGATTGTATTTCCGGATTTCAGAGAGAAAATTCTGCTTTATAATCGGGTAACGGAAAAGTTTAGAGGTCTGGAAAAAGTGGAACTGGTTCGGGTGGAGTCAAAGAATCTGCAGAAAATAATAGATCTTTTGCCGGGTGAAGGGCTGGCACTGATTTTTGTAGAGCCAGGCAAGCCGGTATTTCCCGATAATGATTTGAATTATCAGCAGCGACCTTATCTATCATTAACTCCAATTCGTAAAACGCTGAATCTGGGTGAAGAAGTGGTTCTGGAAGCCAGAATAATTAATACATTATTGACACCAATAAGCGGTGAGCTAAAATTAATGAGGATACCCGATTCCTGGCAAATTACACCAATTGGCAGCACAAAATTTAACGAATTAAGCTTTGGAGAACAACATAAATGCTCTTTCAAAGTTAAAGCTGCTACGCCCTTAAAATCTGAAGTTATTGCTCCTTATCTAGCAATGGTTTCAGAGAAAAAACCGGCTTTTCCCACAAGCCAACTACCTCATAGCAT
>CAYRXI010000029.1:0-11493 GCA_964428255.1 uncultured Candidatus Sumerlaeota bacterium
TACAACAGATAAAATAAGGCGTTCGTAATGCAGTTTTTACTTTTCAACGATAAACTGATTACTTTAAAATCCTGCATTAATGTTTTTACCATCAGCCGAGAAATATTATTAACAGTTATCTCTCCTTAAGGAGTAGAAAAGAGTATGGAAGAAAGAGGAAGAAAAGCCCCAAATCCAGATAAAGCAAAAAAAGAGCCCACGCCACTCCCATCTGCTCCTGTATGGTTGAATTTAAGCCCCTCCGTATTCACCGCAATTGTTTTGGTACTTATAGCCCTGGCTATCTTTACTCGTTTTATTGCTCTGGATTACCGCCCCATTCATCACGATGAAAGTATGTTCTCGTACTACGCCCATTACTGGTCACGCACTGGTTCTTATGATTATCAGCCAATTCTACACGGACCATTAATGTTATATGTAACAGGTGCGTTCTTGATTTTATTCGGGGATAGCACAATCTCAATGCGTTCTGCTACAGCCTTGTTGGGCATAGGGATAATTCTGCTGGTCCTGAGGCTCAAGCGCTGGCTGAGTAACTGGGCTATTCTGGCAGTGATGTTATTTTTAATTTTTTCGCCCGGTATAATGTTTTATTCTCGCTTCTTCAGATTTGATGTCTCTTTTCTCTTTTTCTCTTTTGTGGCTGCACTGCTGATGCCCGGGCTGGTGAAAAAAGATGCCTCCCCCTGGCAATTATTCTATGTGGTGATAGTCTTCATCACTATGCTCTCTATTATGGAAAACTGGGGTATCGCCTTTATCTGCTTTTCTACCTTTGGCATCTTAGCAATGACGGTTAATATCCTCCAGCAACGGCACCAATCCCGTAAACAGAAGTTAGTCAGGTTGCATTATTTTGCCATTAAAAATCTCGCCGTGGGCGCACTCTGTGGCATCATTATCATTGCCTTGCTGTTTTTATTTTACGCCTTCACTGCCGAGGGTACTCTTAAGGTCTTTTCAGTTGCTAAATTCCTTACTCTGAAATCCCCCTTCTGGCAATATTTTGCCGTCCTGTTTCTGCTGGCAGTTTTGACCGCCTTCTTTGCTTGGATGCGTGCTAACATTGTTCTGGATACGGAAGCCAATTATCTCGCCACTCGTTTCTGGCTTCACTTAAGCCGTCATTGGGTCATCCTGTTAATTGGGATTATAACTGCATTGGTTTTATATATCCTGTTTTTTACCGATTTCTTCAAGTTCAGCCACAAATACTTTATCCCCAAAGCAAGCATTTTTAAGAAATTAAGCGGTATCTTTAAAATCTATCGTGACACCTTCGCTTACTGGTATGGCCAGCATCAGATTCACCGCATTAAAGGCGAATTTCATTTTTACCTAGTTATCCTGTTTCTTTATGAACTTCCGGCACTGATGATAATTATTACAGGAGCCATCGCCAATCTCTGGCAAAAGAAATGGATTCGTCACTGGTTGATTCCTGGCTTTTTCGGCATCGCACTCTTACTGGCTCTGGCACTGAGTCGCGTAAAGTTAAATGTTGCGTACTGGGATCAAACCTTTCATATGACTTCCAAATGGCACATCTTTATGTTTGTTACCTGGCTCCTGTTCGGCACGGTGCTGACAATAAACTATTTATTACAACAACGGCGTTTCTTCGCTATGGTCTGGTGGTGGTTACTGCTCAGCTTCCCTGCATATTCCTATGGAGGCGAAAAGGTGCCCTGGCTTTCTATACACATCACGCTCCCGATGATTTTGCTGGCAGGATTATACATCAATGACTTTATTCAGTCTCAGAAATTTCTGCGTCGTCCCGTTTTCTGGATGGTGATTTTCGGTCTGCTGGTATTGTGGCAGGCGCGTAACTCAATTTTACTAAACTTTTACTATCCCGATTGTTCCCGTGAGCGAATGAACTATGCACAATCACTAAAAGATGTAAAATTTATTGCAGACCAGATTGAACATCTGACAACTTTGCTTGGCACAAAAGAGAAGCCAAAAGTCATTATCCGTGGTGAGATTGTCTGGCTAATGCGGTGGTATATGCGAAATTATCCCAAATGGACTGAGTATGAGAATATAAATACCACGACGGCGCCAATTGTAGTAGAAAATTGGACTGAAGCCGAAAAAAATCAAAATCTTCAGCAAAATTATCGTGTCTCGCGTTATTCTGTGCGCTCGTGGTGGCAACCCACCTCAGCCTCCATTAAGCCAATGCTCGGAATCTGGCGCTGGCTGATACCACGCCAGTATCGTAAAGATAATGAAACTGCAAAACTTCTACGGGAATCTATTGATGAGTGGAAAAAGGCTTTGAACTGGGTGCCATATCGCAAGACCTTTGACCATTATGGTGCTAAATATCCAACTTATTCTACCGTAGACTGTGCCTTCTGCATTAGAAAAGATGTCTTCTATTAAGAGTCTGACTAGTGGTGAAAAATGCAACATCATCGCCGTCATTTAATATTGAAAATTGTTAAATTCGCCGTAACCCTGCTCTTAATTTCGGCTTCACTCATAATTTTTTTAGCGCATGCATTGCATCATTATCCAGCTGTAATAGATGATGCCTACATTTCTTTCAGATATTCAGCACATTTTGCCAGCGGGAAGGGGCTGGTTTATAACCCTGGTGACCGAACAGAGGGTTTCAGCAATTTTCTCTGGACGCTGATTGTTGGCATCTGGCTCTGGTTGTTTGACGCTGACGCGCTCTTTTTCTCTAAAATTCTGGGTATGCTGGCAACCGGCGGCTTAATTATTCTCAGCTATCTTTTTTCCCGCTTGATAATGGGGCGCTGGCACCTGCTGAATCTTATCCCCCCCCTGATCATTGCCCTCAATACTTATCTGGCACACTGGTCTGTGATGGGCTTGGAAACAAGTGCCTTTGTGTTCCTCATTTTTGCCACGCTCTACGTGGCAGTGGTGGAGCAAAAATATAGATGGCGTTTCCAGCTTTCTCCCATCATTGCCGCTCTTGCCATTATGCTCCGAATAGACGCTGCGTTCTTCCTCGGAATTTTGCTTGCAACCTTCTGGGCGGTGCTTATCACTCGCGGGGAATTAAAACTAAAACGCTTTGCCCTCTGGATATTGACCTTCGCCATATTCTTCATCCCCTATATGTTATGGAGATGGTTTTATTATCATTCCATCTTCCCCAATCCATATTATGCTAAGGTTGGCGCAGGCGTTGGCCATAGTCGGGGGCTGGCACATCTATTTTATTTCTCCTTTACTCAAAGCTGGGGATTTATAAACTTGTGGCTGGTTCCCTCATTGGTGGCTATTTTCTGGCGCAATCGCTATGGACTCATCTGTCTGGCAATGGTGCTGGCTAATGCCTTCTATGTCTGGCATGTTAATGGTGACTGGATGCCCTGCTATCGCTTTTTACTCCCCGTAATTCCTTTTGTGGCAATAAATGTAGTAGTCGTCGGCCGACTGGTACGCCGGCTGAAGTTCCTGCCAGGAAAGATGTTACTCCTGGGGTTGTTGCTCTTTGCTATATATGACTATGGCAAATTTCACTACAATGAAAAATCCATTTATGTCTTTGACTGGACACCACATCGGTATAGTAAAAACGACAAAAGCTGGTGGTATCCGAAAGTGCTCTGGCGGAATCTCTGGGAGGGCTATTACCCCCCCCTGCAAAATGTTGCTGATTGGATTCTGGAGAATATCCCCGACGGGGCTCAGGTAATGACCAGCGACATTGGCTATCCCGGCTACCTCAATCTGGAGGTACGTATCATTGATATTGATGGCTTAACTGATAGATTTATCGGCAGAGCCGGCAATAAGCCAGAAGCAGAAAAGAAAAAACAAGAGTACATTATGGCGAAGAAGCCCGAGTTTGTCTTTATCTTTATAAATCATCAATCTCCCAATCCTGATTCTCCCGGGTATCCTTATCCAGAGGTCTCTCGCTTGATTTATAATTCACCTGAGTTTAAACAGGACTACGTTGAAGCTACCCGAATGAACAAATATCTAAACTCCTGGGTGCATCTATTTAAGCGAAAAGATACGCGCTCCGGCCTTACTCCTGAAGAGAGAATCTCACGTCTCCGTGTTGGTATCCAGCGCAATCCCCGAATGTTTTATCTCTATACTGAACTGATAAAGTTATCCAAGTCCAGAGGACTGGAGCCCGACACCTGGTTGCCATATGCTAAAAAAGCTATGTGCTTGTTTCGGGGTAATGCAGAATTTATGCGGCAGCTGGGCAACAATATGGTTGAAATTAATATGCTGGAGCTGGCACAGGCTGCTTATCGCCAGTCGCTTAAGGTCAATCCCAGACAACAAATATTATATCCCGTTCTGGCTGATGTTTATCGCCGCCTTGGTAATAATCAGGAAGCCATTAAAGTTCTAAAAGAGGGCTTGAAGATTTTTCCCAATGATTATTCCATTAATGCAGCTTTAAAACGAATGGAATCACAACTCTGATCTTAAGTTCTTTTAAATAGGAGAGAGAAAATGAAGCAGATACTGAAACTTATCTCACTTCTTATTTGCATTAACCTTTATTTTTGTCTTCCAGCAGCAGAGAACACCACACCAATGAACAAATACATAATGGAAGTGGTGAAGAGCTTTCCTACAGATGGTACTTATAAATACTGGTGGCCCAAGGAAAATGTCTATGATGGTGCCACTACGGATGTTTATTACTGTGGCGTAAAAGTTATGCGGGGTGACCCACAGAAAAGAAGCTTCTGTTGTGGCCTTACGCTCCAGGTGTTTTATCTTGCTCTGGAAAAGTATATGCGGGAAAGAGGTGCCTTACCTCCCTCCCAATTAACTCCAGATAAGGTAAAAGACTTCCAGTTTTTGTGGTTCTGCCCTGAAATCAACTCGCCCGGTCCAGCCGAAGCTCTGGAAAAATATGGATTAGGATATCGTTTACAGGATTTAAACGAAGCTCAGCCCGGAGACTTTGTTCAGTTCTGGCGTAATAACAATACAGGGCATTCAGTGATTTTTATCAATTGGGTGCGTGATGAACAGGGAAATCTGACTGCTCTCCATTACTGGAGCACTCAGAAAGCCACAGGTATTAGCTACAATACTGAACCCATTGGCAATGAAAAAAGTCACATTGATAAAAATCGGATTTTTATTGGCAGGTTAAATCCGCCCGAAAAGTGGGTGGTTAATAAACAACCTGAATAAATATCACAGCCTTCGTAATAGATGTTTTATATTATCTAAACTTTTACAATCCCGAATTACTCACCCACAATCGCGCATATTAAGGAGTGACCGGCGCACATCTGGCTTTAATGTAATTTTCCAGTTTTAATCTGTCCTCTTGATTGATGGATTTGAATTCAACTGCAAAACCATATGTGGGCTGGTCATGCTCGTCACGGGTGTAGATACGCATGATGTCTACAATGGCGCTGATAGTCTCCTTCTGCCCGGGGAGTTGCATCTGCAGAGGCTGATTGTGAAAATGAATTATTTGAGGGATGGGATTTCCATTAGGGACCTCAAACCGTGCGCCTGACATTGATAAGTCCCGCAGAATACTTTTGTCAGTGTGAAATTCTTTCCCTATTGATAACGTGGTGCATCGATTTACAGTAATGCGATAATCGTGACGTTCATTTTCTTTGCGATTAAAAAATATCTTCAGGCCAATCATATAATGCTCCTTAAAAATAATTCGCAAAAAGCTAATAAAAAAGGAGAAAATTATTGTAAAAAACCGATTCAAAATGCAAATCAAAAATTATGCCTTTATGATACGGGATCGTCTATAGATGTATAGTAGAGAAATAACCGGTGGGATTAATAATGCCAGTTGAAAACTCCACCACAATGCGAACAGCTGATTTAATTCAAAAGATAAAAATCCTAAAAGAAATGCCAGGAGTAGCAATCCAATCTCCTCAAGCGTTAATTTGCCACTGCGCTCCAATATCGCGATGCTTAATGGCACAATTATCCAGATTAAGTGGTTTAATTCTACAATAGAAAGCAAGAAGTAGCTAAGTAAGATGGCACTACCAGCCGGGAGCCACACTGGCAAGCATTTGCGCCACGAGAGCCAAAGTATTCCACCATATAGTATCAGCGTCAGCACCTTTACACTCCAGAAAACTAACTGCGCTAGTTTTTGTGCGCTGGCTTCATCCATTCCTCCCCCACGAATACCCCAGTAATAAATTATATGGAAGGTAGAAAAGCTGGGAAGGTGCAAATGAAATTGCCAGCGAGGGATGATATGAGTGAAATAATACCATTCATAACGCCACCAGCCATTCACGATTATCGCCAGCTCATACAGGATTCCAGTAATTAAAAAGGTCAGGATGCCGCGCCGTTTGAGCAAAAATATAAACCCCGGTAACCATAGCAGCGGCGCTAATTTTAGCAACACTGCTATCATCAAAAAGAATCCCGCCAGTTCTTGTCGTCCAAATCGGGCAAGATAAATCCCGACCAGCGTTACTGTTGCTACCCATAAATCTATCTGTCTGTCATACATTGTATACAGCAACGGAACATAGCTTATCATAAACAATATAATGATCAGAGAACGTTGCCATATTTCAGATTTTTCACTAAAGTTAACCAGTCTTTTTGCCCAGAAAATAACCACCAGTATACACACCGCTAAAGCTATCCAGTTACTAAAAAACCAGACAAGATTTGCCGTGGAATAAGGAAGTTTTGCCAACGGAATGAGCAAAATTGCTAAAAATAAGGGATAACAATAGATATTAGGATCCGTATGGAAGAAATAAGGCGAGTTTCCGCTGGCAAGTGACTGTGCCGCATTATAATAAGTGGTGAAGGCAACGAACACATGCGAAGACAGCGGTTTCAACACACCATATTTGACCAGCATTGCCAGACTGATGAGTATAGCCAGACGCCATCCAATCCAGCTTATGCGTTGTATAATTCCACCGGATTTGCTATGAGAAGACAATTGATTTTCGTGTAATTCTTTTCCCTGCATCTCTAAATAAAAGATATATATATGAATCCCGACTTATTCAATCAAATTCATTGTGAAATCACTTGCTTTTTATCTCCAGTTTGAATTAGAGTTTTTTGATATTTTAAAAAATTCCAAACATATGAAAAGAATTTGCCTCATAATCTCCTTATTATTAGCACTGGTAGGTACTCAGAGTGCCAGAGCCTTCTATCAAAAACTGACTACTTTACCTGAACCGCGCCAAATGTATGGTACGGCAGTTCTTGGAGATTACCTGTATGTTATCGGTGGTTATGGGAAAGACAATTTTGTTAGAAGTGTAATTAAAGCCCCCATTCTGATTGATGGCACATTGAGTAGTTGGAGTCCTACCACTCCTTTACCGCAACCACTGGCGTATATTTCTAATTCCACCATTGTCCTTCACGATGTCCTATATGTAGTAGGAGGCTACATCAGCGAGACCAATAAAAAACAAACCATACTCTGGACTAAACCCCGCCCTGATGGTGAATTATCTCCCTGGCGTGAAACTCCTCCTTTCCCGGGAGAAGGAGTCAGCAATAGCGTTGTCGTCTCAACTCCGGGACATATATATTTAATCGGGGGACTAACACCTAAACAGGAACCCACTAATAAAATATGGACCGCTATTATTAATGACCAGGGTGAATTTGTTCGCTGGGAAGCCAGCACGCCTCTACCCGTTCCGCTCTGGTTTCATAATGCCGGTGTGGTGGGGGGAAGAATCTGGGTCTGGGGAGGTCTCACTACTAACAAAAACACCTCAGTTAATGCCCTGGTATTCTCGGCGCCGGTCTTTGCAGATGGAAGTATAGGCCAGTGGCGCACTGAGCCCTTCACCTTACCTCAGCCATTTTATCGCGCAGCCTGCACAGCCTCTGGACCTTTTCTCATAAGCTTCTGTCCTTCTTATGCTGGCGGGACTGTGAGCAACGACGTCTGGTATGCAGAAATTACAGATAAAGGGATTCTGCCCTGGCAAAGACTTCAGACTGACCTCACACTGAAAGTCTTTGTCGGTGTAGCCACTGATTATCGCCGCGGGCTTGTATTTATGCCAGGGGGCAAACGAGCTGTTGGCACTGAACCGGAATTAATGGATAAATCGGTTTATTGTTTCTGGCTGTCTAAGAAAGCTGTTGCTGGCACGCCTCAACCATATGTTGCTACTACCATTACTACACCTGATGATACGAGTAAATTACCGCGTTTAAGTTACTTATATCTCCGTGAAACTCCTTCCGAAGCCTTACCGGGATTTTTGCCTTATGAAATTGCCCGCCAGCAAAGTCAGGCAGCCCGAATGCCGCTGGTGGTTTACTTTCATTCTCCACGAGCTAAACCCTGCCAGCAACAACATCAAATGCTTCAACAATTTGACTTTACTGCCTATAAAGATAAACTTTTACTTGCATGGGTAGACACTGTCCTGCTACCACAACTGGTTCAGCAACTGGGCGTCTTTAGAGTGCCCTGCTGGATTTATTTTGATGCCTCTGGCAAAGAAATCAAACGCAAGATCGGAATCATAACCGAAACCGAACTCCAGAGCTGGCTTTTCGGTGAATAAAAAGTTTAAGGCTAAAAATCAAAGGTATAAACCTCGCTGTAATATTAAAATCTCCTAAAAAATTTTGTTTAACCAGTTGAAATAATAAAAACATCTTTGTAATTTCCATTCACAAATTTGCTTGTTGAACAAAAGTTGTTGATTAATTTTATTCAATAAATTTAATTACAATATTTAAAAGTACGTTTTTTATTACCTTTTTGTTATTTACCGAATTACACCTGAAAGGGAGCCATATGAGAACCAGAGCAAATTTGTGTCTGGTAATGATAATTTTGGTAAAATTTTTATCTGGATATGAAGCCGTTCAGGCATTTTATTTCAAAACTCTATCATTGTCTGAACCTCGCCAGATGTATGGCACAGCTGTGTTGGGCGATTATCTCTATGTTATTGGCGGTGACAGCAAAGCTGGGGTTGAAAAAAGTGTACTTAAGGCGTTAATCCTTCCAGATGGTACCCTGTGGAGCTGGTCACAAACTACACCTCTACCACATCCTTTAATGTATATTGGCAATACCACTATGGTACTTCACGATGTGCTATACGTGGTCGGTGGTTATGACCCGGACCGCCGAATTCACAAGCAAACAATACTTTGGACACGTCCCAAACCGAATGGAGAACTGGAACCCTGGAAGGAGTCCCCACCATTTCCGGGTGAAGGGATTGATAATTCAGTGGTGGTAAGCACTCCCGGACATATCCATTTAATTGGGGGTTATACACAACGGAATCAGCCCACTTATGTGGTCTGGAGTGCGGTCATCAATGACCGTGGGGACTTTGTTAGCTGGAAATCAGGCACACCCTTACCGGTGCCTCTCTGGTTTCATAACGCAGCAGTAGTTAGCGGTAGAGTCTGGGTCTGGGGTGGCTTAACTACAGCTAAAAACACTTCAGTAAACGCCCTGGTTTACTCGGCTCCGGTGCTGGCGGATGGTACTCTCGGTCAATGGCGGAATGAACCCTTCTCGCTTCCGAAGCCCTTTTATAGTGCCGCCTGTACTTCCTCCGGACCTTACTTATTATCATTTTGCCCTCGCTATGCTGGAGGCACCGAAAGTAACGATATCTGGTTTGCGGAAATTACTGAGCGCGGCATTTCTCCCTGGCAAAAATTGGACACAGAGCTTAAGACTAAACTATATTTGGGTGTGGCTACGGATTTTCGCCGGGGTGTGATTTTTTTGCCCGGCGGTCGCATTACTTATCCCGTCAAAAAATCTTTTGATGAAACAGTCTACGTTTTCCGCCTGACCAAAAAAGCAACTGAACCACCGGATGCCAGATTTGTTTCAACAATAACTATTCCTGACGAATCCAGCAATTTGCCTCATCTGAGCTTCTTATATCTTCGTGAAAAACCTAAGGATGCCTTCGCTGAATTTTTGCCGTATGAAGTCGGTCGCGAAAAAAGTCTTCAAACTAAACTCCCCCTCATTGTTTATTTTCATTCACCTACAGCCAGGCCCTGCGAAACTCAACGTCAGGTTCTACAGCAATTCAATTTTGCAAACCATAATGATAAACTTATTTTCACCTGGGTAGATACCACGCTCTTTCCACAGCTGGTTCAGCAGATGGGAGTTTTCAAAGTGCCCTGCTGGATTTATTTTGATGCTTCCGGCAATGAGTTAAAAAGGAAAGTTGGAATTATTAATGAGAATGAGCTCCAGAGCTGGCTCTTTGGAGGCTAAACGCGAAGCAAATTTCTGCATTTTAGCTGCGGGATTTCAAGGGCAGGGTATACAGCCATTGATACCAGCTCTCCAGTCCCTCACCGGTTAACGCAGAAACTTTAAATATTTTGGTCCGTGTATTGATCTGGTGCACGCGCTCTAAAAAACGCTGGCGGTCAAAATTGGCAAAAGGCAGTAAATCTATTTTATTCAAGACCAGAACGTCTGCCTGGCGGAACATCAGCGGATATTTAACGGGCTTATCATCACCTTCAGGTACGCTTAAAATCACCACCCGATAATCTTCTCCTAAATTAAATTCTGCAGGACAGATTAAGTTCCCCACATTTTCTATGAATAACAAATCTAATTCTTCCAGGTTTAATAGGGAGAGCGCACTGCTCAGCATATTCGCATCTAAATGACAGGCTCCCCCCAGATTGATGGTATTTATTTGCGCGATTTGCACCGAAAATTTGCAGTTAATTTTTGCCAGCCGCCGACTATCCTCATCAGTGGCAACATCTCCTTCAATTACACCCAGCCGATAATCATTGCCCAGCTTAGCCAGTGTTTTCTCCAGAATTGTGGTTTTTCCAGCGCCTGGACTGCTCATAATGTTTAGCACCACCACACGGTGCCGGTCAAACAGGCGCCGATTTTGTTGCGCCAGCGCCTCATTCGCCTTCAGTAAATTGCTGACCAGTTTTATCTCCATTTTCTCTATCCACCTCAATACTTTCTATCTGCAACTCATTGCCTGACAAGATCTCTAAATCTCCCCCCCCGCATTTTGGACACACAAACAAATATGGTTCACTATGGAATTCTTCTTTACAAGTTAGGCACTTAAGTCGTAATGGCACAATCTTAATCACCAATTCTGCGCCTGCAGCCACCGTTCCTTCTGCCACGATTTTAAATGAAAATTCCAGCGCCTCTGGTACCACATTGCTGAACTCACCGATATTCAAATAGATTTTCTCCACTTTTCCAAACTTATAAGCACGGTGTTGCTCTTCTATTATCTGAAGCAGATTGGTGGCAATGGCAAACTCATGCATACTTAAAATTCAGGTTGTTTAGCCTTTAACAAGTACCATCAAAATTTGGTTTTTTAATACCTTTTATTGCCCTCTGATTATTTATTCCTCGTAAGGTTCAAACTGGTCTTTACTTACACCACAAACCGGACAAACCCAGTCCTCCGGTATGGCTTCAAATGGGGTCCCTGGTGCAATACCACCATCCGGATCGCCTTTTTCCGGGTC
>CAYRXI010000029.1:11503-30038 GCA_964428255.1 uncultured Candidatus Sumerlaeota bacterium
GTACAGCGATATTTTTTCATTTGCCTCTCCTCCTGTTTTGGTGACGATGCTTTAGTTTCAATAATGGGGATAAACGATGCCGCCCGTGCAGGGGTCTTACCTTTCTTAATTAAGTGATAATCCTCGTATGATAATGGAATACCCTCGGGTTTTAGCAGTCGGGCATCAACCACCTCACCGATAAATAAACTATGTGTGGGTAACTCAAAACAATCCCATAATTTACAATCAAAGTAGGCAATAGTATAGTCCAGCACGATCGGAGATTGAGTAAGTTCGCTAAGTTTATAATTAATACCTGCCAGCTTGTCTATTTCTCTGCCACTTTTAAAGCCGAACTTACCGATGAATTGCAGTGGTGTTGCTTCCTCAAGGACAGAAATGCTGAAGGCACGACAACAATTGATACATTCCCAGGTCAAATTCTCTTTGTTAATACTAACTGAAACCAGAATCGGCTTGCTATTCACCTGTATCACGGTGTTAACAATTTGACCATTTAATTTGTCGTTCAAGCGTGATGCAACAATATATACACCACAAGTTAGTTTATAAAAGGCTTCGTAGTCCATTTATTCATCTTTCCTGAATTAAGATATAAGTTAAGTGGAATTATAATAAATTTTCACTCCTCGTGTTCAACATAAATAACAGTGAACCATACTGGATAAAACTCCAATCGTTCTATTCTTACCCAATAATTCGGGATTAAACCAGTATTGTTTATTTCTCTGCAAGGAATGCTAAGATTACAGACATAATCTTGTGGCGTATTTCTTTTAAAACAATCGTTTCAAAGGGAAATCCGAACACTATCAGGCGATAGTCGTTTCCAGGATATGCAATCGCAGCATTAAAGTAAGCATCTTGATAACGGAGGACAACCTGTGCTCCCGAATCTTTAGCAGGTTTTATAGAGTCAGGGAGCTCCACCCCGTAAACTCCAGCCTCGCCTAATCCACTGCTAAAATGAAATGCTCCAATTTCTTGTTTATCAAATATCCCACCAGCCACAGGAATAACGTTGTTAGTTCTACTACCAGCATTAGTTTCCCACTGGCATTTCAGCACTTTTTCCAGAAACTCTTTGTCTTCCGCTCTGGCGAGTGGAGAAGCCACAAGGTCTGTGCCAACGTATGCGCCACTGATGAATAACCGCCCTCCTTGTTGCAGATAATTAAGGATAATATTCTGGTCTATGGGCGGCAAGGCTTGAAAATCGGGTTGCATTTTATCCGGAGCTCCAGGACCCTTGCGCCAGGGATAGGGCATTGTGGTTCGTTCTTCACCCAGCAACCAATCCACCACTTTATACTCGTTAAGCGAGATTAAACCTTCCCGTACTGCTTCGTCGCTGACAGAGTCAAACGCCCAGCCTGCTGACCTGATAGCCTCTCCATGAATAATCACGTAGTCAAAATTATTTCCCAGCTCCAGCTGCATTTCCAGGTCTCCATAAGAAGCGCCCCACCCCGGATTGTCATTTGTCAAAAATTTATGCCCCGGATTAAAGTCATACTGATCGCCTGTGAGTGATAAATTCCAGATATATCCTACGCCTTTATCACCAATATGCCTTGCCACACCCCGATAACCTTCAGCCTCAATAAATTCCGGCGGCGCAATTCGGTCAAAGGCATTAACAATTAACGCACGGGGTTCATTACCTGTTCCCGTACATATTGACATCACCTCGGTGGGAAAACTTACTCCTCCTTTGTTTACAGCTACCACTTTAAAGCTATAAATTTCATTCGGCTCTAATCCTTCTATTTCCTGCGCCGGATGCGTCACATAAGTCCCATTGTCAAAGGCTCCCTCAACTCCACGCCGCGCGTATAATATGTAACCTTCGGGAATCGCTGTTGGCTCCAGAGGATCGGGCTGTGGCTCCCAGCGGATAGCTGCTTTACCCGGCCCAAGTGTTTTAACCGAAAATTTCTGGGGAGGCAACGGTGCAATTATTGGCTCATATCCATACTCATACGCCACAAACCTCACTATTGCCTTATAAATTGCACGAGAGACATCAAAGCGGAATCTGGGATCCAGCGCATATTTCATATCGTCAAAATTCTGGTGTGATAACAGCTCCAGAATTACCGAGGGCACATTGGGACGTCTTAATTCTGCGTAATTTGCATTCAAAATCTGGCGTTTCGTCCAGCTGGAAGTATATTTGGCTGTTAAATCAGCCACAATTTGTGAATGTACCAGGTCTGCCAGGTCGCGATTTAACCAGCGACTGCGCCCATCAGGAAACGTCTCCATCTTCAATTGGTCAAGCACACGATAAATACAGAGTGTACCCACGATACCATCTGCAATACCTGCATCCGTATGAAAAGCAAATGCCACATCAATCGGGACACCTAAACCCGGAAAATTGCGGTCCGGATTCGGTCCATTGGGCGCACCACTTAAATAGTTCACCCACTCCGGTCGCGAACTATAATCTTCCAGATAGTCAGGACCTCCAAAATCTGACTCAATACCAAGTTTATATACCAGCGATGGCTCAACTCCTGCATATTGCAACCAGTAACGTGCACCTTCTAAATAACGAGGATAGCCACTGCAACTCCCCTCGCGCAGAACATTTCCAATCCCCCCCCCGAATTTCACACAGTCTGCGGAAACAGTGCTTCCGGAAGTGGCTGAATCATTCAGTAATAACACACTTCCATTCTCGGGGGAATAACCCTTTTTAAACTGAAAATGCCCGAGATATACCCAGTAATTGCCACACAACTGCTGATTTACGCGGAATTCCGTTGCGCCTCCCAGATGATTTACAATGTAGTGAGCGTCTGTCGCCCGCTCTGGCGAAGCATTATAAGACACGTATACTGCATAAACACCACTTTCGGGGATGACAGGAGTCCAGCGAGCAACAGCCGTCGCCGCACCTGTCACTGTTCCTGCAATCTGATGTTGACCCTGCCGATGTGGATTCAAGTCATCCGGCAACGGAGTCAGCCAATTTTTGAACCCTGCGCCACTCCCTGATTGCCAGCTACTGCTGCCCGTGGTCTCAAAAGTGCCATTCTGTGGATGTTCTTTGCCGTCGCCATCGTCCACTAACACCTCGTGAATCTGAATATCACGCTCGCGTGGACAAAAAACAGTTGCCCCGGCATTCTCCAGCATCGGGATCAAAAATGGAATGGTGAAACTCATTGTTAATTTATCTTCCGCTACGGTGAAGAGACGTGGCCTTTGCCACTGCCAGCGTTTATCAAGCGTGTCGTAATAAATACCATGGCTGTGCCAGACCGCAATGTAATGCCCATAAAGCACGGCTGTTGCTGCAGGCACTGGCGCACTGACATTGCGTATCAACGGCGGCTTGCTGGGTAGTTTCAATTTTTCTGGTAACAGCCCGGGTGGATTAAATGCGCCCGGAATATATTTCTCCAGCTCCCTGTTCCCGGCAAAGATTTTTATCTCCGGATTGGGCATTATCGGCTGGATAACTGACTGAAAACGCTGGATTAAATCTTCAACCAGTGCCTGCCTCACCGGTTGTACTACCAGATTTTCACTAAAATAAAGTTTAACAATATTCCCCTCAATTTCCACCTTTTCTAATTTTGTTAGTTTGGGGAACGGACCTTCAAAATTCGTGCTTACATTTTTCTGTACGTACTCATTAATGGCTTGTTGAATTCTGGTTTGAGTCTCGGCACCCTGTTGCGCAGGAGTCATTGTGATTGATGTAATAGCAAACATAACTATTACCAGCACAAAAACTCCCCAACTTTTATGCCCCAAATTCGCCTCTCTCATTTAAGTCTCCTTACCAGTTTTGTATTTTTTTAAAATCAAATTAATTAGAAATAATTACTATGAATTTTAAAAGTGTAAAATTACAACAAAATTTAACCAAAGTTAAGTTTTTAAGCATAATCTGGGGGGTATTAATAAAACTCTTTGCTAAAAACTCAAATACTGGTAAGTTCCCATCGCGCCCCAAAATCAAATGGCGTAATTTTAAGATATATGCTTTATCGCTGATTTAGCACTACTAATAATTACGCTGTGAAATGACGAAGCGGAAGATATTAATACAGGAAATTTCTCAAAGATTTTTTCTGCAAACGAGAGAAATAATTTTGAAATAATTGACCTTATTTGAGATTGTCTGTCTAACACGGACTTTATCTGTAAAATATTGCCTTGGTGCTGCTGAAATAGCACTCATTCCATAGCCTGCTGTAGTTAAGCTTTACAAGACTAAATAATTCGTATGAAAATTATTTAAATTATTAGTGAGTTGAGTTCAGCCAAAGTGGCAGCAAATATAATAACAGTTGGGAGAGTTTTGCTGGCGTTCATTGCCATTGGTTTGTTAAGTCTGGGATTTTATCCGGCAATAATCGCAGCGCTGTTGACAATCTTGGTGATTTATTTAGATTCGCTGGACGGATATGTGGCACGCAAACTCGGCTTGGCTTCGGAGTTCGGCGCTCTGCTGGACATTACTGGTAACCGCATCGTAGAAAACATCTACTGGATTTACTTTGCCGTTACTAGCCAGATTTCCTTCTGGGTCCCCGTGATTATTATCACTCGCAGTTTTCTGGTAGATACAGTACGCAGTGTGGCGTTCGCTGAAGGTAAGACAGCTGTTGGCAAAAAACGATGATGAAATCCTGGTGGACAAAAGCCCTGACTGCCTCGCCTGTGAGCCGCACTACTTATGCCGTGGGAAAGGCACTTGCATTTTGCTATCTGGGAGCATTGCTGGCAATTCAGCAGGGGCTGGCAACCAAAACTGTTGCGCTTTCACCCGGACTTCTTTCAACTCTGCAGCTTATCGGCAGCATTATTGTTTACGTAGTTCTATTTATGTGCGTGGTGCGTGGCATACCGGTGCTGTGGGATGGAAAAGATTATGTGCTGGCTAAGCGTTTCCCCAAGGACATCAAAAATGATAAATAAGTAATCCAACCCCCAATATCATCAAGGTGGTGCGGCTGATGGATTTTTCCGTGTATTTCCGGGGTTGAAATTCAATACGTATATGACCAGATTGGCAGTATTTGACTTAGACGGAACCATTCTCTACAGAACAACGGCTGAACGTGAGCTATTTTATTTTTTGTTGAAAAAGAGAGTTATCAAGCCATCACAGGTGGTGCACTTTTTATGGGAAGCATTCCGCCTTGTATTAAGTGGGAGAACTGATTTACTACGCCAGAATAAGTATTATCTTCACCGTCTCTTTGTAAAAGATATTGAGTCGCTATTGCCCCAATTTTGCCATTATCGGCTTAAAGCACATTTCTCGGATAGAGTTGTTAAACAACTGCATCAGCTCAAATCCGAAGGATATTTAATTGTCTTGCTTTCAGGTGCGCCGACAATTATCCTGCGTCAGCTGCAGAGGGTGCTACCTATTGACCTGGTCATTGGCACGGAACTGGAAATAAATGAAGGAAAGTTTACAGGTGAAATTACGGGGTTTTTCCTTACGGTAAGGATAAAGTAACAGCTCTGCTTCAACGTTTTGCCAGCACCAATATTGATTATGTCAGTTCTTATGCTTTTGCTAATCGTTACAGCGATATCCCGCTTTTAGAACGATTAGGCAATCCGGTTGCAGTGCATCCAGACCGAAAACTCAGACAGTATGCTTGCCAGCGAAACTGGCGAATTCTGGATTGAGAGCTTATGCCAAAAGGTCGTTAATTGTGTGAAGTAGTGCGTTAAAGGCAGCGGGCAAATTTTCCGGTGATTTCCCGCCGGCCTGTGCCATTTCAGCCTTCCCCCCCCCGCCACCATTAATATGTTTGGCTACTTCATTTACCAGTTTGTTGGCAGGAAGTTTCTTTGCCACGTCAGCACTCACTGCACAAATTAGCTGCACTTTATTACTGGCAGTATCCACTGCTGCCAGTAATATTACCACCCCGCTCTTTACTTTTGCCTTTATCATATCAGCCAGATGGCGCAATTGTTCCATCTCTATGTCATTAAATATGTGGGTTACTACTTTAACGTTTTTAACAGTGTGTGCCTGCCCCAGGATACTGTCTATTTCCGCAACGGCTCGTTCCTGTTTGAGCTGTGCCAGTTCTCGCCGAAGTTCTTTGAACTCGCCTGTCAGGTCCTTCAGTCGTTGAACCAGCTGAGTTGCGGGCACGGTGAATTGTTGCGCCAGCGTTCCAACAATCTGGCGTTGTTGATACAAATACTCAAAAGCTGCCAGTCCAGCTTTGGCTTCAATGCGCCGTATACCAGCAGCAATACTGGACTCGCTGAGGATGATAAACGTACCTATCTTACCGGTGCGGTCAAGATGTGTACCACCGCAAAATTCCATACTGTAGTCGCCGATTTTAATAATACGAACAATGGCACCATATTTTTCTCCAAATGGTGCTATGGCTCCGAGTTTCTTGGCTTCCTCTATCGGTAAAATCAACACCTCCACTGGCAAATCAGCCACTATTTTTTCGTTCACCATCCGCTCTACCTGATACAGCTGCTCTGGAGTTAACGCTTCAATATGTGTGAAATCAAAGCGCAGATAATCTGGATGCACCAATGAGCCAGACTGGGTAATGTGTTTGCCAATAATTCGTTTTAGTGCGCCCTGTAAAAGATGCGTCACCGTGTGATGTCTCATAATTGCCAGGCGCCGCGGTTCATCCACTATAGCGTCAACCAGGTCACCCACTTTTATTTCGCCACTTTTAACCGTGCCATAATGAATATAAATATTGCCCGGTGTGCGCTGCGTATCTCGTACTTCAAATACACCACTCTCCGTAGTAATCACTCCGATGTCACCAACCTGTCCTCCTGTCTCTGCATAGAACGGCGTCTCATCAATGACCAGTTTACCTTCCCCCCCCGCTTCTATACGTTCAAGGCACTCATCGTTTTGGTCCATAATTGCCAGCACACTGCCACGTGTCCTCAGCTGGTCATATCCTACAAAGCGTGTAGCACCATACTGCTCCAGTATGTCTTTAAGTTTATCTTCCAGCAATTCATATTCCTGTCCTCCCTTCCACTCTGCACGTGCCAGAGCTCTTTGTTCTTGCAAACAACGCTGAAAACCAGCCGTATCTACGTCAAGCCCTTCTTCGGCAGCCATCTCATGAGTTAACTCCACAGGAAAACCGTATGTGTCATATAAACGAAAAACCTGGTCTCCCGGAATAATGTGTCCTCCTGCAGATTTTACCTCCTTGATCACCTCGTTGAGGAGTTCAATGCCCTGCGAGAGCGTACGGTGAAAACGCTCCTCCTCCAGCTGGATAATTTTCTTAACCTGCTGTGGATGGGCTTTTATTTCAGGATATTCAGTGCCCATAGTGTCAATTACCACGTCTACCAGCTTATACAGACAGGGCTGGTCACAACCCAGTTTTTTATAGTGTCTCACAGCCCGACGTAACACCCGCCGTAGCACATAACCACGCCCCTCATTTGACGGCAAAACTCCCTCGCTCAGGACAAAGGTTAGTGCCCGAATATGGTCTGCTACTGCATTCACCGACATAGTGACTTCTCGGTTTTGTTTGTAAGACACACCAATTATCTCTGCCGCCGCCGTTACTATGGGAAATAAGGTATCAGTTTCAAACAGGCTATATTTGTTTTGCACTATACATGCCAGACGCTCCAATCCCATTCCCGTGTCAATTCCACGATTCTTTAATGGCAGACGGGTGCCGTCAGCCTGCTGGTCAAACTGCGGAAAAACCAGGTTCCAGAACTCCAGATAGCGTTCGCAACTGCAACCCACTTTGCACTCGGGTTTCCCACAACTGCGCTCAGCACCCATATCAATATGGATTTCACTGCAAGGACCGCAGGCTCCGGTGTCGCCCGCTGGACCCCAGAAATTGTCCTTCTCGCCCAGTGCCACAATCTTGTCACGTGGAAAGCCGATTTCTTCACTCCAGATTTTATAGGCTTCTTCGTCGTCCCGGAACACGGAGACAAACAAGCGTTCTTTCGGGATTTTTACCACTTCTGTAGTAAATTCCCATGCCCATTGAATTGCTTCTCGTTTAAAGTAATCGCCAAAGCTAAAATTGCCCAGCATTTCAAAAAATGTCAGATGACGTAATGTCTTTCCAACATTCTCCAGGTCACTCCCTTTACCTCCAGCACGGAAGCATTTCTGCACCGTCACAGCACGTCTCAACGGCAGAGGGTCAATTGCTCCAGACCAGTATGGCTTAAATTGAACCATACCGGCAGTAGTAAAGAGTAAAGTTGGGTCATCAGGGGGGACTAACGGTGAACTGGGCAGATGCCGATGTCCCCGTTGCTTGAAAAAGTTTACAAATAACTCTCGCAATTCCTTAGCTGTAAACATAGCTCCCTGTTTGTTCTTCTCTTAAATAAAAAAATAGTAATATGCGAGTTTAACGATTAAGGTTCAAGACTGTCAAAAGTTATGTGAAAGAGACCACGGAATTGAAATATACCTTCCAATACAGTATTGAAAAACTTTCCTTGTTGTAATTACAAACAATCAAAATTCTTAAAATAAATTAAGGTTGGGGCAGTTCTATGTCCGGATCATAGTCTACCCCAACCCGTTGAGGGGGGATGAAGAGTCTCTTTTGACTACAAAAACAAATATAAAAGTCAAATAAATTATACTGACTTGCCCTTTAAGATGTCAAGTAATTCATCAGCTTTTCCTGCGCAACCTAATACCCTTACTTTATGCCGCACCATCTCACGAATTGCGTCACGTGCCGGACCCAGATACTTTCGCGGATCAAACTCTTCGGGATGTTCATAAAAATATTGTCTAATGGCAGCAGTTACAGCGAGCCGAATATCGGTATCAATATTGACTTTACACACATTCATTTGGGCTGCGCGGGTTATCATATCTTCTGGCACACCCTGGGCATCTTTTAGCTTTCCGCCGTACTTATTGCATTTATCCACAAACTCTTTCAGCACAGACGAAGCCCCATGCAGCACTAAAGGATAGTTAGGTAGCACCTTCTGAATTTCTTCCAGGCGGTCAAAATATAATCGGGGCGTCCCTTTAAATTTATAGGCACCATGACTGGTCCCAATCGCAACCGCCAGGCAATCACACCCGCTCTCTTCTACCAATTTAGCAGCATCTGCAGGCTGTGTCAGTATAGCCTCTTTTTCTGAAACAGAGACATGATCTTCCACACCCTTCAATCTCCCGACTTCAGCTTCCACCGCGACGTTATGTTTATGCGCATACTCTACCACTTCCCTAGTGCGGGCAATATTCTCTGCCAGCGGGAGTTTAGAACCATCATACATTACCATTGTAAATCCCTGGTCAACGCAGGCTTTGCACAGCTCCACCGTGTCCCCATGGTCAAGATTAATTACTATCGGCACGTCAGTGGTCTCCAGTGCTGCCTCTATAAGTTTCATAATGTATTCCGGGCGGGCATATTCACGTCCCCCCTTGGAAAATTGTAAAATGACCGGAGCCCGTTCAAGGGTAACACCATCAATAATTCCCTGTATAATCTCCATATTGTTCACATTGAATGCGCCTATTGCATACCTGTGTTTCAGCGCATGTTCAAACAAGAGTTTAGGATTAACTACAGGCATTTTGCTCTACTCCTTTTTGTCTGGCAATTTTTTTAATAATAAAAAAGAAGAAATGATTGTCTTAAACCTGTGCAATTTATGTCAAGCCTGAACAGAAACTTAAAACACAGATTAACTGGAGAATAGCGGTTCGCGAGGCACAGCACCAAGCCCGGCTCGGTCAGTTAATTGTAAATTGCCCCCAATCGTTTTAACCCCATCTATAGGATCATTCGTAATTAACAAATTCCCATCCAGGTCAAGGTAATCCATAAGACTGGCAATTTGTGCTCCCGCAGAAATCGCCAGCGACGATTCAATCATACAACCCAGCATCGTCTTTAGCCCGAATGATTTCGCCAGCTCCACCATTCTCAAGGCTTCAGTTATCCCCCCGCATTTCATTAATTTTATGTTGATACCGTGACAGATATTTGCCAGTTCAATCACATTTTGACTGGTATGCACATCCTCATCCAGAAATATTGGCAGCGAAGACCAGCGCTTTAATTCCGCGGTTTCACTGAAATTCCCACGCTCTAATGGTTGTTCCACATATTCCACCCCCAGCTCTGCCAAAACCGGAATGCATTTTTTTGCCTCTGCCAGTGTCCAGCCGCCATTCGCATCAACGCGGATGATTTTATCAGTCAGCTTTCTTATCTCGCGAATCACCTGGATATCTTGCTCTACATTGCGTCCCATTTTAATTTTCAATATCGGAAATTCTGCTGCTTCATTAACTTTCTCCAGCATTATATCTATGGTATCTATGCCGATGGTGTAGGAGGTGAGTAATTGAGCCTTGGGTTTTATGCCCAGGAGCTTATACACCGGGACATTCAGTATGTTCCCGATTAAATCATACAAAGCCATATCCAGCGCCGCACGTGCACTCCCTGTAATGTCTCCCGCAGCTACCACCTTTTCCATAATTTCCCGCACGAAAAAGACATCTCCATCCAGTATCTCACTGGCATGTCGCTCAATGGCGCGGGCAACATTCTCTGCAGATTCTCCGTAGTAACTACTAAATGCTGCCTCCCCCAATCCTGTTATCTCTTCAACCTGAAGCTGACAGAAAATAACATTTCTGCTGGTACTTACCGAGCGTGATAGCCCGAACGGTTTTTTTAGAATTAATTCGTATTTTTTAGTTTCTACTTTCATTGCTTGTTATTCGTCTCCCTTTATTTTAGATTGTTCAGATGATTAAAGCAGTCTGTTACTCTCCTGGAGGTGTGTATTCATATAAGGGTGCAGTATGAAACTGCAGCTGATAGGGGGTATTGCTTATGCGAGAACCATCCGTTGTTCGCAAACCACTCCCAAGAGTTATCGTATAATCCTTGTCAGGCTCCCAGGCAGAACTTCTCAGGCGTAATATAGTCCAGCCACTCTCACGGTCCTCGCGAGGATAAATATCAAAGCCTCCCATTAATTCAGGCTGAATCTGAATATTGCTGGTATTACACGTCTGGGGGTCAACTGGCGCATTAAAATAAATCAAGATTGGGACTTGCGGTGATAACCGCGCAGCTCGTTCTCCCTGCCGTGGTCGGGTATCAATTATCTCCGCCTCTCCTGTAGTAAATCTAAACTCATACGGCTCTTGCAGAGATGCTCCCTCTACATCCACCGCAGTAGTATCAATCTTAAACTGATATGTGGCAGCAAATTTGACCGGATTCTCAGTATTTGTGCCTTTCAACATTATCAGCAGAATATCAAAATCACTCTGTGGATGTTCCTTGCCAGCAAATAACTGTGCATCCACCTTTGGTGTTATGCTCACAGCTGCCTTTACACTATCCGGACGCATCTTTTTGCTAAACCAGATAAATACCGGAATCTCACGCTTTACTGACACATTTTTTGTGTTATTTGGCGGGCTGGTAAACAATACTCTGGGTTTAACAACGGCACGTTCTAATTTTATCTCTCCCACCTCAGTGGTCTCCTCCCGAGCCACCAGCACTGATTCCACTTTTGCTGGCACATAATTCTCAAATTTCGCAATTAAGGTGTATAGATTTTCCGGCACGTTGGTTAGGGTAAACTCCCCATTTTCCTTGGTTAATGCCATTATATTCGTTCCCAGCAATCCCACAGTAATTCCGCTAAAATTCTCCGTCTTATCTGCCAGAACCACTCTGCCGTGAACCTTGCCTTTCCCCTGTACCTGATCCAGATCTTCATCCAGAATGAGCGTCACATTGGTAAATGGTAAATTAGTCAGGTCAACATCAATTTTATTGCGATTGACAAAGCCCGGTGCTGTTGCTGTAATGGTGTATTTGTCGGGTGGTAAATTAAGCAGGCTAAATTTCCCTGTACTATCAGGCACTGCTACGTTGGTTGTCCCTTCCAGAGCCACGATTACAGTGCTAAATTTATTCTGAGGTTTTCCCGCTACATCATACATCTCTACTTTGCCATATACAGCTCGTTTGCCGGGCAGTTTTGTTAGTAACTCCATTTTTTGCTTTGGCGCATTGGTGGGACGTGGTCCGGCTTTTACCTCTATTTGCATAGATGTGCTTTTGTATCCAGATTTTTTAAACCGGAGATTATACGTTCCCGGGGAAAGATTTGGGATAAAGTATACTCCATTTTCATCTGTAACTGTGCGGATTAATTGTTCTTCTATCTCTACTATAACATTGCTGTGATCGCTCGTGCCTTCCAGCTCTACATTGCCAATAATGGCACATAAACCTTCTTCTATTGCTGGCAATTCTTCCAGGGAAAAGGGCTCTAAAGTTATGCTTCCTCCCTCAGTCTTTATCTTCCCCAAACTGGCAAATTTATATCCGGGTTTCTGGGCGAAGAGTTCGTATTCTCCCGGTGGAACGTTTTCAATGGTGAAATCTCCATTATCATTGGTAAATGCCAGCGCGGATGTACCGCTGAGAAAGACCATAACTCCGGCTGACGAGGGCTTTCCAGGCAGGCGGATGTTTCCCTTTATTATGGTAGGTTCTATTTGCTCCTCGGTGCCAGCAGTCGTCCCTTTCTCTGTGTCTTTCTCAGGTGTGGCTTGCTGACCGCAACCAAACCAGCACAATACTACTCCAATGAGCAGTAAACTTAGCACACAACTTGTTTTCAGCTGCAGCATTCTACCTTATTATCACAGCAATAAAAAACCTGAGATTAGATTAAAGTAATTTAGCTTTCTCTGGCAAGTGTATTTTATTCCAGTTTTTTGGTTCACTTGTAATTATTTTGGATAAATGAACTTTTCCTGACATTTCTTGCACATAACGAAACTTTTACTTTTTTTCTTCCTTTTCTTCGTTGACACCGAGATAATAGCCAATACCCCGCCGCGTGTGTATAACTGGTGGGTGAAAGTTTTTGTCTATTTTCCGACGCAAATAGCCGATATAGACATCTACCACATTGGAAGTGGCTTCAGAATGAAAATCATACACATGTTCCCAGATTTCGGTGCGAGTCACTACTTCGCCCTGTCTGAATGCCAGATATTCCAGCAGGGCGTATTCGCGCGGTGTCAGCTCAATCAGCTTACCTCCGCGTCGCACCTCCTTTCGCGCAGTGTCAATACTCAAATCTGCAATGCGAATTAAAGGATTCTTTCTTTGATAGCTACGGCGAAGTAAGGCGCGCACCCGGGCTAATAACTCCTCAAATGCAAACGGTTTTACCAGATAATCGTCTGCACCCAGATTAAGTCCTTTGACCCTCTCTTCTACATCACTTCTCGCTGTGAGAATTAACACCGGGACTTCCTTTCCCTGCTGTCTTAAAGCTCGCAGTATCTGCCAGCCATCTTTGCCCGGCAGCATCAGGTCCAGAATAATTACATCGTAATCGTTTGACTCAGCATACCACAGTCCTTCTTCGCCATCTCCTGTAGCGTCCACGGCAAATCCAGATTCTTTTAACCCCTGTGTTAGGGCTTTCTGAAGGGGTTTGTAGTCCTCAATTATTAAGATTCTCATTTTTTTTCTCACCCTTCTTTTTCTAACAGAAGGTGATATAGCTGTAAAATTTCTTTACAAAAGCGCTGAGGTGAAAAAAAATCGTGAGCAGCCTTTAGTCCTGCACTGGCTAACCTTTGCCTCATGGAAGTAGAAGTAATCAATTGCATTATCGCCTCTGCCAGCTGTTCAACATTTCCGGCTTCTACTAATAATCCCGTCTCCTGATGCGTGATTAATTCGGGAATTCCACCCACTCGAGTCGCTACCACAGGAACCCCCGCTGCGATATATTCCAGCGTAATACGGCTGGAGCCCTCTGAACCCAGTGATGCCACCACCCCGATATCCAGACTGGCTACTAACTGTGGAATGTTGTCCACTTCACCCAGAATTTCAACGTGCTCCTGAATGCCCAGATGTCGTGCCATTCTTAAATATTTTTCCCGATAGTGGTGAGCATCCCTCCCGGCCAGCAAAAATTTTAACTGGAATTTTCCCTGAGTCTTTTCCATCACCAATCTGGCAGCCTGCAGAAACTGAGGCTGTCCCTTTATTCGTTGAAAACGTGCAATCAAACCAATGAGCAAGCCGTTCTCTTCCACCCCCAATTGGTGTCTTAATTTCGCACTTCGGCATTCCGGGGAAAAGCGCTCTGTATCAACTGCTGAAAAAATCACAGGCCTTCGCTCTTCCGGAAAAAAGTCAAGCAGGCTCCCCAGACTCTCCTGCGCACATCTGCTCACACCAATAACTGCAGCAGTGCAGTTTTTATATAACCATTTATTTAATATATGCTGACGACAGGGTACTACCACATGTCTGGTTCTTATTAAGGGGGGAGCATGGCGGAGGAATCTTAGCGCCACTGCTGCCAGCCAGTGGTCTTTTCCACGATGAGTATGCACAATATCAATTCGTTGCTCTCTGACCAGTTGACGAATCTTCAGCACATCCTCAACATCATAGAGCAGGTGAAATCTGCTCCACATATGTAACGGTATCACCACCAATCCCGGCACTGACGCAGCTCGTTTCTGCAATTCCCAGCCACGCCTGCACGCCAGCCACACCTGATGACCGCGCTTCAGCAGTTGCTCACATAGAAACAGTGTGTGTGCTGCCTCACCAATCCACTTCCGCGCACTATTTCCTATTAATATTTTCACCCCGTTGCTTATTTCTCTTGCAATATACCTTCCACATCAGAGATTCAATTAAAACTTAATTTTATTCCCACACCAGTTCAAAGTAAAATCCTCTTTTCAATACAACATTTTTAACTATTCACGAGTGATTCAGAGAATTCTTACTCTCTTGATAAACACTTCTCTTTTCAACCCTTCAATCTGCTACTTTTCTTGTATTATTAAGATAATAGGTGGGTGCATAAATTACTGCTGCACTCCTGGAAAGTTTTCTCTTTGTTTGTTGTATGATATGTGGATTAGATAATCTGCTTAAGGCTCTTGAATTATCCGCAAGTAGTAGGTGTAATAAGGAATTTGCCAATCGTGCTTACTATGCCATAAGTGCGCTGGCACACAATCTGCTGGTGAGGATTAAACACCGGTATTTACCCGCAGAATATCATCAGCACCGCACACATACTATTTTCCATCATATTTTTCAGATTCCAGCACAAGTGATTAAACATGCTCCTTACGTCCTCCTCAGGCTGGAAGAAAGTCAAATGTTACAACGCCTCAAAGAGCATTTGCTCACACTAATATCGCGGCCGGGCTTATATCCACTACGCTCCTGAGCCTTGAGTGAGGATTTCTGCACCCAATTCAAACAAAATCAGCCTGGCTTAAATTTCAACAGGTGAAGTCTGTCTATCAACGACTAAATTTGGCTAAAAATCACAATTTTGCCCCAGGAATCCAACTTTTCCCATTGGACTCAAAATTTATTAAAGAAAAAATTAAATTTCTCCCCAATTTTAGCAAAATATGGAAATTATCTAATGATTATGGATAATATCAGAAATTTAACAAACCTAATTGAAGTTAGATGTATTAGAAGTAGTACTTGGCTATTGGCTCAAATTAAGAACTTAAAAATTAAAGGAAGACTTTGAGAGGAGAAAATATGAAGACCCTTTAGGAAGATCTCAATTGAGAGTTTTTTTTAATACCGAGATTCCAGAAAGTCTGAATGGATTTGTTTGTTTAAAGTTTTTAGAGAAGCCTAGTATAAAAGATATCCTTCCCGAGAGAGAGCCCCAACTTTATATTGAAAGAGCTGTCTTGGGAAACATAGATAATAGAAAAGCTGTGGCAGCGCTTACCTTGGTTACGCCTGATATGTGCACTGGTCATTTTGATTGGTTTCCAATAGCACCACTTGCTATACTTGCTCAATGTGCTGGTCAAGCAGGTGCCATTTTGGTCAATTTAGTTTCTAAAAACAAACCCCAAATTCCTCTCGGAGTTCATGTAAAAGATACAAAAATTATTGGTGATAAGAATAATGTTCATAGTAGAAAAGTTTTTGCTGTTCCAGGTGACAATGTGCTTTTTATTGCTTTTTACAAAGGAGGAAAATTTAACTTTCATAAGGTAACAGTAGAAATATATGTAAAAGGATCAAACATCGGAAAACTGGAAGAAATTGAATATGTGCTTGTAGATAAAGAATACCTTATTAAAAATCTTAAAGGAATTGATTTATCATGAGAGATTTATGGAAAAACAGAATTGTTGCTTTTGCCTATAAATACCAACGCGAAGCAAAGCCATATAAGCAACCCATTCGAGATTTCGCCTCTTTTCTCTCTTTTAATGGCGGTGAAACAGTTCTTGATAATTGGTTGTGGAAGTGGAAGAATAATGCAGTTAGTTTTAGAAGAATCAGCAGGTAGTATAAAAGAAATATGGGGAATAGACCATTGTCTATACGCACTTAACTACGCCAAGAAAAACTTAAAGAATACTTTTCCAAATTTTCCTAGGGGCAGGATCTACTTTGTTCAGGGCGATATTAGTTATAGACTTCCTTTCCAATTCCATAACTATTTCAATATTAATTACAGCTGGTCTTTCCATCCAATATGCTCAACGTTGGGATGGTCAGAAATGGACAAAAGATGGTTATAAAGAGGTCCTTCAAGCTGTTTTTTTAATCTAAAACCTAGGGGACAATTTTTTTTTCAGTTAACGTTCCTAATCCTGATTTTACTCTTATAGCAAAAGAATCTAAACGAGAGATTTTTATAAGTTGGCGGTTCTTTTTGAATATCATGGTAAGTCTTGTTATGTTGTGGCAATCTAAATGGCTGATAGAGCAGGCAAAGATTGGACGTTTTTACTATTTACCTATTGAAGAAGTTATTGAATTGTTAAGAAAAGTAAATTTTACTGATATCTCCTATAAATTAACATATGCTAACCTCGCTTGGATAGTTTCATGTTACTTACAAACCAAATTGAAGGTTTCTGAAAAGAGGTGTCATAAAAGTGGTGGAAATTGGCTCACCACATAAGATTTGGTATGTTGACAATTTTTTCTTCATTTTAACTTAGTGATTCAATCGCTTCTTTTTTAGCTTGCTCTTTAATATTCTCTCGCCGCAGCCTTACATATTCCGCCAATTCTCTATGTCTACTAATCTGATTTAATCGGATTATCCCACCTGCCAGCATTCCATAGAAGATGATCTCCGCACTACTCCTAACAAGGAAACTCCCCAGCACCTTTATTCGGCGCCGAAACTCCTCTATCAATCGCTCTATTATATTCGTGGAGTGTAAACTATGTCGGCACTTCTTCAGATAATTAAAAAATGTCAGCAGCTCCTCTCCTGCTTCCTTTAGCGAATTAACTACTCGCTCTTCTATCTTTTCCCACTTTTACTACGAACCACTCCCGCATTTTCTCTAACAACGCCACAATCTTCTATAATCATGGCATTCAGCCTTCAGAACGTATCTTCCCGGTCCAAGCGCCGCATCTAATTCTTTCTCTATTATCTCCACTACTATCCAGATCTCTTACTATCCTTTCTAAACTTTTCTCTTAATTCTACCTTAAAGTTGACGTATTTTCTAACTCATATGTTTTCATCGGCTTATTCTTTTTTCTTTAATTTGAAACCAATTCAAGTCTTATGAGGAGAAGCCTTATTTTTCCACCGAATTCGAAACACTACCATGAAAGGAGATTATTATGAGAAAATTATATTTAAAGAGAATTAATACTGTTATTGTTAACCTTATTATAATAGCAAGCCTTTCTGTCAGTGCAGAGTATAAACTTGCTGGAATGGAAGGCTCTTTGTTCACTATTAAATCACTTGATAAATAGAGTGCTCAATTTGAAATTAACATTAGAAGTATGTTTACAGAACAAAGTCTTTTATTTGTTGAGTTTGAGAGTTCCAGGCATCCAGACCAGGGCAATATTATCCGCCTTAAGACAGAAACTGGTGTTGAAACCCTCACCAGTAGAACTCTTTATCCAGTAAAAGATATCCAGGTCTTTGGTGAAAAGATATATACTTTAGAAGAAGAATTTTTTCCCTCATATGCAATACAAATAGCTCGTAAAATGGAATATGAAGCAAAAGATAATAAATATATCCTGATTTAATTGATTGGACACGTTATTATGTAAGATGTTATAGTTATGAAATACCTCAGGGAAAAACACTTATAGAATTGCCTAAAATCTCCGGCTTTCCTAAATCTGGGCAAGCACCAATTGGCTTTTTCCCTACATCAAAGGCAATCCTTTTACTTTATCTTAGGGGCAATAAAATTAACGATGTTTTTTTATATAATCTTTTAGTAGTAAAATATCCTTTCAATCAGGATGACTCACCTACAACAATTACTTTCCCCCAAATATCTTGTTATTCTGAGCCACGAGGAATTCAACTACATAATGATAATTTATATCTTATTCGTTCTCTGGGATAATATGATTTAAATTTAATGCCCGAGCCTAATGAAATTTTAAGGTTATTTTTGGTAACTGGTGAAGTAAATACTATTCTGCGAGATGAGAATATTATTTTC
>CAYRXI010000030.1:0-1746 GCA_964428255.1 uncultured Candidatus Sumerlaeota bacterium
GTTTAATCCCAAGTAAGCTGCGGGTGAAAATTGGCTCTCGGGCGTTGGAGCCTGAAGAACAAAATATTTTATAGTTTGGGGGATTTCGTCTGTGAATTGAGCCTTTCTCCATCTTACTATTATTGAGGCTCCGTCATCATTAGGAGTGTCAAAGGCTTCAAACTGCTCTGGTAATAATGATTCAAGAGGGATTTTCTGTGTTTCTGTTCCTGAATTGAACGTGTAAGCACAAATTAACAATACTAAAATTAGTATTGGTGTTTTTTTAATCATCTCTTAATGCCTTAATTCCAAAACTGGAAGTTTACCACAAATATCTACATCAAAAAGTATACACGAACGAAGAAATATCGCAAAACTCTTGTATTTGAAAAAGAAAGTTTTTTTAACTTGCGTGTATAAGTCAAATATTTCTTGTCTATTTATCTATTTTTTTTGTTTCTTCGCTTCTGTTTTGCGTTCCAGAATCTGGATAAAACATTCAATCCCATCTCTTCTGGCTAAAATATCCACCAGTCGTTGATAATCAGTCTCGTTAAAGAAAGGAGATAAAAAGGGTTGGAGAAAGATAAGCAATTGACTACCAATGAAATTAAGGGGCTTCATTGTGGCTAATCCCATAATTACCGGGGCTTCCAATCCGCGCCGCGAGATAAAATCGGCAACCTTATCCATAAATGCAGTTTCTTCCTCACTGAAACCGGCATCATCCTTTACTGCAAAGGCCTGTTTCATACTGGCTAATATTGTTTTAGACTTTTTTGAGTCTTTGACTGACAAAGGCAATTACCTCATTAAGGTTTTTCTCACATAAAAGATAAATCCCCCGATAACTATCCAGTCGGCTTGGCTGTTCAAAAGGGGAAAGGACAATCCCTCTTGATGATTTGTAAAATGTCTTAAAGGCAGACCATTCTTTTTGCTGGGTACTGAACCAGGATTCAACTCTTACTCCGTCTGGTGAGAGCTCATAGTGCGTGGGGAAAAAGTATTTTGCCAGAGATGTTATAATTAAGAAAAGAGAGAGAATGGCATAAAACCAGGTTTCTAATAGCAATCTCACTATGAAGACCACAAACCCTATAAATAAAATTACTGCAATTGAAGTGATTGGACGCTCAACCAGGGGATGTGAAGTCCATTTTATAGTGTCTTCCGCAGCATTAACTATGTGTTCCACGTTGTTCATTGTGTCCATAAAAATTCCGATTTTGTGAGCTCGTATTAGCTTCAAACAAGCATAATATGTTATATAATTAAATGACTCGCTGAACCAAATCAAGTCTTATATGAAGACATTGCTGACGGGAAATAGTATGGTGGGCAATGGGTTATATTTCCAAAATTTCTATAAAAATAAATAACCCCTTGCTCATTTTTTTAATGAACAAGGGGTCAAATGTAAAATTCAGAGTTTAGATATTACAGTATCGGGCTTTCGTGCATAGCTTTAAGTCGTCTCCAGCGTCGGTCTACCTCTGCCTGCAGACGTTCAGCATATTCTTTATATTCCGGACTGGCGAGATGTCGCGATCTGCCCATTGCCTTTGCCCACTCAATCACCGGTATTTTTTTACCTTTTGCTTCGGGGTCATAATTGATTGTAGTTTTGCCATGTTCAACTTCATAAAGTGGATGGTAGCAACAATCTATAGCTAACTGGATTATCTCCTTGGCTTTTCGTGGTTCACAGCGCCAGGACAGCGGGCAATAAGAGAGCAACTTTCCAAAAACCATTCCTTCATT
>CAYRXI010000030.1:1756-3407 GCA_964428255.1 uncultured Candidatus Sumerlaeota bacterium
CTTTCGGATCAAATCAGTTGGATTTGTTTCTGCAGCCGTGAAAACATACGGGATGTGAGTGGCTGCCATTATTTGTGGAGTATCTTTATGGAAAATCTGTTTGCCAACCTGGGCTGGACCCACATTACTCGTAGAAGTAATCATATACGGTGGTGAAGTAAAAGACAATTGAGCACCGGTATTTTGATAACCCTGATTATCGTATTCTAACAGTATGAACCGATGATTTCTGATTGCCGCGCCAATTGACATTCCCATACCTATATCATGCCCACCATCACCGGTGACCATAATAAAGGTAATCTCCTGGTCTTGGGGGATTTCTCCGCGGCGTTGGCGCTCTTTATACATTTCTACCAGCCCGCTCATTGTTGCTGCACCATTCTGGAATAGATTATGGATATACGTGACGCGGAAACTTGTGTAAGGATAGCCAGTGGTAACTACCATTCCACAGCCCGTATGCCAGAGCATCACCACATAGCCTTCAATACCCATCAGAAATGTGCCGATTGATGGAAAAATACCGCATCCGGGACAGGCACCGTGACCGGGAACAATGCGCTTGGGCATTTTGGTCAAGGCTCTTAAATTAATCCCTTTAACCTCCAGTTTCCCGGTTTCCGGGTTCTTTTCTACTTTAATAATCCCCAAGCAGGCTTCTTCTTTGGTGATTGACTTAAACAGATTTAGTGGTTTATAGTCAGGGTTGCCGGGATTAGCTCCGAAGTAATCAAATAAGGGGACAGAACTTTTCTTCTGGGCTTGCAGTCCGAGATTCAATAATTCTTCGGCTTCTTCAATATAGAAGTCCTTTCCACCTACCCCCCATACGCGACAGATGACATGGGTCTTGTTTTGGGGGTCATCACGCAGGGCAGATTTTATCTCGTGCGACATATTTCCCCCCCACGAACCATAAGAATCCTGCCGGTCACACACCACCAGCACTTTCACATTTTTGAGGGCTTGCCGTAGCTCTTCTGCAGGGAAGGGTCTAATGACATTTAATGAGATTACTCCCACCTTTTTACCTTGATTGCGGAGATTATCAACTGCCTGAGTGGCTGTATCGTAAGCAGAGCCAAGGATGAACATTGCTACTTCGGCATCATCCATCTGGTAAGTCTCCAGAGTACTATAATATCTGCCAGAAATTTTACCATATTCCTGAAACACTTCATAAATTCGCTTGCTGGCTGCCACCATCGCCAGATGCAACTGTATCTTGTTGTTGATCAGATCCGGCTCATTCATATACGGACCAATAGTTACAGGTTTTTCAGGTTCCACTGCAGTTATAATGGGTTTGAAAGGTCCGAGAAAGTTCTGCACGACCTGTCTATCTTTGAAATATTCTACGCGACGCAGCTGATGGCTGGTGAAAAATCCGTCATAACAAACCATAACAGGTAGTCGCACATCTTCCAGCTCAGCCCATTTTAGCCCGATTATATTGAAGTCATAAACACGTTGCGGGTCTTTTGCCATCATAATCAACCAACCCGAGTTCAGGGCGTACATCACATCGCTGTGGTCGCATTTGATGTCCAGTGGTCCAGAAATGGTGCGTGCTGCCAGACTTAGCAACATCGGGAAGCGACTTCCTGACTGAACCGGTAATTGCTCCATTGCAAACATTAAGCCCTGG
>CAYRXI010000030.1:3496-17883 GCA_964428255.1 uncultured Candidatus Sumerlaeota bacterium
TGCTCCAAAGCAACTTCCCGCAGCGCCGTGTTCACCATCACCTGGTATCATAACTATATCGTGTTCGCCTTCGGCTTTCATTCGGTCTAATTCCTCAGCCACTTCGGTTGAGGGCGTAATAGGATAATATCCCATAACGTGAAAATTAATATGACAGGCGCTTAATGCTGCCATTTCATTTCCTGATTTTATATCTACAACCTGTTCAGCTACACCTTCAGGTGTCTTCTTTTCTTTTTTCTCTGTGATTGTGCTAACTCCCATTTTTATGCCTCCAAATTTTTTACTATTTTACGTAATTAGAGGTTGAGAATTATTTATACTACCGAGATTAATTTCTCTTCTGGCACCTCGGCTTCTAATTCAGCGGTTAATGCCTTAGTAGGACAGATTTCTACACAACGCAGACAACCCTTGCAATGTTTATAATCAATGCCCTTCATAAACATCATTGGCTTTTGCGTTTTGGGGTCTATCTCTTCTTTAAAGGTGATACAATAATCAGGGCAGTAACAGTAGCAGAAACCACAACTAATGCATTTCTCTCCATTCCACAGCGGGACATATCCGGCTCGTGAACCGCTTAAATCTTTAATGTAGCTATTGGCAAAATCGGTGATTACTCCACCAATTGGTGCATTTTTATAACCCAGCGGGGACACATAAGGTTTATATTCTATAAAGGGATACTTGTTATCATCAGGAATTTTCAAGACCTGGACTTCATTGTACCCGCGGTCAAAGGCTTTTTTATTTGCTTCAATGGTATGGGCATATTTCTTCCCGAACATCTCGGCGATGTATTCCTTTATATATTCGCCTTTGATGAATCCAATTGCCCGGCAAATCCCGCCGAGTAGTGGTGTATTAATACGAACTTTTTCCTCTACAGCAATTTTGAAGGCATCCACACAATAGAGTGTTATACCGCCCGGTACTTTGATTAAATCGCGAACTTCTTGCGGAGACTTATGAGTATTTACGATTACAATACCATCCTTTTGCAAGCCTTCCAGCACGGGCAACATTTTAGCGAGGTTGGTATGAAAAATGACTATTACGTGTGGTTCGGTTACAGGACTGTTAACACGGACGTAATCTTCCTCGGTGAATCTTACATAGGCTTTAACCGGCGTTCCCATTTTTTCTGAGCCATAACTGGAAAAGTTAGCGCCGTTAAGTCCCATCCCGAGGATTCCTGCTTGTGCCAGAATTTTACCGGCGATTTTTGCTCCAAAACCGCCAAGACTTTCCATTCTTATTTCATACATTCCATATTTATCAACACAGGGTAGTATCTTGGTGGCAGGCATTAATGTCCTCCTTTTTTAAAATGCTAAAACAAGTCTTCCAACATCAAAAAAACTCCCAATTAAGAAATGTTAGTTTTTACTGCCACTGATAATCAAGGAGAAAATGCTTCTTTCTTATGAATATAATTAACGTTATTTGTTAATATTTCTCGCGATAAGGAATCAGTCTATTGTCAGGTAAATTTAGAACAGGAACAAACGAGGAAGTGTCTATCTGACCTGCCAGATCAATGTCTTGTTCAAATCCCAGTTCTATCAGGCGACGCCCGTGCTCACATTTTTTCAGGAACCTAACAAGGTCGTTTGCTGCTTGCAGATAAGTTAATTGTGCAATTTGTGCAGAGTCAGTTAGAATTAACCCTTTATGAAGGGTCAAAAGGCGGTCAATAATTGCTCCTGCTGCAACTATATCTTCACAGGCGTTTTTTTTATCCTGTCCAGAGCAAATAAGTATAGCCTCAGTAAAATTTTGCAGGAGATTTACTACTGCTGATAAATTAATTAGGGCGCCAATCATTACCAGTCTGGCAGTTCGGGCTATTAGAATAGCCTTGGTCCCATTAGTTGTAGTTATGATGATGGGGCGATGAGCAACAATGGGGTTAAGGAATTCATACGGAGAATTCCCTAAATCAAAACCACGGATTTTTTTCCCTCCGCGTTCACCGGCTAATATAGGGTTTAAGCGGCGAAAATGTCGTTTTTGTTTCAAGGCGTTAGAAATACTGGCAACTGGATATACCCAGCAGCAACTATTAGTAAGAGCGGTAATAATAGTGGTGGATGCACGTAACACATCAATAATAACAGCTACCTGACGAGGTAAGCGTTGTTTATCTACAAGTTCTGGCAAAAAGGCACAATCTAATCGCATCATTTCCGCAATTCAGATTTTGTTTTTGGTGTAATCAACAATTATGTAAAGTTACCAAAATCTTAATTCACTCGCAGGCATTTGCCTTTTATCCCTCCTGCACTCGTAATCTCGGTTTTAATATTCCACGTACAAAGGTTGATGAGATCCCTTTTGCCGTAGTCCCGCAAACATCAAATTTTAGCTATTGTTTACTGAAGGAATTCCCGAAATTAATTGCGTTTAAGCCACAAATAAATAATTGGATTACTGAAATCATAACTAAAAACTTTTACTTAAATAAGAGCTAGTAAAGCAAGATAAAACACTTTCTTATACGAGGCTAATTTGCCTGCTTTATTCATCTTGACCGCGCCATTATACTTGCTTATTCTCATTAATCTTACATTTTCATTATTACTGGTAGATAGTAGAAAAAAATGCAATTTGTGGATTACTATAAACCTGCTAATATTTCGGAAGCTCTTGAGTTGCTAAGAAATTTCGCCCTCAATCACTCGCACCTTAAATGTAGATTACTGGCAGGCGGTACTGACCTAATCCCGCGAATGAAAGACGACATTAACTACCCCGATGTTATCGTAGAGATTACGGATATTGCTGAATTGAAGGGCATTGAACTCCACAATGGAACCATCCTGATAAAAGCTGGCACCACATTTGCTGAAATAGCTGAATCGGAATTAGTAAAACAAGGCGCTTCACTTTTAGCCTGCGCTGCCAGTCGAATCGGTAGCGTTCAGATTCGGCATCGTGCTACAATAGGTGGAAATATAGTTAATGCCTCACCGGCTGGCGATAGTATCCCCCCCCTTTTTGTTTTGCAGGCACAATTACATCTCTTGTCGCTGAGAAATGGCAGAATAACAGAGCGTAAAGCTCCCGTTGAAAAATTCTTTGTCGGTCCCGGTCAAACAATTATTCAGGGAGACGAGCTGCTTACAGCAATCAGCTTCCCTTTACCGGATCCAGACTCCACAGGTGTTTTTCTGAAGCTCGGGCAACGGCGCGCAATGGCAATCTCCAAGGTGAACCTTGCCCTGCTTGCAAAAGCTGTTAATGGACGAATTGAGTGGATTCGGCTGGCACTTGGTGCTGTTGCCCCGACGGTAGTTCGTGCTTATAAAACTGAAGCAGCGCTTATAGGTAAATCCATTGGTGATACCACAAATATTGAGCGCGCAATGGAAATAATAAAGAGTGAAGTATCACCAATTGATGATATTCGTTCAGAGACGTGGTACAGACGGGAAATGTGCGGTATTCTATTAAACCGAGCAATAAGACAGTTGACCGCCATAAATAACTCCACCCCAAACGCAGTGTGAATAATTGCAGAGAATTGAATTAATCTGGTTTTCTAAATCCCTTTTTTAGTAAAAGTTTATGATTATTTCGCTCCATTGGAAGTAATTTTTTTTGTCTTGTTTTATCACCTAAGCCCCATTTATGCTCAATAATAACAATTTTTATGAATTCAACTAAAAGCGAGGAGAAAAAAATGAATCACTATGCCTATAGTAATTTTCTTACAACTTTATTTTGTTTAGCTGATTTTAAGACACGTTCTATTTCAGCAGAGAATCCGACTGGTGAGGTTGGTGGAGGGGCAAAAGCTATTCCTGAAGCCGACAACCCTGCTGCCAATATGGGGCAGGGCTGGAAAGTAAGACCCTGTATTACGCTTCCTAAAAATTCAACTGTGACGCTGGCTGAAATTACCGGACCAGCAATAATTCAGCACATCTGGTGCACGGTTGATCCCAAAGCTTATCGCGATTGCGTGCTACGTTTTTTCTGGGATAACGAGAGTTCTCCATCTGTAGAGGTGCCATTGGGGGATTTTTTTGCCAATGGTCATGGATTACGCTATAATGTAAATTCCCTGCCCGTGGTGGTGAATCCTTCTGGTGGATTCAATGCTTACTGGCAGATGCCGTTTCGGCAGAGCTGTAGGATAACTCTGGAAAATCAGCGCTGGGAAGATATCCACGGCTTTTTTTATCAAATTACTTATGCACTTGGCGAGATTCCTGATAATGTGGCTTATTTTCATGCGCAATGGCGCCGTAGTGTAACTGAACGAACCAGACCCGAACACATTATCCTTGATGGAGTCAAAGGACGCGGGCATTATGTGGGAACATTTCTTGCCTGGACACAACTCTCTAACGGCTGGTGGGGAGAAGGAGAAATAAAATTTTTCATTGATGACGATGAGCAATTTCCCACCATCTGTGGCACGGGTACGGAAGATTATGTGGGCGGTGCCTGGTGTTTCAATGGTGAAACATACTCAACTCCCTTTCTGGGCTATCCGCTTTACCGCAAAGAACCCGGTGAAGTTCCCAAACACGCCCTTTATCGCTGGCACATTCTGGACCCTGTAAGATTTGAGAAAAGATTGCGGGTGACCATACAGGCACTTGGCTGGTGGCCCAATGCCAAGTATCAACCACTCGCTGATGATATTGCCTCCGTTGCCTACTGGTATCAGTTAGAGCCACACGCTGAATTTCCGCGTCTGCCTTCTCTGGAACAACGTTGGCCCAGATAATAGGACAGGTTCCAGCATAAATGATAATCAGGGCGTTTCCTAATGTTAGCGATTAGTTTACAGACTGATTTCCACCCAGTGCTGATTTTTATAACTGTAAAGAATTGCCTCACTGATTACTGCGGCGAGATGTCCATCGCGAAAGGTGGGATATTCTGGGTGCTTTGATGAATGAGACGATTCCTTAAGCAGGGTACTGTAAAATTTCTGAAACAGATTTTTAAACGTATCGGGATAACCTTCTGGATGTCCGCCAGGATAGTGTGCGCAGGCTTGTGCACTCGGTTTCAACAAGGTGGGGTCTTTAATTAACACAGCATTGGGTTTTTCCCGATAGCCTAACCATAATTGGTCCGGTGTTTCCTGATCCCACCATACAGAACCTTTTGACCCGTTAATCTCCAGAGAGAAGGCGTTTTTCCTACCAGCGCTTATCTGCGACACGATAAAACATCCTTTGGCACCACCATTCATTTCAAATAGAACACTGGCATAATCTTCCGTTTTAACCGCAATTTTTTCTCTTCCTCTGCTGTGCCGCCGTGCAGTCTTAAAAGATTCCACTCCCAGCTCAGGTCGCCATCTATGGGGTATGAATATTTGCAGGTCAGAGACCAACCGCTTAATCTTCTGACCAGTAAGAAACTGCACGGTATCACACCAGTGTGAGCCGATGTTTTGCCACCAAGTCGCGTATCTATTCGCCAGTTATAATCTTCTGCATAAAGTAACCAGTCCTGCAGATATCTGCCATGGACGAGATATATTTCTCCCAGTTCACCAGCCATAATAATTTCACGAATTTGTTGTATCAGGGGATAAAACCGATAGTTAAAACATACAGCATTGGGTACTTTGTATTGCTCAGCTATTTCTACCAGAGTTGCAGTTTCTTCAAAATTCACACCCACAGGTTTCTCTGATATAATAGGAATCCTGCGCTTAATTGCCTCGGCATTTATCTTAAAATGAAGGTAATTTGGCGTGCAGTTGTGAAGAACATCTATTTTTTCCTTTTCCAAAAGTTGATGCCAGTTACCATAGGCTTGCGGGATACATAATTGCCGGGCTTTTTTCAACCTCCGCGAAACCCAGGCGCCGTAATGCCTCAATGTGAGTCGTGCCAATAAATCCGACACCAATGACACCTGCTCGGATTTTTTTCATCTGATTGCCTTGTATTCGGATTAAATTTTCCGTTTCCTTCCGATTAAAATAATTCTGGTTGCAAACTACTCGGAATGTTTTTCCCTAGGTGTTTATATGCCAGTGCAGTGGCAACTCGTCCACGTGGCGTGCGGTCTAGAAAACCTCGCTGAATTAAGAAGGGCTCAAAGACATCCTCTATTGTCTCCTGGTCCTCGCCCAGTGCTACTGCCAGAGTATTTAATCCCACCGGTCCTCCGCCAAATTTTTCTATGATAGTCATTAGAAATTGCCGGTCCATTGTATCTAGACCTTGTTCATCTATCTCAAACATCGTGAGTGCCTGATGCGCAATTTCTTTCGTAATGACACCGTCGGCTTTCACTTGAGCAAAATCTCTAACTCGTCGCAACAGCCGATTGGCAATGCGAGGTGTGCTACGAGAGCGCCGGGCAATCTCGCGTGCACCCTCCGCCGATATTTTTACTGACAAAATTCGTGCTGAGCGCAGCACGATTTCTTGCATTTCATCATCAGTATAAAATTGTAATCGGAAGTTAATCCCGAACCGACTCCGCAGTGGCGAAGTAATTGCACCAACACGAGTGGTTGCCCCGACCAGTGTAAAAGGTGGAAGCTCTAATTTGATAGACTTTGCGTGCGGTCCTTCACCAATCATTATATCCAGTTTATATTCTTCCATTGCAGGATATAGCGATTCTTCAACAATCCGGCTCAAACGATGAATCTCGTCAATAAACAACACATCCCGCGGCTGAAGGTCTGTCAGTATTGCTGCCAAGTCGCTTTTGCGTTCAATCGCTGGACCGGAAGTACACTTGATATTAACGTTGAGCTCTGTTGCTATCACATATGCCAGTGTTGTCTTGCCCAGGCCCGGTGGTCCATGCACAATCACATGGTCCAGGGCTTCGCCTCTCTGCTTTGCCGCTTCTATGAATAATTTCAGATTATCCATTATTTGTTTCTGCCCGATAAACTCTTCATATTTCCGCGGACGCAACTGCTCCTCGTAACTTATATCTGCTGCACCTTTCAAAGGTGACAAAATTCTTTCTCCCTTCATACTTATAGCTTTCCTTTTTATTTCTTTTTGATTTGCTTAGTAAACAAAAGCCAATAAAGCAGATTAGGTATGGTTATCTAATTCCTTTAATGAATTTCAACCTCCACCAAAAACATCAAAAAATTTTTCATTAATTCTAACTTTTATCCCACTAATGTTTAACATCACAAACTCAGGAGCCTTCTTTATAACAATTGGTTAGCTCTCGCAGGGCATCAAGTTTTGCCATTGCAGAGCCACTGTAGATTGATTCACGTGCCAGCTCAACTCCTTCTTTAATTGAAGCAGCTTTTCCAGCAAGATAGATACCAGCCCCAGCATTCATCAGGGCACAGTCTAAATATGGTCCGGGTGCTCCGCGCAAAACTGCCAGAACAATTGCTGCATTCGTCTCACGGTCCTCACCCTTTATCGCTGTTAATGGTACTCGTTTGAACCCCAGTTCTTCTGGCGTTATATAATAAACAGTTATTTTCCCATTTTCTTTGAGCTCTACTATTTTGGTTCGTCCAGTAATGGAAATTTCATCAAGCCCATCTTCACCGTGTGCCACAATTGCACCTTTTAAACCTAAATCACTTAGAACTTCAGCATACATTTCCATCACTTCAGCCGAGAATACGCCCAGTAGATGATGAGTTATTTTGGCTGGATTCACTATGGGACCTACCATATTAAGAATGGTTCGGATACCAATTTCACGCCGCGGTTGAGCCGCGTGTTTCATTGCCTGATGGCACATTGGTGCGAACAGAAAGGCAATTCCAATTTCACGCAGGCATTTTTCTACAATTTCTTTCGGCGGCTGAATATTTATCCCCAGTTCTTCAAATACGTCGGCACTCCCGCACTGGCTGGAGACGCTCCGATTCCCATGCTTTGCCACTTTGATGCCAGCACCTGCGATGATAAACGCCGTCACCGAAGAAATATTAAAGGTCCCTTTTCTATCCCCCCCCGTACCACAGGTATCAATTACCGGCTCATTTTCGGGTGTGGCAATTTTAAGCACCTTTTCCCGCATCACCTGAGCAAACCCCAGCAGGTTTTCTCGCTTTTCCCCATGCAGACGCAGTGCAGTGAGAAAGGCACCAATCTGGATAGGGGTGGCTTCGCCGCTCATTATTTCTTCGGCGACGAGTCGTGATTCTTCCAGCGTTAGGTCTTTTCGCTCTGCCAGTTTTCCTATTGCCTCTCTAATCATATTTCCCTCTTCAAATCAAAGTAAATGAAATTTAAATTATTTTTGCTCAAGATTTTCAGCATCATTCGGTAAAGTTTTAATTTCATCAAGTACCAGGGATGTAGATTCTCCCTTTTGTATTCGTAATTCTTCAATTTGCTGAAGCAAACGTTCTAATTGATTGCGTCGCGTTGAGATCAACCTGTTAAATTCCTCTTTTGCTTCATCAAGTTTCTTCCCCATCTTTTCAAGTGATTTTAGAAAAGTATCCCATTGTTTGTAGAATGCACTCAGCAGAGACAGGATTTGCCCAGCGGTTTGCTCCAGATTAAAAGTATCTATGGCTTGCCGGATGATTGCCAGTATCGCATACAGCGTAATGGGCGAACACAGAATGACTTTATTCTTGAGTGCTTCATCCAGCAATTTCTGGTCATTTTCGTGTATAAAGGTATATACTTGCTCATTAGGGATGAATACGAGGACATAATCTACAGTGTTCTCTTCAGGGTTAATATATTCCCTGGTAGTAACTTCTTTAATTCTGTTTCGGACATCTTTTAAGAATTGCAGCTTGTATTTTTCTTTGTTGTTTTCGCCTTCCTCCTCCAGATAGCGCAAATAATTATCCAGTGGAAATTTAACATCCATATTTAGCTTAAGGTTCTGCGGCAATAAGAATGTGTAATCTGGACGAGCTCTAACCGTGTCCATAGTGGTTTGTTTAATGTAATTGATGCCTTCAATAAACCCCGCCGCCCGCAAAACGTCTTCAGCCATTCGTTCGCCCCATTGTCCCCGAGCCTTTGAGCTGGATAAAGCAGTTCTCAACTGTTGTGTGGTTTCTTGAAGCTTACCGGTAATGTCTACTGTCGCCCGTAGTTGACTGCTAAGTTCTCCGAACTTTTTTTCTCTATCTTTTTCAAAATTGGCTATTTGCTCCTGAATTCGTAGCAGTTCATCTCTCATTGCCTCAAGGGTCTGGTCAATTAACTTCTTCTTTTCTTCAAGTTCTTTTTCTCCGAGTTGTGTTTGTCTGGACAGAGTTTCATTTGCCAGTCGTAAAAATTCCTGTGTATTTCTGGATAAGGCTTCAAGCGACAGTGCCCCAAAGGCATCCTTTATTCTATTTATTAGTGCCTCAAGTTCCTGCGCTCGCTGCGATTCCAGCTGGGAAATTAGTTCCTGAGCAATTATTCTGGTTTCTTTCTGCCGAACCCGATAAAAAATCAGAGCAACAATTGCTCCCAGTAATATGCCTCCGAGAAAGAGTAATAGATATTCCATATTAAAACCGTGAAGGGCTGATATAAACTCAGTTTAATTAATTGCTAAAAAACAAAACAACATATTCCATTTATAATTATTATAATATGAGTCAAGAAAGTAAAGACTTTCATTTTATTTCTTTTTTAGCTTCATTGATTAGTTCGCCCAGGATTTGGAAGGCTTGCAGAGGGGTCAAGTGTTCTATATTTAATTCTTGCAACCTTTTTATTAAAGGATGAGACGATTGTAGGATATCAAAGAAACTCAGCTGGATGGCACCACTTTGTTCACGTTTTAAGCGTTGTTTAATATGGCGTGGTGTGGGACCTTTAACATCAATACTCCGTTCGTCTTCCAGACTTTGCAAAATTTCTCTGGCACGTTCAATGGTAACAGGCGGGAGTCCCGCTAATTGCGCGGCATAAATCCCATACGAGCGGTCAGTACTGCCCCGTATAATTTTATACAGAAATACAATCCGGTCTTTTTCCTCCAGAACTGCAACATTGTAATTTTTTACTCGCGGGAGATATTGCTCCAGTTCTGTTACTTCGTGGTAATGTGTGGCAAACAAAGTCTTGGGCTGAACTCCAGGGGTATTATGTAAATGTTCAATTACTGCCCAGGCAATGCTTAAGCCGTCATAGGTACTGGTGCCTCTCCCAATTTCATCTAAAATTACCAGACTGCGGCTGGTAGCATTGTTCAGGATATTGGCGGTTTCATTCATTTCTACCAGAAAAGTGCTCTGCCCTTTTGTCAGATAATCCATTGCCCCAACGCGGCTGAAAATTCGGTCAATAATACAAATACGTGCCTTCTTTGCGGGAACGAATGAACCTACGTGTGCCATCAATACTATCAATGCCACCTGTCTTATATAAGTTGATTTTCCAGCCATATTAGGTCCGGTGATAATAAGAATCTGATTTTCCCGATTATCCAGCAATGCATCATTGGGCACAAAGGGGCGTTCTAAATTCATCAACTCCAGCACTGGATGGCGTCCCTCGGTGATTTTGATTTCCTCTCCTTCGCATATTTCAGGTTCTACATAATCATTGCTAATAGCGACTTCAGCCAGCGAAATATAGCAATCCAGCTCGGCAAGTAATCTTGCCTGTGTTTGTATTTGAGCCGTATATCCGGTGACAAATTGACGCAACTCTTCAAATAGCTGGTATTCCAGTTCTTTACTTTTTTCCTCTGCATTAACAATGATTTCTTCCTTTTCTTTTAATTCGGCAGAGACAAAACGCTCGGCATTGACCAATGTTTGTTTGCGGATATAGTCCGGCGGTATAGTTACTCCGGGTTGTTTCAAACTGGCATGGCTAATCTCAATATAATACCCAAAGACTTTGTTGTAGCCAATTTTTAGATTCTGGACTCCGGTGCGTTTTATTTCCTTCAACCGTAATTGATTTATATAATCCTTACTGTTTTTCATTATGTTGCGAAGTTCATCTAACTCTGGATTCACCCCATTCCGGATTAATCCCCCATCCCGGAGAGATAAGGGTGGGTCAGGAACCAGAGTCTGTTCCAATCGTTCACGCAATTCACTTAGCGGGTCTAATTGACTTAAAATTCTGGTTAAAACTGTGGCAGTGCAGTTTTGCAGTGCTGAAATTATTGCTGGGATTTTGGTTAATGATTGACGTAAGGCCACCAGGTCACGTGCATTAGCCACTCGGCATCCGACGCGCCCCATTATTCGCTCAAGGTCGTTTATCCCCTTTAAAGATTCTTTGATTTGTGTACGTAGTGCTGTGTGCTGGTAGAATTCTCGCACGGCTTCAAGACGTAATTTAATCGCCGTAATGTCCAGTAACGGTTGAGTTAACCACTGTTTTAAGAGTCTCCCCCCCATTGCTGTAACTGTGCGGTCCAGTACCCAGAGCAAGGTGCCTTCGCGTCCGCCTGTTTGCAAATTTCTAACCAGCTCCAGCCCCCGCTGTGTCGTCTGGTCCAGAATCATATATTCTGTGAGGCGGTAAAGCCGCAGAGAATTGATGTGAGGGACAATGCCTTTCTGTGTCTCCTGAAGATAAGCCAGGATTGCTCCAGCAGAGCTAATCCCAGCGCGATATTCTTCTTCGCGGTCAATCCCAAAGCCCGCCAGATTATTCGCACGGAAATGACGCAATAAAGTCTCACGAGCTTCTGTGAAGTTGAAATATTTACTCTCTAGTGAAGTCACATTGAATTTTGTATCCGATTGAGCCATAAGACGGTCTACTTCTAACATTAATTCTTCGGAAATCAGCAGTTCGGCAGGTTGAAGTCTCACCAGTTCCGTAATCAGTTCAGTGTCTGCTTCCGCCTCAGTTTTGCTTCCGCTCAATTCAGTGAGAAAAAAACTACCAGTAGAAAGGTCGGCAGCTGCCAATCCCCAGCGATTACGCAGGCGATTTATGGCTACGAGAAAATTGTGGCTCTTCTCATCCAGTAATACGGGCTCAAGAACAGTTCCGGGTGTTACTATGCGTACTACTTCCCGCTTAACCAGCCCTTTTGCCTTTCGTGCATCCTCCATCTGTTCGCATATTGCCACCTTGTAACCAGCTTTTATCAAGCGTGCAAGATACGACTCAATTGCATGATATGGAATGCCGGCTAAGGGAACAGTGCGATTTTTGCCGAGGCTTTTTTTCGTCAGGGCAATGTCTAACACCCGGGCTGCAATCTTTGCATCTTCGTTGAACATTTCAAAAAAATCGCCCAGACGGAACATCAGGATGTAATCTTTATATTTAGCTTTGATACGATTATACTGGTTTAATAATGGTGTTGCTATGTCCATCTTTTTTTATTGAATATTCAGGAAGATAACAGAAAGTTGAGTCTCATTTGTATCTCAGAGAAAGAAATCCTGTTTTCTTCAGTGGTGGTTTTCTTTTACTCAATTTTTGATTCCATACTTGTCTCTGGAAAATCAAACCAGTAACCCAGTTCCTGTAGTTTATTAAATTCTGCACGGAGAATCTGATAATGCCCTTCTTCTATTTCTGCCAGCTTCATTAGCAAATCTCTTACTGGTAATGAATTAATCTCTTTTGCCTTTTCAATATAGTAATTTTGGGCTTTAATTTCGTGTGCCATCGCAATTTCCAGAATCTCACTGTCACCAGCAAGGGCTTTATCTGCCTTGAATCGGGCAGTATCTTTAATATTCGGAGCCAGCATTTTAACTGTGTCAAATGGCAAGTTTCTTATCTGGACGTGATCATTCAATTGTAATTTTTCAGTCAAATCTTCAAGGGTTTCTAAATGATAGGCTTCGTCTCTGGCTAACCGGATAAATAAGTTTTTCCCGGACACTGAGCTGGTCTTAAGTGCCAGGTTCAAATAAGTATGATAAGCCTCGCGCTCCAGGGCTTTAGCAGTTGCCAGAATGTTTATCAGGTCTTTAGCTGTGTTTGATTTCATAGTTAACTCCTGTAGCTCAGGATTCGGTATTTGTCTCGTCTTTCATCTCAGATTGGATAAAATTTTCTAGCTCTTTAGCAGAGATTTTTCGTTGAGACTTTTTGGGCTCGCCTTCGGTTCTCCGGTAGAATTTTTTCTCTTCCACCTCAGCTACAGTTTCTTCTTTAGATATCTCTAATTGCATTACCGCCTCATAAGAGAGCCTTTTTCGTCTTACTTTAAACCCGGGCAGTTGTATGCAGGTTTCTACCAATTTTAATAAATCAGCGGGTGAAAAGGGTTTCGTTAGATAAAAGTTAGCTCCCAGTCGTAATGCATAGTCGCGGTCCTTGGGACTACTTTTGGCAGAGACCACAATAATTGGCATTGTTTTGAACAACGGGTTCTGTCGCACAGTTTGCAAAAATTGGAAACCGCTGAGTTTGGGCATCATAATATCAAGCAGTAAGATGTCGGGCTCGTAGCGTGCGAGTCTTTCTATTGCTGCAATACTATCAGTTGCCCAGACAGTCTCAACTTTACCTTCCAGTGTCAACCGCATCAACGAAATTATATCCGGGTCGTCGTCTATTATCATTACCCGTGGGCGCTCATATTTCATATATATTTCAACGGGTTTTCCAGGTGTAGTTGGTGTTTTCGTGGGTGTAGACTCCTCTACCAGTTCAATTCTAACATCGGGTTCAGTTTCAATATCTGCTTGAGGGGGGGTAACTTGTGTGCTCAATAATTCTTTACGCCGTATTTGTTCTATTGTGAGTTTTTTCTTCTGGCGCGGCGGTGGCGAGCTGGCAAAATGTAATTCTACATTCTTCACCAATCTTTCAGAGTCAATCGGTTTCTTTAAATATAAATCTGCTCCTGCCTCATAGCCTTTTTTAATGTGCTCCTTATCATCCATTCCTGATAAAAACATTACCTTGACAGACCTGAATTTAGGATTTTTCCTTATCGCAGCACAGGTTTCATAGCCATCCAGCAAAGGCATTTTAACATCCAGAATTATGAAATCCGGCTCCACATCCTCCAGTTTAGTCAAAGCATCCAAACCATTACTTGCCTCAACAACTTCATACTTCGTTCCCAGAGCTACTGCTAACAAACGCCTTGTATCTTCATCATCGTCTACCACCATTATTCGCCATTTTTCTGACATAACCCTCACCTTTTTCTATTGTAGATATAATGTAACAACTATAGCGCAGCGAAGGTTAAAATAGCAATCTTTTTTACTCTCTGGAGAAGATGTAAGACTTTTGTTTACAACCCAGTGCCAGACCAATGGATAGATAACTGGTAATCAACGAAGAGCCCCCATAACTCAACCACGGTAAAGGTAGCCCGGTTACAGGCAATAAGCCCATTGACATACCGGCATTGAAGACTACATGCGTGGTAATAAGCATCATAGTTCCGCAGATAGTAAAATAAGCCTCTTCATCTTTGCTTTGTCTGGCAAGTTTTTGCAGGAGAAATAGCAAACAAGCATAAATTAACAGTACTGCACTGCCTCCAATTAAACCGAA
>CAYRXI010000030.1:17893-18292 GCA_964428255.1 uncultured Candidatus Sumerlaeota bacterium
CACCAGTCCGGCGAAGATAAAGTCTGAATGATGCTCGGGTAAAAAGCGGTATTTTGTTTGACTCCCCTGTCCCAGTCCTTTACCCCATAATTGTCCCGAACCGATGGTAATTTCTGATTGAACCACATTATATCCTTTATTCAGCGAGTCTGCTCGTGGATTCAAAAACACTTCAATGCGGTCTTTTTGATATTGTTTAAGATGCGGATAAATTAAAACTCCAGCAGTAACAAGTCCAAGAATTACCACTATTAAAATATAACGCGATATTCCGGCAAGGAATAGGAGTCCCAGAGCAATTGTCAAGAATACTACAGCTGAACCCAGATCTGGTTGTTTAGCTATTATTAATCCAGGAATCCCCGTAAAAATACCCACAACAGCAATTATCCAGATATT
>CAYRXI010000030.1:18320-27599 GCA_964428255.1 uncultured Candidatus Sumerlaeota bacterium
AACCCTGTTTTGCAGTGCGCATTCCCAGCACTTTTGCCAGCATAATTATCAGCGCAATTTTGGCAAACTCTGTTGGTTGCAGGCTTATTTTTCCTATAATCAGCCAGCAATGTGCACCCTTACGCGACATTCCAAGTATTAATGGTAGTGCGACTGAGATTACGCCAATTAAATAAAAAACTAATCCCCACTTTAATATCTTTTTATAACCAATCTGAATCATTAGAAATAAGCCCGCAATCCCAATCACAGACCAGAGTATTTGCCGCCAGACCAATCGTTGCATCCAGCTTGGACCTTCAGCAGTCACCCCATACAAAGTGGTTAAACCAATCGCGTTGAGTAGAAAAACTAAAGTTATTATCAGCAAATCTGTTCCACTCATTCTGGCAGAATTTTGGGTTCGCTTTGCCATATATCAAGGTTTTTTGCCTGTATAATTTATTCTGTATAGCCAGACATCATCAATTTTTTTCAGTGGTTGATAGACGCTTGGATTAGCGTTAAATTCTGCGAGTAACTTCCTGGCGAAGTTCAAATTTATTTGCCGAAAATTTAATAAGACCAGAGTTATTTTATTCATTGCTGCAAGTCTCAGGCGGTCTTCCGCTGAAATATCCGTAAAGTAACGGTAAATAATTAAATTTCTTGATAAGATAAATGGATGATTGGGGGAACTCATTGTCTCAGGTAGTCCCACTATCGCTACGTTGGTAATAGCACTGATTATGTAGCCTGACAGGAAGTCTGCTATGAGAATTTCGTCCGCAACTGGCAGATGCTGATTAATAAAGGCAGCTAACTCAAATAAAGGGTTTAGTGAGTTAAGATCTGTTTCAGTTTTGAATAATTCTTCGCGCTTGGCATCTGCAGGAAACAAATACACCATTAGTAAGACTGCTGTTAGTAAAGCGAGTGCTCCGGCAATGTAGTATCTATTACGCCTTCGGCGCAGAGTCTGATACGTCTCTGTCAGAGTACGCTGGATAATTAAATAAAAACAGTAGGGAAGAATAATATGATAAGGAACCATCTGAATCAGCCGCACACTACCTTCAAGTGTTAGTACTTTATGCATTAATGGGAATAGTAATGGATTGAAGATTGTTAGGGGCAGTAGTATTCCATTGGCAAACAGGTAGAATTTCCCCAGACTATTGCGCCGTGGTGACAGAAATAGTGCTGGTAACAACACGTAGGCGAATATGGGGAGAGGAGTCAGAGGACTATGACCGGTTATTATCCCCACTTGAAATAAAAAAATGTTAAGACTCGCCAGATACAGTGGAGTTTTCCCCACTCGTAAAATTTCATTTTCTCTAAATGTTAAGTGTACAGGATTGGATATAGGCTCGGAGGATACTAACAGCCAGTAGAGGCAAAGTGGCAAAAGCATATATAGTAGCAACAGAGCTAAACGCCGGTTCCAGACAGCAAAAATCCCCCCCCGACTTAGAGCTGTAATCAGCGCAAAAACTATGTAGGTAATGATAAAATGAACAGCAGTTAGTCTATGCACTATTATGAGAAGAGAAAAGCCAAGAATAAATAGCAACACGTTAAGACGACTGAAAGACTTTATAGTCTGAAGTATTACCAGCCACAGTAAGGGACAAACACTTAACAAAACAATATTGCGGGGATAGGGTGTGGTTCCGAAACCAAGTAACGGCGAGCCAATGAACCCCAGACAATAAATCAAAATCAATATTGATAAGAGAGCTACAAATCGGCTCTGCGTTAATAAGCGGGCAAAATAATAATTCACCGCTAATATCACCAATATCAATAATGCAGGTAAATAATACCAGCACCAGAGTACACTCTTTCCAGTGGTCAATGTTAGTAGTGCAAATAATGGATGAACAGGGCAATAGCCATAATTAATGTCCGGAGGAACATCGCGAAAGAAAGGATAGGCGGGTGTCATTTTAGCAGAAAGAACAAACTTGGTAACATAGGCAATGTGAATCCAGACGTCCCCGAAATTTAAAAACGCACCCTGACGTAATACAGTTACGAATACAAAAAATGTAATCAGAAGAAAGGCATAATCTTCGGGACGAATTTTCCTGGTTAATCGGATAAAGTATGATTTCCAGTTAAAGTGTCGGATGCGGTACCCCAGATAACCAATACCCACTATGGTGGCGCACAAAATAGCAAAGCTTATGTTTATCATAAATATTTGCGGGCAGTTTAGAAGAATTCCGCTCAAGGTAAGAATGCAAAACAAAAAAAGGGAACACAAAAACCCAAAGGAAAAAATGGCTAACAACTGACACCACGAAATCGCCCGCTGACGAGCAATAAAACAGAACCAGGTAATAAGAAGAATAGACAAAATATCAATAAAAATTTTGTAAATTCCAGCATTATGCATTAAGTTTCTGTCTTTTTGCTCCAGTAAGTATTATACTCAATAAATAGCCAGAAATCATTGTGATCATTGTTCCCAGCGGGCACCACCAGGGAAAGGCAATCTTTGGATAAGTTTTGAAAAATGCTGGCATTGATTGTGGAAACCAGCTGGCTAATTGCGGCGGCAAGGCAACTGCTAAAACTACTATTAACCCGAGTATTGCTCCGATTATGGCACCCGATTCAGTTGCTCGCTTTGTTAGAAACCCCAGGAGAAAAACTCCGAGTAGTGAACCATAAAACAATGATGGAATGGCAAGACAGATATCCAGTAAGCGCCACTCAGGCAATAATTTGGGAAGGAAGGCAATGAAAACCAGAATGATACACCATATTACCAGTATTATTTTGCTTACAATTAAGGTTTCTTTCTCTGTTGCCTGCGGACGAAATATTCGCCGATAAAAGTCGTTAATACTGATGTTGGTGAGGGACAACATCTCATTACTAGTAGTTGACATTGAAGCTGCCAGAATTGCGGCAATTATCAGCCCAATGAGCCCGTGTGGCATCGTAGTTACGATAAAGTGCGGCAGGATGCGGTCGGTCTTTTCCAGAACAGGAAAACCTTGGATTTTATAAAAGGCAAAGAGAAAAACTCCGAGTAACAAAAAGAACACAAACTGTGGGATGATAATCACACCGCTACCAATTATAGCACGCTGACTATCAGTTTTATTACGGCATGCTAGCAATTTCTGGGCAATTGATTGGTCTGTACCGTGGGTTGCCATAGAAAGAAACGTTCCCCCGATGAAGCCTGACAGGATAGTATAGTTTTCTTTGAAATTGAAAATATCAAAGTTAAACAGGCGAAATTTCCCCCCCTCACTGGCAATCTCCATTACTCTACCCAGTGGTATATAATGCAGAACAGTTAAAATGGCTAATAACCCACCCAGCCAGTAAATACAGAACATCAGTAAATCTGTCCATACTACTGCTCTGAAGCCTCCAAAGCTCGTATATAACAATCCAATACCGACGCTAATTATTACGCAGTAGTGAAATGCCAGAGAGGGAATCATCTGCTGAATAATTATTGCCGGGATATAAATTCTGATACCACTTGCCAGACAGCGGGTAAAGAAAAACACCAATCCTGCAATACTGCGCGCTGACGGTCCAAATCTATCCTGCAGATAATTATACACCGAAAAATATTCCTTGCGCAGTAATGTCGGCACAAAAATAAGTGCGATTAGTATTCGTGCCATCAAATAACCGAAAGTGAGCTGGAGAAAGACCATACTCCCCCCCTTCGGGTCATAAGCCCAGGCAGGCGCCGCAATTACTGTGGCGGCTGAGGTCTCAGCAGCTACTATGGAGATAGTAACAGCCCACCAGGGAATATTTTTACCACCTAAAAAATAGTCTTTGGTAGTCTTTTGTAGTCGCGTAAAGTATAGCCCGATCCCGGTTATACTTGCAGCGAAGACAACCAGAATAAAAATGTCTAATGCTGAAAGCGTTGTTATCGGTCCCATTTTCTCTCCTTTGCATTTATTTCTAAATTATAACCACAAGTTATAAGAAAAAAAAGTCAACTGATATCATACGGATAAATTTCTAAATCTTCTCTCATAACTTACAGGGCGTTGACAAACTAATTCTTAACTATGTAGATTATGAAGCATTATAATTCTTTTGATGTGTAGAAAGTTAAAATATGAGTTTGTTATTATCCTGCTCTTGTCTGGTTTTTGTAGTGCGTGTCTTAATTCACCTAAAGTTAAAGATACAAAAATTACTGTTGCGGTGAGTATTTATCCTCTTCTTGATTGGGTAGAAAACATAGGCGGGAAGCAGGTTGAGGTAATTTGTTTATTGCCGCCCGGTGCCAGCCCTCATACATTTGAACCCTCACCGCAAATTGTACGTCAGTTGCAAAATGCCAGAATTTTGTTTAAAATAGGTAGAGGCATTGACGATTGGGGAGATAAAATCGTCAGGACTTCTAACCGCGGAGAAGTAAAAATTGTGACCCTTTCAGATAATATGCCGGAACTTCCGGCTGTTGAAACCGAACATCATAGTAATGAACACGAACATACCCACTTTATTGACCCGCATATCTGGCTGGACCCTGTTCTGGCACAAACGATGGTATTACGGATTGCCGATGAACTCTCCCGGCTGGCTCCGGAAGCTAAAAGTCAGTTTTTGACCAACGCAGAGAATTATATTCAGCAGCTGAAAGAATTACATCAGTGGATTGAAAGTGAATTATCAAATTTGACCCAGCGAGAGTTTATTGCTTTTCATAGCAGTTTTACATATTTTGCTGCCCGCTATGGGCTGAAACAGGTGGCAGTTATTGAACTTTCGCCCGGTAAGGAGCCTACAATTCAACACGTTGCTGGACTGATAGACATATTAAAGGGTATGAAGAAAAAGGTAGTGTTTGCTGAGCCACAGCTCAGTGATAAGGCAGCTCAAGCCCTGGCGGCTGATGTTAAGGCACCGGTCGCATTTCTTGACCCATTGGGCAATCCTGACGTATCTGACCGAAAGGATTATATTTCTTTGATGAAATATAATGTTCAACAATTTAAAAAATATCTCCAATAGGAGAGAAATGTGGAATGAATAATAACTTTAATACTTGCGATTGCGCCGAGCAGGAGGTGTGTAGCTGTCCCGAACCCATCGTTTGCATTCGCAATTTAACCTTTGCCTATGAGAATGAACCGGTGTTGCAAGATATTAATCTCTGTGTGACTAAAGGGATTTCACTGGGAATTGTCGGACCAAATGGGGGAGGGAAATCTACGTTGTTGAAACTCATAGTTGGTATCCTGCCTTTGCAAACCGGACAGATTGAAATATTTGGCATTCCCATTCAAAAGCTGGGCGAACGACGCCGGCTCATTGGATATGTGCCACAAAAATTCCAGCTGGAACAAACCTTTCCGGCAACCGTACTGGAAGTTGTCCTGATGGGAGCAGCCGCTAAAGCTGGACTTTTACACAGACTGGATAAGCAGACCCGACAAAGAGCAATGGAACTCTTGCGTCAGGCTAATATGGCTGAATATGCCCACTATCAATTTGCCAAACTTAGTGGAGGTCAGCAACAACGCGTCTTAATAGTCCGCGCACTGATTACTGAGCCTCAGCTCCTGATACTGGATGAACCAATGTCAGCCATTGACGTTCAGGGACAAACGGATTTTTTTGAATTCCTGCGTCAGCTCAAAGAACAACATAAACTTACGTTAATCATGGTTTCTCACGACGTCAGCCATTTATTGCACTTTGCAGACCAGATTGCCTGTCTGTGCAAACTCATTCACTGGCATAATCGCACGGAGCTAATTACAGAAAAAGTCCTGGAGCAAGTTTATGCCTGTGAACTTAACTCATATTTGGCTGTTCACCGTCGCCACATTCAGGAATTTCACAGCTGATATTCGGATATGCCGCAAATTCTGGAACAAATAACCAACCTGTTCTATTATGGTTTTCTCCAGCGTGCCTTTATAATCGCTATTCTGGTGAGTGTTGCCTGTTCTCTGCTCAGTGTCTTTGTGGTTCTGCGCCGGATGGCGTTTATTGGTCAGGGAATCTCCCATGCTGCCTTTGGCGGAGTGGCATTAGGACTTTTGCTCTTTGAAACTACTTCTCAGTTTCACTGGGCAATTAATCTTATCACCGCTTTTTTCTGCATTGTAATTGCACTACTTATCGGTATTGTAACCAAACATACTCGCATATCTGAAGATAGTGTAATTGGTATCTTTTTCTCTATATCTATGGCACTGGGCGTGATTTTCATCGCATTACGCAAAACTTATGCACCTGAAGTCTTTACTTATTTATTTGGCAATATACTCAGTGTTACCTGGAGCGATGTGCTGATTGAGTTTGTTCTAAGTTTTATAGTTATTGTGTCATTTATGTTGTTTTATAAAGAACTCCAGACATTTGTATTTAATGAGGAACTTGCTAAAGTCTCGGGCATCCCGGTTGATTTTCTCCGTTATTTCTTACTGGTATTGCTTTCTCTGACTATTGTGATTTCCATCAAAATTATTGGTATTGTTCTAATAAGTGCCTTTCTGGTTATTCCTGGTGCCACAGCTCAACTTCTGGCTGGCTCATTTCGGTCAATGTTTTCTATTGCTGTGGTTTTTGGGGTGACCTCCTCGTTATTAGGACTGCTTATATCTTATTTCTGCAAATTACCTTCGGGTGCGACAATCGTACTATTTCAATTCCTGCTGTTTATCCTCGCATTATTTTTCAAGAAACGACGTATTTGATTAGAGAGTTTTTCCAGCGATTATCTCCTTGCCTTTAATTTTTATTTTTGCGAGGAATTATGTTATAAATTTATGAGAGAGAGAAATGAGATTTAAAGGATATAAAATGGTCTTTCTGCTAGTGGGGCTAAAAGTTTGCCAGTGTTGTAGCATAGGCTGCAGTGGCAATGGGCGGGCTAAAATACTACAATTGAGTGGTAATGATAATTCCGGGTCAGTCACGGTGAAAAGCGGGCAACTCTTTGAAATTTCACTGAAAGGCAATCCCACTACTGGATATACCTGGGAAGCTGCACCACCATCTGACGACCGGCTGCTGTCACAGGTAGGAATACCAGAATTTAAGTCTAATTCTAATCTATTGGGTGCACCGGGGATGCAGGTCTTTCGTTTCAAAGCTTTAAAAAAGGGAGAAACCACGCTGAAATTAGTTTATCGCCGTCCGTGGGAAAAGGATGTGCCACCTCTTGATACCTTTACAATAAAGGTCATTATTCATTGAGCCCGTTCATCTCTTAGGATGCCATTCAAATGATAATTTATGCACGATTACAGTTTTTTCATAATACAATTGAATATTTTACAGACACTGATAATTATTCTACTATTTCACTACTTTACATAAGTAATCAGAAAAGATGAAAAGTGAGATAAGAGTACGTTTTGCGCCAAGTCCTACCGGGGCATTACATGTGGGCAGTGTTCGCACTGCATTGTTTAACTGGTTATTTGCCCGGCATATGAATGGTGTGTTCATTCTTCGCATTGAAGATACTGATGTGGAACGTTCTACTGAAGAGTCTACCAGACAAATTCTGGAATCGCTTCAGTGGCTGGGCATAGATTGGGATGAGGGTCCATTCTTTCAAAGTAAGCGCTTGCAACTGTATACGCAAGCTGTGAATCGCCTGCTTGCAGAGCAAAAGGCATACAAATGTTTCTGTGCGCCGGAAGAATTGGAAGCCCAGCGTGAACAATTACGCAAAGTGGGTAAAGCCTTTGTCTATAATGGAAAGTGCCGTTCTCTTTCTGCCGACCAGATTGCGGAGTTTGAACGAAAAGGCGTCAAACCAGCCATTCGCTTAAAAGTTGATCCTGCAGAAACAATAAGATTTACTGACCTGGTCTTTGGTGAAATTGAGATGTCAGCCAGCAAATTTGGAGATTTGATAATTCTTCGCTCTGAATTACACATGTGATTCGCGGGGACGACCATATTTCCAATACGCCAAAGCAAATTGTGCTGTACCAAACACTGGGTTATCCCCTTCCCAAATTTGCACATTTGCCGTTGATTCTCGGTCCAGACCGCACCCGCTTAAGCAAACGTCACGGAGCCACTTCGGTATTGGAATTACGTCAGCAAGGTTTTTTACCGGAGGCCGTAATGAATTATCTGGCGCTTCTGGGCTGGGCACCCGATGAAACCACGCAGATTATGAATCGTACGGAACTCATATCCCGCTTCACCTTAGAGCGGGTCTCTCGCTCGGCTGCTATTTTTGATATCGCCAAGCTGGAGTGGATGAATGGTTATTATATGCGCAATTTACCTGCAGAACAGGTGATTAAATCTGCCATTGAGTATATGGCTTCGGCTGGCTTGAATGTACAGCAATTTAGAAGGGAGTGGCTGGAGGGAGTCAATCGGCTGGAAATTGAGCGCTCTAAAACACTGGAAGAAATGTATGAGCATCTGCGCTTCTTTTTTGAAGAGGAGATTAGCTACGAGCCAGCTGCAGTGAGTAAATTTTTGAGTGGAGAAGATGTGGATTTTATTTTAGAACAGGTAGCAGAAACCCTGGCTTCAGTCAGTGATTTTTCGCAGACCGCCCTGGAAAAAGTCCTGAGAGACTTAGCCACAAAATTAAATATCAGCTTCAGTAAAATTGTACACCCATTACGCGTTGCACTCACAGGTAGAACAGCCAGCCCCGGCATTTTTGATGTGTTACACTTTTTAGGAAAAGAACGGGTCTTACAGCGCCTGGAATTCGTGCGGAAAAATTTGGTGAGAAAAAATTAATCTTATGCCTAAGCCAAGATTCGTCCTCATTTTTATATGTTTAGTCTTGACTGCTGGAGTTCAGGGAGAAACCGCTCAATTCAATGCGGAACGCGCCTTTAAATTGCTGGAACGAATTTGTAGCTTCGGTCCACGTGTCCCCGGCACTTCAGCCCATCAGCAATGTCTTAATTTTATCAAATCGGAACTGCTGAATCTGGGGTATACTGTTTACGTCCAGGAGTTTGAGGCAAAGCCCGAGGTAATCGGAAAAAAAGTCCTTCTGTATAATATACTGGCTTATTCTGAGCCTTTATCAACAGGGACCATTGTTCAGATTTCCAGCCATTGGGATACGCGAGCAATTGCTGAGCGTGACCCTTACCCCTCTTTGCGTAACAAGCCTATTATTGGAGCAAATGACGGAGCTTCAGGGAATGCCGTAATGTTAGAACTGGCACGAGTTGTTAAAATGAGGGGGGGGGCTAATAGAGTTATTTTTGCATTTTTTGATGGAGAAGACCAGGGTATTAATCAAAAACCAGACACTTTTTGTCTTGGCTCTCGCTATCTGGCGGAGAATTATCC
>CAYRXI010000030.1:27609-29259 GCA_964428255.1 uncultured Candidatus Sumerlaeota bacterium
TTTTGCGATTTGACATTGGCATCAACCTGGATATGGTTGGAGATGAAGACCTCCTCATAAAAATTGAGCCATATTCCTATTCTGCTGCTCGCCAACTGGTAGAAGAATTCTGGGATATTGCCCAGGCAGAATATCCAGCACATTTCAGTCGGGAATTATCCCCCCCAATTTATGACGATCACTACCCGTTCATAAGTCAAGGAAAACCATATATCAACATTATAGACTTTGATTATCGCTGGTGGCATACTCAAAATGACACAGTTGAGCATTGTTCTCCTCAGAGTCTACAAATTATTGGAAATACATTAGTTAGATTTCTTTACTTAAAGCAAAAAATAGATAAAAATTCTTCTTGATGTTTTGAATTTCAGTTTGTTATTCACGTTATTTTGTCTTTAGCTTTTTTATTAAAAATGAAGAGGTTCATTTACAATGAAAGCTTTTTCAGATATTATTTGGGGGCAGGCGATGTTTCGCCTTCGCCACTTACTGGACCAGGAAAGCTACGCCACCTGGATTACTCCCATAAAATTTTGCTCCTTTCAAGACAATGTCTGTCACCTTGAGGTACCGAACAAGTTTTATAAACACTGGTTGATGACAAATTATCTGGATAAAATCACCAATGTTCTTCAGCAATTGACCAAAAGTGAGTGCACGGTGAAAATTAGCTGTCCCGATGAAGAGGAGGATTTAAAAACGCAGGATATGTTTCTGCGTTTGACGGATGTTGATTTAACAGAACTCACAGCTTCAAGTATTCTCCCCCCCCAGGATTTTGAAGAATCATTATCTCTTATTACATCTCGCTTGAATCCTCAATACACTTTTGAGAATTTTGTTGTTGGCGAGAGCAACCGTTTTGCACATGCCGTGGCGCAGGCTGTAGCTGACACCACCACCAAGGCTTACAATCCGCTTTTTATTTATGGCGGAGTCGGGCTCGGAAAGACCCATTTAATGCAGGCAATTGGCCATAAATTGCTGGCTAATTCCTCAAATGCCAAGGTCATTTATGTTTCCTCGGAACAGTTTATGAACTGCTTTATTGATTCTATCAGCAAAAATAAGCAGGCAGGTTTCCGCAATTATTTCCGCAGTGCCGACCTCTTGCTAATTGACGATGTCCAATTTCTCATTGGGAAAGAAAGAACCCAGACAGAATTCTTCCATACCTTTAATGCCCTGTATGATGCCAGCAAGAAAATTGTTATTTCCAGTGATCGCCCCCCCAAAGAATTAGCCAACATTGAAGAACGCTTGCGCTCTCGTTTTGAGTGGGGGATTATTGTTGACATCCAGCCACCGGAACTGGAAACCCGCATTGCGATTCTCAAACGTAAAGCTGAAAGTCAGAATCTCACCATCCCCCCCGAAGTTACTTATTACATTGCTGAACGTATTACTTCCAACATCAGAGAGCTGGAAGGCTCACTTAAACGCATTAAAGCCTATGCCGAACTTCACAAACAGCCCATTACACTGGAACTGACAAAAAAACTATTGTCACATCTGGAGGCTAAAGAAGAAAAAAAAGAAGTAAACATTGACCAGATTGTGCGGATAGTAGCCGAGTATTTTGATATTCGCCCACAGGATATTCTCGGAGATAGTCGTGAACGCCGTTTTGCTATTCCCAGACATATT
>CAYRXI010000030.1:29269-30005 GCA_964428255.1 uncultured Candidatus Sumerlaeota bacterium
TCTGGCTCGTGAATTGACTTCGCTCTCATTGCCACAACTGGGACGAATATTCGGGAATAAAGACCACACCTCAATTTTGCATGCCTGGCGAAAAATATCCATCCTACTTGAAAAAGATAGTAATCTAAAAAATACAATAAATTATCTAACCAAACAGCTGAATGGGAAGTCTTAATTTTTAAAAGAAGGCAATCTCACAGAATGGAGCGTCAATGGTGATTAGTAATTTTTTCTTTAATAAACGAACTCGGAGATATTCAGGTTTTACATTTTTAGAGATAATGCTGGTGGTAGTCATCATTGGACTATTGCTCAGCATTGCTGGACCACGTCTGGTAGGTAAGAAACGGCGAGCACAGATTGAAACAGCCAGGTTTCAGATTGCCAGTTTTAAAACGGCACTGGGGGCATATGAAATGGACGTAGGCTCTTTTCCCACGACTTCTCAGGGATTGGCTGCACTTCTGCAGCGGCCTCCAGATGTACCCGAAGAGGACTGGCACGGTCCTTATTTAGACAAAATTCCTAAAGACCCCTGGCACGAAGACTATATTTACAGGTCACCAGGTGAACACAATCCGGATTACGACCTGTTTTCTAAAGGACCTGATAGGCAGGAAGGTACCAGTGATGACATTGTCAGCTGGGCTACTGATAGTGAGACGGGGACTTCAAGAAGATAAATTAATTTCAATTCCATTTACGTAGTTTAAGAACAACATCTCCATTTTCGTTT
>CAYRXI010000031.1:0-7079 GCA_964428255.1 uncultured Candidatus Sumerlaeota bacterium
ACCTCGCTTTTCAGACATTGACAGATGCAGGAGTAAACCGGGAGGCAAAGGAAAATAAAGAATCTTCGCGTATGGCAAAATCCCGGCAAAAAATAAATCAACTGATAGAAAGAGTTGATGAGGTTTTAGCACAACAAATTCCGTCAAAGGAGGAGTAAACGGTGGGAGAAAATAATATAGAGGAAAAAAAGAAGGCACTGGAGCTGGCAATGAGCCAGATTGAAAAGACGTACGGCAAAGGTGCCCTTATGAGACTGGGAGAGGAAGGTGCTCCGGAGTTGCCGGTAATTTCGTCGGGTTCTATTATGTTGGATATAGCAATGGTGGTTGGCGGCTATCCCCGTGGCAGGGTGGTGGAAATATTCGGACCGGAGATGTCAGGTAAAACGACAATGGCACTCCATGCCATTGCGGAGGCGCAGAAAACTGGCGGCGTGGGTGCGATTGTAGACGCGGAGAACGCGCTAGACCCTAACTATGCGCAGGCAATTGGCGTGAAGCTTGAAGACCTGTTGATTTCGCAACCGGATACAGGAGAACAAGCACTGGATATAGTGGAGACTCTGGTGCGCTCTAATGCTGTAGATGTAATTGTAGTTGATTCTGTAGCGGCGCTGGTACCGCGGGCAGAGATAGAAGGCGAGATGGGTGATAGTTTTGTGGGATTACAGGCACGATTGATGTCGCAGGCACTTCGCAAACTAACCGGTGCAATTAACCGTTCAAAGACTTGCGTTATTTTCTTGAACCAGATCCGCGAGAAAATTGGTGTGATGTACGGACCTACGGAGTTTACGCCTGGCGGGCGAGCGCTTAAGTTCTACGCTACTATCCGCATTGATTTACGCCGCACTGCCCAATTAAAGGAAGGAGAACAGGTGATTGGTAGTCGGATACATGCTCGGGTGGTGAAAAATAAACTAGCGCCACCATTTCGGGAGGCAGAATTTGATATAATATTTGGAGAGGGCATCTCCCGGGCTGGAGAAATTTTGGACCTGGGAACTAAACTGGGAATCATAGATAAGTCAGGTGCCTGGCTGTCTTATCAAGGACAGCGCCTTGGTCAGGGAAGAGAAAATGCACGACAGTTGTTGAATGAATCGCCCGAGCTAATGGCAGAGATTGAGAAAAAAATACGCGAGAAGCTGTTACAAAAATAAAAAAGTAATCTGTTAAAACTGCGCGTTTAAAAATCTGAGCTTAGCCTATCTCCGACCTGCCAGGGAGTTTAAAAAATATAATGTTGGTTAGGTGTCCCCAGTTTACTCTCATTTAATATTTGAAAGATGGATATACTCTCAAAAATTGTAGTAGCAAAGCAGAAACGATTGAAAGCCCGTCAGCAGAAATTGCCGTTAGCCGAACTGCAGAGGAAATCTCGGCTGATAAACGCTGATGGAGCGAAGAGATTTGAAGTGGCGATTCGGAGAACTGATTGTAGAATGCGGATAATTGCGGAGCTAAAAAGGGCTTCGCCATCTGCAGGGTTAATCCGCGAAAAATTTGAAGTCCTGAAGCTGGCGCAGGAGTATAAAGGGGGGGGGCAGACGCCTTATCAATTCTAACTGAAGAAGATTACTTCCAGGGAAATCTGGAATTCATAAGACAGATAAGACATAGATATCCGGAGTTCCCAATTCTACGTAAAGACTTTATCTTTGATGAATATCAACTCTGGGAAGCTAAAGAGGTGGGTGCAGATGCGGTTCTATTAATCGTGGCAATTCTGGAGGAAAAGAAATTAGGAGAACTGTTAAATCTTGCAAGAGAATTAGACCTGGCGGCAGTGGTTGAAGTGCATTCAGTGATGGAATTAGAGTGTGCACTAAAAGTTGAAGCGAAGATAATTGGGATAAATAATCGGAATTTAAGAGATTTCACGGTTGACATAAGGCGAACCGCAGAATTGCTCCAGTACTTGCCTGTGCCACGAGACCAGATAATTATCAGCGAAAGTGGCATAAAGACGAGCAACGATATCCGTTATTTACTGGAAGAAGGAGTAGATGCAGTGCTAATTGGTGAGACATTGATGCGAGCAGAAAATCCAGGCAAGGCGTTACAAGAAATTATCCAGCAAGTATAAATATGTTAAACGACTTGAGTTCAATAAAACTACCAGATGAAACTGGCCATTATGGTCCCTTCGGGGGCAGATATGTTCCAGAAACATTGATGTCTGCCCTGATTGAACTTGAACAAGAATATCTGCGGTTAAAAGAGGATGCTGACTTTCAAAGCGAACTTCAGTACTGGCTACGAGAATATGCGGGGAGACCTACACCTCTTTATCGTGCACAGCGTCTGGCTGAAGTACTCGGGACAAAAGCACATATTTATCTAAAGCGTGAAGACCTCTGCCATACTGGCGCGCATAAAATCAACAATACACTGGGACAAGGCTTACTGGCAAGGCGTTTGGGTAAACGGCGCGTGATTGCAGAAACTGGTGCCGGACAACACGGCGTTGCTACAGCGACAGTAGCCGCTCTATTAGGCTTGGAGTGCGAGGTATATATGGGAAGTGAAGATATGGAGCGGCAACGCCTTAATGTTTTTAGAATGGAATTACTGGGCACACGCGTGATACCGGTGATCAGCGGAACCAGAACGCTGAAAGATGCTATAAATGAAGCCTTACGGGATTGGTTAGCACGAGTAGATGATACGCACTACATTCTTGGTTCAGTTGTTGGTCCCCATCCCTTTCCAATGATAGTGCGGGATTTTCAATCAGTCATCGGTAAAGAAACCAGAAAACAAATCCTGGAGAAGGAAGGACACTTGCCAGACTACCTGATAGCCTGTGTAGGGGGGGGAAGCAATGCTCTGGGTCTGTTTCATCCATTTTTTTATGACCGTGAAGTGAAATTTATCGGGGTAGAAGCTGGTGGAATGGGGCTTTTGAGTGAAAAGCACGCTGCTACCCTGGAGAAGGGTGAAATCGGGGTCTTTCAGGGCAGTAAGAGTTATGTTCTGCAATCTCGGCAGGATTAGACCACCCGGGGGTCGGTCCGGAGCATAGTTTTTACAAATATATTGGCAGAGCTGACTATGTGGCAGTTACTGACGAAGAGGCACTCCGTGCCACCGAGTTATTATGCCGTACCGAGGGGATATTGCCTGCACTGGAGAGTGCCCACGCAATTGCCCACTTAATGAAGATAGCTTCTACACTAAAAGATGATGACATTGTGGTAATAAATCTCAGTGGTAGAGGAGATAAAGACGTAGAAACATTAATAAAAAATCGGACTTTCAAGGGTGAATTAAAGAGTGGAGAATAGAATTATCCAGGTGTTTAAAGACAAACGTGAGAAGGGCAAAAAAGCATTAATATTTTTTATTACTGCGGGTTATCCTGACTGGCAGACTAATGAAGCGATAATCTATACACTGGCAGAAAACGGTTGCGATATTCTGGAATTGGGTGTGCCCTTTTCAGACCCCATAGCTGATGGTCCCACGATTCAACGGTCATCAGAACGTGCATTGCGTCAGGGAGTGACGCTTAAAGAGATTCTGGCATACGTTGCCATATTGCGTAAAAGACTTGACATCCCCATAGTATTATTTAGCTCATTTAATCCGTTACTAAAGTATGGACTCCCCGAATTGGTCTTGACAGCGAAACAAACAGGTATAGATGGAATTTTATGTCCGGATTTGCCACCAGAAGAAGCGGCTGAGCTGGAAATTTTATGTCAGCAATCTGGAATATGTTTAATCTATTTGTTAGCACCTACGACGCCGCTTGAACGAAAGAAGATGATTGCCCACAAAAGTGGCGGATTTATATACTACGTTTCGCTTAAGGGCGTCACTGGCGCGAGAGAGTGGCTGGGACCGGATATTGCGGAGCAGATAAGGGAGATAAAGAAGATCACAGAAAAGCCAGTGGTGGTGGGGTTTGGTATAAGCAGACCAGAACACACACGACTGGTGGCAGATGCTGGTGCTGATGGTGCTGTAGTTGGAAGTGCACTGATTGATTTGATTGAAAAGTATGAAACATCAACTTCATTACTTGATAGAGTGAAAGAGTTTGCCATCTCATTAAGTGAAGGATTGAAGCAACACTCAAGTAATGACTAAAACCTTTTGTTTGACTTACGATAGCGAAAAAAATATCTTAAATCTTATATTTTGAATGTTTGCAATATGGCTTGGTTTAGAAAGAAGAAATATACTGTGCTTCAACCGGTAGAGCGGAAAGACAGAATTCCCGACGGCTTATTTCACAAATGTGAGAATTGCTTGAATCTAATTTATCGTAAAGATTTTGAGGAAAATTTGAAGGTCTGTCCGCGCTGCAATTACCATCATAAATTGACGGCTCAGGAACGAATCGCGCAGCTGGTAGAACCAGGTACATTTGAAGAGGATAATAAAGAAATATATCCTGCTGACCCGTTGAATTTTGTGGATTCAAAGCCATATCCTCAACGTCTGCTTGAAAGTCAACGTAAGACCGGTTTAACAGAAGCTGTAGTAACTGGCACAGCCAAGATAGGGAATTATAAGGTCTGTCTGGTAGTGATGGAATTTAACTTTATTGGTGGAAGTATGGGCTCAGTGGTGGGAGAAAAAGTCACCCGCTGTTTAGAACGTGGCCTGGCAGAAAAGCTACCGGTAATAGCAGTGTGCACTTCAGGGGGCGCACGGATGCAGGAAGGCATTCTCTCGCTGATGCAAATGGCAAAAACGAGCATCGCGGTGGCACGATTAGCCGAACACCGCATACCGTTCATTACGGTTTTAACCAATCCCACCACCGCTGGAGTTATGGCAAGTTATGCCTCACTGGGCGACGTAGTACTGGCAGAGCCAAGCGCCTTAATTGGCTTTGCGGGTCCTCGCGTGATTCAGCAAACCATAAATCAAATTTTACCCAAAGGCTTTCAGCTGGCAGAGTTTGTCTGCGCTCATGGTTTTGTGGACAAAGTGGTGCAGCGTAAAGAGCTAAAACGCACTCTTATAAATTTTCTATCTTACTTTAGTGCACATACAGCAACGGGGAGGTAAGCAATGGCTGATGTAAGATTGGTCGAAGTAACAAAAGTATTCCCGGGAGATGTCGTTGCAGTCAAAAATGTAAGTCTGGAGATAAAAGATAAAGAATTTCTTGTTCTGGTAGGACCCTCTGGTTGCGGAAAATCTACTACCCTGCGAATGGTTGCTGGTTTAGAAGAAATTACGGAAGGGGAAATTTATATCGGTGACCGACTGATAAATGATGTTCCACCCAAGGACCGGGACATAGCTATGGTATTTCAGAACTACGCATTGTATCCACATATGAGCGTTTATAAGAATATGGCGTTTGGATTAAAGCTGCGCAAACTTCCTAAAGCCGAGATCGACCGCCGGGTGAGAGAAGCGGCTGAAATACTGGGGATTTCTGAATTACTTCACCGCAGACCCAAGGAGCTGTCAGGTGGTCAGCGACAACGTGTGGCTGTTGGACGAGCAATTGTAAGACAGCCAAAAGTATTTTTGTTTGACGAGCCCTTAAGCAATCTGGATGCGAAGATGCGAGTGCAGATGCGCGCCGAATTAAGCAAACTCCACCAGCGGTTGCAGACGACAGTAATCTATGTCACTCACGACCAGGTAGAAGCAATGACAATGGGCAGCCGGATTGCTGTTATGAAGGATGGTATAATTCTCCAGACAGATACTCCCTTGAACCTGTATAATAAACCCGTGAATAAATTTGTGGCTGGATTTATCGGAAGCCCGCCGATGAATTTTATGAATGGAATTATAGAGGTTGTGGATGAAGATGTGATGTTTAATGAAGGGCAAATCAAAGTGAAGGTACCCAGGGAGTTTGCCGAGAAGTTAAGACCCTATAATGGCAAAGAGATAATTTTTGGAATTCGTCCGGAAGATATCTATGTAAAAAATTATGGAGAGCCATCTGAAGATATAGCGGAAATTAAAGCTAAAGTTGAAATAATAGAGCCAATGGGCTCTGAGATTTATGTTTATTTAACCACCGGAAAAACACCTTTTATTGCCCGCCTGGATGCGCATATCCCTGTGGCACTGGATGAAATAAAACCACTGGTGCTTCATATGAAGAAAAGTCACTTTTTTGACCCCATAACTGAAATCGCAATAATTTAGGGAGATCTAAAATTTCAACCAGTAGACAAAGGCAGACAAGATCAATTGTGGGTATTGCCGTATAATCTTGTCGTCTTACAATAAGAACTATCTATTTTGTTTTTGTTCAGATTTATTTTATTTTCATTCATCTAAAATGAACGAAAACTGCAGTTAATTAATTAGAGCCCGAAAGAATGTTTTCTGTTTTCAGAATACTTTTCTCCCGATTATTTTTAGCCATAATTTTACTGCTTGCTCTGGGGCTCCTTTATGTATTAACCAGCCCTGCAGGCGTCTTCTGGAAAGATGCAGGTGAGTTCTGTCTGGCAGGACGATTTTTAGGTATTGCTCATCCCGCTGGAAGTCCATTATATGTCTCACTGGCAAAGTTAGCTTCGTTTTTGCCGATTAATGAATTTGCCTTAAGGATAGCGCTGGTCTCAGTGGTATTTGGAGCATTAACAATACTAATATTTTTTGAGACGTTGAGGTATACTATTGAAAAGCTTACAGGAGAGAAAAATGGTAGTCCAAATTTAATGATTTTTTTGTGCAGTTCAGGTGTTGGTCTGGGGTTCACCTACTGGCATTATTCTACGGTGCCAGAAGTTTATACTACTGCGCTGTTTTTACTGATGCTGGCCTTTTATTTATATCAACGCTGGTGGAATGAAAAGAATCTAAATTATTTGGGGGGGGCATTTTTAGCGCTTGGGCTGGCTTGTTCCGTATATCTTCCGATGGCAATTTTTTTGCCGGGTTTCTGTATCGCTTCTATACTAAATTTTAGAAAACAGCCATTATTGTTGTCCTTCATTATCTGTGGATTTTTTTTTGTGCTGGGGTTGGCGGTATTTATCTACCTCCCGATACGCGCTGCAAACTCACCTGTATTTAACTGGGGCAATCCTGATAATCTGCCACGTTTTGTAGCACACATTACAGCACAACAATATCAGGGA
>CAYRXI010000031.1:7089-20336 GCA_964428255.1 uncultured Candidatus Sumerlaeota bacterium
ATAGAATATTTCCCCTGGCGCCTGATGCAGCTGGGTACAATATTACCGCGGGAACTCCCAATCGTGTTATTGATAGGGGGGGGCATTGGACTGATTACAACTTTTGCGCTACTTCGCCACTGGCAACTCTGGTTTATACCCTCATTTATTATCATTGCCAACCTGGTATTCACCCTCCGCTATAGTGAATGGTTACCGCATTTCTTTTTGCCAGCATTCCTTATGGCTGGTTTTCTGTGTGCTACAGGCATCACTTTTATCTTCATGCGCCGGAGCGGTTTACGATACCTATTTAATTTTTTACTCGGACTTAATCTGGTTCTATTGTTAGTAAACGGCTTGAACGCGGGAAAGGAAAGAAAAATTTCACTACCATCTAAATTAGCAGCAGAAATTATGGAGCCATTACCTCCAGGGAGTACACTGGTGCTGGAGAACGGCAATTCGGTTAACGTCTGTCTATATGAACAATGGATAAGCGGAAGACGCCCGGATGTTTTAATACTTGATCCATACGGCACTTATTACAGCCAGGCTCTCGCTAAAGGTTTCCGCGCATTAAAGGGATACTGGTTAAGCTGGCAAAGAAATACCCAGCCGGATTTTCGCAGTGGTCTGTTGAACTATATTGAACAAAATCTGGCTCAGGAGAGAATTTTTGGCGATAGCATTTTTGTGATTAACTCGCAGTTATGGGAAAATTTTAAACTGGTTCCTGTTTCTCCGTTTATCTGGGAAATAAAACATAAAGATACTGCCATTGAGCGAGAGATGCTGGTAAATGGCGTGAAAAGACTTGTTGATTTTCTAAACTATGCCGTTAACGAGTACAATTTACGCCTTCTGTCAAAGACCAGTCAAAATCTGGAGGCTTTAGTCGCAGAAGTTAATAATTCAGCAGAGGTGTATTACCAATCCGGGTTCAAGACTGAGGCAATGAGAATCTGGGAGGAACTTCTCTTATTAAATAGAGCAGCATTATCTACCCTTTTAAATCTTGCCCGTGCAAACGACGAGATGGGAAAAACCCAGGAGGCAGAAAAACTCTTTACCATTGCATTAAAATCTTTTCCGGATGCGGAGGATACGCACTTCAATGCCGGCGTATTCTTTTTGCGTCATAAACACTATGCTGAGGCTATACGCCAGTTCAAAATAGTTTTAAAATTTAATCCGAATAATATAGTAGCGCAGAAGTATCTTGAGTCACTCCAATATAAATCTGGGAATTAACCTGATTTCAGGATTATAAATCTGGAAGAACTTTTCAAAACTCTAATCCTGTCAGGGCATTTTTATTTTTGTTTATCATAAGGTATGCCGAGTGAGGCAGGTGCGCAGATTTTTCTTATCCTTGAAGAGCGTGAACCCCATAAAAGGACAAGCAGCGTGGAAAGGAAAGGAAGCATAAGCAGGAGATTGGGCGAAATCCCAGATGATTGAAGAAAGTATTGCAGAACGTAGATACCACCAAAGAGGTACGCACCGAGGAATGCCCGTGCTGGGTTCCACAGCGAAAATACAGTTAGCGCAATCACAATCCAGCCCCTGCCACCAGTCATTCCTTCAATCCACGAAGGAATGTAGACAAGAGATAGATAGGAACCAGCCAGCCCCGCTAATCCCCCCCCGAGCAATACGCAAAGGTAGCGCGTTTTATAAATGTTTATCCCCAGCGATTCAGCGGCGAGAGGATTTTCGCCAACTGACCGAATTACAATTCCCCAGCGGCTATGATAGAGGATAAACCATAAGGTTATTCCGAGGAGAATAGAGATATAAAAAATCGGGTCCTGATAAAATAAAACCTTGCCGAGCACTGGAATCTCTGCCAGTACAGGGATTTTAAACGCAGTAAATTTATGTTTTAAAGGAGTGCCAATATAGGCTTTGCCCCAGAGCCCGCTTATTCCAAGCCCCAGCATAGTTAACGCCAGTCCGGGGACAATCTGATTTGCTTTCAAAGAGATGGTAACAAAGGCATGTAATAACGAACACAACACCCCGGCTCCGATTGCTGCAAGCACTCCAAGCCAGGGATTGCCCGTAATAGTAGCTACCGCAAATGCTGAGACGGCTCCTACAGCTAAAATCCCTTCAATGCCGAGATTCAAGACTCCGGCTCGCTCGGAATAAATTTCGCCCAGAGTACCGAGTAATAATGGTGTCCCCGCAGATAGAGTTCTGGTTAGAATTGAGGTTATTAGAAAATATATACTTTCCATAAATTTTCCAATTAATGTTTAACAAGTGCTGGTTTGGTGAATTTAATTCTATGCTCCAGAAAAAAAACTCCCGTTATGATAGAAAAGAGTAGTAACCCATTGAAGATATGTACTGTGGCAAATGGGAGACCCAGAGAAGTTTGAATGGCATCCCCTCCCACTAATATCCCCGCAAAAAATAAGGCAGAAATAATTATGAATTGCGGATTATATCTGGCAAGGCAAGCCACAATTATGGCGGTATAACCATATCCTGCAGATATGCTCCACGGATAAGTCAGGTGATGATGAATACCAGCCACTTCACCGACGCCAGCCATACCAGCAAGCCCACCACTGACCAGCATTATCACGGTGAGAACTTTAAAAGTATTTATCCCGGCATATCTTGCTGCCTCAGGGTTTTCGCCTATTACTCTAACTTCATATCCCAATTTTGTTTTCATTAATAAGATATAAATAATCAGGGGGGAAATAATAGCGAGTATCAGGGTTGGGTAATGAATTCGCGAGGCATAAATTAGTGGTAAGGTAGCAGCAAGAGGCAAATTGTCAGTATACGGGAAGCCCAAATGAGTGCTCCCCTTCCACGGTCCATAAATCAGGTATTGGACAACCTCCGCAATTATATAATTAAGCATTAAGGTTGAAATAACTTCATTGATGTGAAACTTACATTTGAGAAAAACTGCAAGGCACCCGCATAATCCCCCCCCGATAAATCCTGCCAGGAACATTAATGAAATTATTATCAGCGGCGGCAGTTTGGCGCCTAGATGAAGTCCGATATAAGTGGCAAAAATTGCTCCACATAAAAGCTGTCCTTCCGCACCGATATTCCAGAACCCGGCGCGAAATGCCAGGGCTAATCCCGAACCAATTAGAATTAACGGAATGGCTTTAGTGATGGTCTCCTTAATTCCGAAGATACTGCCAAAAGAGCCCACAAAGATTTTCTGCAATGCAAAAACTGGATTTGCACCTTTAAGCAAAAATACGCAGCTCACAGCCCCGAGACCCATTATTAGGGACAAACCCAATATAAGCACTGTTAATGCCGCAGGTGTCTCGGTTCGCCTTTCAATTTTTAACCTGAACATATAAACCTTTACTGTTTCACTAGCTAAAAAGTAAGGAGTTTATGCTAATCATCTTTATTTTTCACTATGCCAGCCAGCATCAGTCCGAGCTGTTCAATGTTTACATCTTTATTTATCACAATTCCCATAAATTTTCCCTCAAACATTACCGCGATGCGGTCACTTAACATCAGTAATTCTTCTAAATCTTCTGAGACTAAGAGTATGGCGCATCCATCCTCCTTTTTCTTAAGTAGCAGTCGCCTGATAAAGTCGGTCGCAGCAATGTCTAAACCATAGGTAGGATGAGCAGCAATGAGTAATTGAGGGTTATTAGCCAGCTCCCTGGCTAAAATAAGTTTCTGGATATTACCACCAGATAGGTTTTTGACTCGGGCTTTGATGGAAGACGCCTGAATCTCAAATTCACGCAAAAGGGTATAAGCAAAATTTTTAATCTGCGGATAATTCAAAAAAATCCCACTGGCAAAAGGAGCGCGATAATAGTTGTTTAGCACACTGTTTTCATACACTGCCAGAGTGGGGACAACCCCAAATCGCAGTCGTTCTTCAGGGATATGGGAAATTTTATTGTTTGTGATAAAGCGAGATGAGGTATTTGTTATGTCAACACCATTTATTTTAGCCGTGCCTTTTTCAATTTTTCTCAACCCCGTAAGCGCCTCCACCAGCTCCTTTTGTCCATTTCCAGCCACACCGGCAATGCCAAAGATTTCGCCTTTGTTAACCACAAAAGATAGATTACTCACCGCCATTAACCCCATATCGTTTTTTACTGAAATCTGCTCTACAGCTAATACCGTCTCTGCGGAATGCCCTCTGGTGACAGGTAGCTGAAAACTCAGCTCACTGTCAATCATCATTCTTGCCAATTCCTGCGTATTAGTCTTACTCGTCTCAACTAACCCGACTAATTTGCCCTGACGCAAAACTGCAATTCTATTGGTGATTTTTAAAACTTCACCGAGTTTGTGAGAGATAAAAATCACGGTCTTACCTTTAGCCACCAGCTGCCGTAAGATGGCAAACAGCTTTTCAGTTTCCTGCGGTGTCAAAACTGAAGTTGGCTCATCAAATATCAACAGGTCAGCACCACTGAGCAGGACTTTAATAATTTCCACTCGCTGTTGTTCCCCAGCCGAGAGTTGCCAGATATACGCCTCGGGGTTTATCTTGAGACCATATTGCTCTTGAAACTGTTTAATCTTTGCAGTAATGAATCTCTGCGGGAAAAAGAACGGAGTATCATCCAGACCCAGAGTGATGTTTTCAGCCACAGTATGATTGGCAATCAGCATAAAATGTTGATGCACCATTCCGATACCGAGTTTAATTGCATCGCGAGGAGAACGAATACTGACGGGTCTGTCATTGATGAGAATTTCTCCCGTATCCGGAGAGTAAATCCCGTATAAAATATTCATCAAAGTAGATTTCCCCGCCCCATTCTCTCCCAGCACTCCCAGAATCTCACCCGCGTTGACACAAAAACTTATATTGTCATTAGCAACAATATCCCCAAAACGCTTTGAAATGTTCCTGATTTCAAGTTTTGTAATCTTCTTTGGCGAGAGCATATTGATATAAAATGATATCAGTTAGATTGCAATCAGAGATAGGCAAATCTGGAAATATTTCAAAAAAAAACACCTCTTACCTATCTTCTTTAGCGATACTAAATCCTGAAACCTTTTATATTGCTGTCAGCGGCGATTTTATTATTTAGGAATAGAACCCTCTACATTGGGTACGAACCAATCCATTTTCCATAACATATCGTGGCTGGCACGCTCACCGGCTTTAAGTCTGAGTTTCCCTTGCTGGTCCTCAATCGGACCTGTGAAAGGTTCAAACAGAATTGTCGGTTCGCTCATCTGTTCCAGTCGTTTCATCACCAAATCATAAACACTTATTTTCCCCAGCAGTTTATCTTCAACCCAGACCTCTTTTAATGCCGGAATAAATTTGGGATTTATTGGTTGTCCGGGTTCTCCACCCAGAAGCGCTACCTTTTCTTTTGCCAGCCACCACCAATCGTCTGCCCGCCAGACCCCGGTATAAATTCTAATCAGAATATCCTCATATAGTATACCCCAGTCTACCAGCTGCCCCGACACTACCGAATCCGGTCCAAATTTTTGCATCGGGCTATAATGGCTGAAGGTAAAAATCTGCTTACCTTTGGCAGTATGTGACTGCCCAACCTCAATCGTAGCGATAGAATCTTCAGTGATGGCAAGCGCATCACAGCCCTCGGCAATCAGTGTTTCTGCTGCTTCACGTGCTTTTGCCGGGTCATACCACGAGAAGAGCCATTTGACATATACTTTTGCTTTGGGATTGACCTCTTTAATGCCCAATGCAAAGGCATTTATGTGCCGCACGACTTCAGGAATTGGATGAGCTCCGACATACCCGATTTTATTGGTTTTAGTTAGTGCGCCCGCCATCAGTCCATTTAGGTAATACATCTGATATAATTCGGCAAAGTACGTGCCCACATTTTTTGCCCGCTTATAACCCGAGCAGTGCATAAAAATTTTATCAGGATACTTTTCGCCAGCAGCAAGCGTAGCGTTCATAAAACCAAAGCTGGTTGTGAAGACCACATCGCACTTTTCTTCCTGTACCAATCTGTCTATTACTCTTGCACAATCGCCTTCGGCGACACTTTCAACATATATCGTCTTGAGCCAGGGAAACTTTTTTTCCATTTGCTTGCGGGCAACGTCATGAGCATGTGTCCAGCCGTAATCACCAACCGGACCCACATAAATAAAGCCCGCTTTTATGTGCCTAGCTGGTGGCGAAACAGGTGCATTTTTAGTTTGTTCGCCCTGAGAGCCATTGATACACATAACTGCAATACTGATAAAGAATACCAATAAACATCTACCACTCATTCTTTTTAGTTTTTGCATAATTAACCACCTCCTGCTAAATATTTCACACCTATTAGAAGGCAACTTCGTCTTAGCAACTGAGGAAAACCTGTAAGCCCAATCGGTTTTTCATTATCTTATATTATTAAAGTATTACCTAAAAATTTTCAAAGTTTAAGGTCAATTCAAAGTTGTGCTGAAAAGAACATTTTCTGCAGTTGAAGAAGGTAAAGTCATTGAACAGACAAAAAATTTGACTTGGGTTTTATAACTAAGATAATATTTATTTAAAATGCTTTTCATTTAAGAATTTTTTATGGATGAGATTGATAGAAAATTGGTAAATCTATTACAGGCGGAATTTCCCATCGTCACAAAACCATTTGAAAAAATAGGAGCCAGAGTGGGTATCCCGGGAACTGAAGTAATAGCGAGAGTTAGCGAGTTAATTAAGCAGGGAATAATAAGAAGAGTAGGTGTAATTTTTTCCCCTGAGCGGATGGGTATGGTTGCCACTCTTGTTGCTCTGCGAGTTCCAGATGAAAGTGAGTTAGAAAAAGTCGCCCGAGTAATTAATAGTTTTAAAGAAGTGACGCACAATTATCAGCGCAATCATTATTACAATTTGTGGTTTACTATTGTGGCTCCTGACGAAGATAAGTTAAAAAACGTTATTGCTGAGATTAAACATAAAACGAATATCAAGGAAATTGTAGAATTTCGCACCAGACGTGCGTTTAAGATAGATGCCAGATTTTTGCTGAACTGAACTTTAAGCGGGAAGAACTCGGAACAACAGGTTCCCTTCGGTTCCAGAGATAAATTAAGTCACCCGGTTTAAAATTAGTGAAGGAATTCACCGAAAAAGAGAAGGCATTATTACGTCATCTGCAGAATTCAATTCCGTTAGTTGAACATCCATTTTCCGCGCTGGCTCAAGAGGTGGGAATGGATGAAGAAGAGATAATTTCCCTTATTAAGCGCTGGCAGGCTGAAGGAATTATTCGTCGTTTTGGCGCAATTGTGCATCACCATCGGGCAGGAAGAGAAGCTAATGCCTTGAGTCTATGGGCTGTTGATGACCAAAAGGTGGTTGAACTGGCACAAGCCTTAAGTCGCAGGAAAGAAGTTTCCCATTGTTATGAACGCGAGTGTCCGGAGAATTGGCGGTATAATGTATTTGCAATGATACATGGAGCAACCGTAGACGAGTGCGAACAGGTTGCCAGAGAAGTTGCAAATGAGACCGGAGTGATGGATTATCAGCTCATATTTACATTAAAGGAGTTTAAAAAGACGGGTCTCCAAATATTTTAAATCTGTGAAAGGAGTAAAAATGAAAGCAAAAGTAGCCGTTTTAAAAACCAGTCCCCAGACAGCTCTTGAGGATTATGAACGTCTGATGAAACTGGCTGAGTTTGAGAAACATTTGAGTACAGATAAAGATGTAATTTTAAAAGTTAACATTTCGTGGCATCATTATTTCCCCTCTTGCTCAACTCAGCCCTGGCAATATGAAGGTGTGGTAAAGACATTGTTAGGTGCAGGCTTTAAGCCAGAACAATTAGTCCCGGCGCACAATCGCACCGTAGTGGTAAATGCCAAGAAAGGAATAATTAATAATCGTTACGATGTCATAGACAGGAAATACGGACTGAAACCCGTGCATCTGTATGAACCACCGGTTAAATGGATTGTATATCACCCCAAACGTTATAAGTTCAGTGTGCTGCACAAAATTTTCCCCGACGGGGTTAAAATCCCCGAGTTATTTATCGGGAAAAGTGTGGTTCATCTACCCACGGTGAAAACGCACGTATTTACCACCATAACAGGTGCGATGAAAAATGCCTTCGGAGGTTTGTTAAGTGAGCGACGGCACTGGACTCACGGTGTAATTCATGAGACCCTGGTTGATTTATTGAAAATTCAAAAAGAAATTCATACAGGATTGTTCGCCGTGATGGATGGTACAGTGTGTGGTGATGGTGCCGGTCCGCGTGCAATGCGCCCGTGCATAAAAAATTATATTTTAGCCAGTGCAGACCAGGTAGCCATTGATGCCGTAAGTGCCAAAATGCAGGGATTTGACCCGTTAAGTCTGGGATTCATCCGCCTGGCGCATGAAGCAGGTCTGGGTATTGGCGATATTAAGGACATAGAAGTTGTTGGCGAGGACATTACCGGCGTCAACTTCAGGTTCTGTCAGGAGGAAACTTTTGCCAGCCGCGGGCAGAAGGCAATCTACTGGGGACCACTCCGCCCCTTTGAAAAATTACTTTTACGCTCTCCTATCGTTCCGTGGTCATACGTGGCATCGCGTTTTTATTATGACTTTTTGTGGTTTAATATTGTTGGCCGCAAACGCGTGAAGGATTTTATGAAAACAGACTGGGGTAAACTGTTTCTTTCATACAAATAAATCGGCTCTTATTCAGCAGTAGTTATTTTACAATCAGAAGTTTAAATTTTTAAAAAGTTTGATCGTGTATGCAGTTATAATAAAAGTTGTACTACTTGTTCTGGGTAATGGACTTGGGTTTTGCATCGCAAGCGATGATATAACAACTTTGTCCGAAAATTCAAAACCGGTGAAAGATAAGCAACAATACGAGGAGCTATATTTAGTACCCTTTGATAATATTAGCACTGAAGTACTCACGAATATCGGGAATGCTTTAAAAGAACAATTACCATTAGAATACAGGTTAGTGCCGAAGGAAAGCATCCCCCCCTATGCATATAATCCCCGCCGTGGCCAATATTTTTCCACCGCACTTCTTGCCTTGCTGAGTAGAAAATATGCAGCACCCGGACGACGTGTACTGGGAGTCGTTGAGGTTGACTTGTTTGTTCCCGAATTAAATTTTGTCTTTGGCGAGGCTGATCCCGTTAGCAAAACCGCAATAATTTCCCTGACGCGGCTACATCAGGAATTTTACGGACTGGAGCGAGACGAGGCATTATTTATGCGGCGCGCCCTCACAGAGGCCGTGCATGAACTGGGGCATACTTATGACCTACAGCATTGTTCCGACCAGCATTGTGTTATGTTTTTCTCTAATAGTCTGGCAGATACTGACCGCAAAGGCTACCGCTTTTGTTCGCGCTGTCAGAGGCGCTTACAAAAAATCCTGCAGAAATATTCCTGCCCTGAAGAATAAATTACACTTTGCTTTTTCTCACTCAAATTTTGTATTATCTTACTAAAGTCACACATGAGAACCACGACTATGCTAACTAAAGCAAAACTAAATTCGTTACTTGACGGTTTTGATGATTTTGTTAAGCGACGGATGAGTGAATTAGGCGTGCCTGGAGTTGTTGTTGGAATTGTTAATCCACGGCAAACGCTGTTTATCAAAAGCTACGGATTGCGAAATTTAGCAAAAAAACTCCCAGTAACTGAAAAAACAAGTTTTCTCATCGCTTCCTGTACCAAGGCATTTACTGCGACAGCTATCGGCATTCTGGTTGATGAAGGCAAATTAGAGTGGGACATCCCCGTCCGAAAATATTTGCCCTCATTCAGCCTGAGCGACCCTGTGGCAACGGAGAGGCTCACGGTTCGTGACCTATTATTGCATCGTTGCGGTTTGCCGCGGCATGACTGGCTCTGGTTTAATTCACCCCTTACAATGCCCGAGCTATGTGCCCGATTACGTTTCCTTGAACCAACTGCTGTGTCCGGGCAACCGCCTGATTTTCGCAACAAATATCAGTACAACAACTTGATGTTTATGGTAGCTGGTCTATTGATTGAACATACAAGCAAAAAGAAATATGAAGAATTCATTGCTGAACGTATCTTTACTCCGCTGGGAATGAGTTCCAGTAAATTTATCTCCCCGGAACTGGAGCAGGATGAAAACCTTGCGCAAGGCTACTACAGGCATAAGAAACAGACCTTGCTTTATTTACGGGGCTGGATGAAGAAAGCAGTACTTAATGCACTGAAAGGACCGCTAAATCCTGCTGGTGGTATTGTCTCTAATGTGTTGGATATGTGCCGCTGGCTTCGTCTTCAGTTAAATCAAGGAAAATGGAGCAAGGAAACGATTATTTCAGCGCAGAATTTGAAGCAGCTTTATTCGCCTGAGGTAGTATTACCACAGACGATAGCCTATAAAGAAAGGTTAAACATTTGTTTTGGAATGGGCTGGATAATAGAAGCTTACCGGGGTTATCACCTTATCAGGCATAGCGGAAATCTGGCTGGGTTCTCTGCCAGCGTCTCATTCCTGCCGGTTGAGTCACTGGGTGTTGTGGTGCTCACTAACAGAAGTAGTTCGTTATTGGATTTTATAATTCCATTTTATGTTTATGATAAAATATTAGGGCTTGAGCCAATTCCCTGGCATAAGCGCCTGATGCAAGAAGCCTTGCTACAGGAGAAAGCGGAGAGCAAAAAGCGCAAAGACATAAAACGCCAGCACGCAACTCACCTCTCGCATCCACTCGCAGATTATGCCGGGGAATATGAACATCCAGGCTATGGCAGAGTTACAATAACTTTGCAAGACGGTGAGCTAAGACTGAATTATCAGGGCATACCCTTTCGTTTGCGCCACTATCATTATGATGTATTCCAGATGAATGAGATGCTCAGACACGGAGAACAAATGCTCGTATATTTTCAGCTGGATAAAGCTGGAAGCATCAGGTCAATTGCGATACCACTGGAACCAGCTGTAAACGACATTGTTTTTACAAAAGTTGTGAGTGAAAAGAGTAATCAATAAATTAGTTTATTATGCAGTTCCTTAATTTTAGGGGTACTAAGAAGCTTTGCAGAGTTTATCCGAAGTAAACTTATAGCTTTAATTTAAAAGAACCACCTTGTCGGCGTGAGCCTTAACCTCAGTTTGAGATAAAATAGCACCCGGAGCGTCAATTGTGTATGAACCCGGGGTAAGCATAGTAAAGACAAAAAAGCCAGAGCCATCAGACGTTGTCTCAAAAGGTGTGTTCTTAAGTCGCACTTTAACTCCATTTAGAATTCGTCCGGAGCTGTCTTTAAGGATGCCGGCGATAATTCCATATTGCAGACGCCACAGGGGGCGCGGTGGTGGTACCCAAACTGGATAAATTTCCCTGCCGAGCACTTCCCAGAAAGGAGAGGCTGAACCGAACATCCCTGTGGGGCTTGCTTCTTTAATAGGTCGGTGATAACTGAAGAGTGACGTGCCTAAATTTCGTTTCAGGGCTTCTCTATATTGTGAAAGAGTTTCCGGCATTGAATTAAGATAGCCTCCGATACCGATGGTTACATAGCGTCCGGGACACTGGTCCTGCAGCTGGCGTGAAAAGTCTGCCCAACCACGGAAGTGCCTGGCTTGAAGTGGCACTGACTCCTGCTTATAACCCATTCGGCAGACCAGGTCTAAATAACCCTGTTCCAACCAGCCAGCCCAGTCCTGAAATACCTGACAGTATGGACTGGAATCTGAGAAGTCCCGAACTGGAGGACCTCCAAATCCCACTCCGTTTACACTGAAGATAGCTTCTGGCTTCAGTCGCCAGACTGATACGGCACAACGTCTGACGAAAGCCGTAATCTGAGCTCTGCGGAAATCATTCCACTCTTTGTCACTGGCAGACGGGTTGCCACCATCACGTCCTTGCAGGCGATTAAACAGCAAAAGTGCCACTGGATGATATCCAGCATCCTGTTCAGGATACCGAATAAAATCCAGATTAATACCATCCACATCATACTGGGTGAGACATTCTTCAATTAATGCAATTAAATAGTCCTGCACTGCTGGTAATCCGGGCTCCAGAAACTCCAGAACATTTCCCTTTCTATCCAGTGTAAACCAATCCGGATGTGCAATTTGAATTGGAGTAGGTGTGGTCAGGTTGTCAGTGACTTTTAGCTTCCCGATATGAAATACGTTAAACCAGGCATAAACATCAAGGCGCGGTTTTCCGCCGCTGGTATTGTGTGCTTCCTGCAATAGAACTGCAAGCGGGTCAAAGTCGGGCTGATAACGAATGGCTGGTGCACGTGGCTCCAGCCGGGATTTATAGTAAACCACACCACGATGACGCACCTGTGCAATAATCGTATTTAAATTAGCCCGCCGAACACTTGCTACAAGCTCCCGTATCTCCTCGGGAGAATTCATACAGGGTGAAAGAGTAGAAGCCCACACGGCACGCACTTCGGGAGTGGCTGTTAAGGATGAAGTCTCTGGTGACACACTACGGCCGTGATTATAACATCCCGAGAGCATCACGCTAAGAAAAAACATAAAAATTAGTTTAACTCCAGATGCCAGATAATATTTATTGCTGTTGAGTTTCATTATTAGTGATTAAGTAAAGACAACTCACATTACTTATGACAGCTTGAAAAATCAAAGTAATAATAGAAAATATGGAAGCAGCATGGAGCAAAATTCTCTGATATTCAAACTAATCTGCCTGGTTATCTGTCCCTCCCAAAAAAGCTTCCTTCTCAACATAACTCTGCTTTACCCGAATTCCAAAGTTTTTTCGTTTTCTGTTTGTTGCTATCTCATTAGACCATCAACAAATTTATCTCAGCAGCAATCTCCCGGGGCGGGCGTCAGTGTAAGTGCCGTTCATGAATACTGGTTTGCCATTAACTATGACAGCTATGATACCATCAGGAAAGGACTTTGGGTTTTCGTAGGTGGCGGTGTCAGTAAATTCTTCCCAGTTGATGACGATAATGTCGGCAAAATAACCAGGCTTTATCATCCCTCGCTCTTTGATATTAAACAGTTCAGCGGTTCTGGCTGTAGTTTTTGCCACAGCTTCGCTCAAGGTTAATTTCTTTTTCTCTTTTACATAATTACGGAAGAACTTGGGAAAAGTCCCGAACACGCGAGGATGAGGTTTGCCTTTGCTTAACGGACCAGTTAGTGCCCGTGCGCCACCATCCGTACAGACCACACAGCGTGGATGTGTTAGAATCATATCCGTTTCTTCAGGATTCATAGTAAACGAACAGATGGTAGTAGTAAAATTGCTGGTTAGCAGAATGTGAAAGACGAGCAACTCTTCTTTAA
>CAYRXI010000031.1:20356-20605 GCA_964428255.1 uncultured Candidatus Sumerlaeota bacterium
CCCTCAAATTTTTCATACTCAGGAGAGCCAGCATAAGACAAAATCACAGAGCCCCAGCCCTGTGCACCCTCCAGATTGTGCCGCATTTCAATTTCAATCCGTTCACTGATATCCGGGTCTTTTAGATATTCAATGGTTTGTTGTCTCCCGCCTTGATGTGCCCAGTTAGGCAATAAGGAGCTGAGGCTGTTGGCACTGGCTGTATACGTATAGCGGTCAAAGCCTATGGGCAGTCCTTCACGGTCAACA
>CAYRXI010000031.1:20615-21252 GCA_964428255.1 uncultured Candidatus Sumerlaeota bacterium
AACAGCCCTGTCAATCATTTGCAGGGCTTTTTCAGCCTTTCCCCAGTTGCGCGCACCGGCAGCTTTCAAATGCGAAATCTGAACGCGGATTCCAGCAGAACGCCCGATATTCAGTGCCTCCTCAATGGCTTCCAGCAGCTGGTCGCCTTCACTGCGAATATGTGTGGTATAGATTCCGTCAATAGATTGCAAGAGTTTTGCCAGTTCAATCAATTCTATGGTTGGCGTGAAGCACCCCGGCGGATAGATGAGCCCACTACTAAATCCCCAACAACCAGCAATAAGTGCCTCAAGAAGCAAGTCTTTCATTTGAGCCAGTTCCTCCGATTTAGGAGGACGATCCTCATAGCCCATTACAGCTGCCCGAATCGCGCCCTGTCCCACAAGCGGCACAATATTGATTGCTGGCCGGGCAGCCTCTAACCTGGCAAAAAAGCCCTCTGCTGTTGTCCAATCTACTCTAATCCCCCAGTCTTTTATATCCTGCTGGAGTTGTTGCTGGGTTGCGGTGGAGAGAGGAAAGGGCGAGCTCCCGCAATTACCAATCACTTCAGTAGTAATCCCCTGCCGGAGTTTACTATCTGCCAGCGGATTAACCAGGTAATTTTCATCGGAGTGTGAGTGAGCGTCAATGAAA
>CAYRXI010000031.1:21284-23898 GCA_964428255.1 uncultured Candidatus Sumerlaeota bacterium
TGCCCCGGTTAAATTTCCAACCTCTTTAATTCTATCACCTACAATTCCAATATCAGCAAATTTCGGGTCTTTCCCACTACCATCAAATACTTTTCCGCCTTTAATAATTAAATCAAACATTTCTTATCTCCATCTGAAAACAATCTTTTTTCAAATAGCGTTATACAGTTTAGATTTTAGCGGTCTCAGTAGCTAATTGCAAATTATTTTTATCTTTTTTATAGCGATTATTTGAGTCAAAGCCGACAATAAGATGTTAGTTATTAGCCATTAAACTTATAATCTCAAACGAACAGGAATATTTCAAAAGAGAAGTTGAAGATAGTGATTTAAAATTCAGGAAGATAGAGAGAAAGAAAATTCGTCAATGTTAATTTCCAGAAGAGAAATACCGGTTCTTTTGATAGCAGCAAGTATTATGCTCACTCTGCTGAGACCCTATGCTGAACAGAGCAGCCTGCATTTTTTTATACCTGATTCCCGGGGTGTATCAGAGAAAATCGTTAATGAAATTTTATTAAATGCAGAATTAACTCGGCAGAAGGTTACAGATAAGCTAAAACGACTGTTTCAGCAGCGCACAGAAATAGTCCTCTGTGTCACTCCGGAAGAGTTTAGAGCCGCCACAACGCAACCACCAGAACATATCCTCGCCTGTGCTGTAGCAGCACGCAATGTAATCTATATTAATTTGGCTTTATTGAGTCAATATCCCAGGGAACAGTTCTTGCAGACACTAACACATGAGTACGCGCATATTTATCTGGGAAATATGTGTCCCGAGCGACTGCCACGCTGGCTGGAAGAAGGCATTGCGATGCATCTGGCAGGCGACTGGCAGATTAATGATGCTGTCTCGTTAGCACTGGCTCGCATTCTTGGAAGACATATCCCACTTGCAGAGTTAGAGCACACTTTTCCAGCAGAACCCGGGGCTATGCATCTGGCTTATCTACAAAGCTATTCCGTGGTGAACTATCTTCTTAAGCAACGCTACAAAGGTGCTAAAATTCAAGTCTTGGTTGATGATTTAACTGACCCGGTGGATGGCGCCGAGCGCATATTGACCTTCTGGAATAAATTTCTACGTGATGGACTGGAGTTAAGCTGGCGTAACGCAACCAGATATTCGCTGTTTAACTGGATAGCAGTTCTTTCTTCCAGCTCAATCCTGATGTTACTCACCACACTGTTGTTTATTCTGGCTTATATTCGCAAGCAACAACGCACCCGTCCCGTGCTTGAACAATGGGAAAGAGAAGAAAACTATTATTCCCAATACGATTCCAGAAAAAAGCAATCAGATTATTCACAAGACCAGTATTAATGCTGGTTTTTCTTGACTTTGATCGCTCCACTTAACTAAAATCAAAATCCATTTCTGTTTGGAGGTGAAAAAATGCGGTGGCTTGGAATTAGTTGTTTGTTTCTGCTGACAGCCACAGCATTGGTTGCCATCACCAATGATTCCCCCTGGCTTTATGGAATTCACTGGTATGGGGACAGATGGGGTACAGATGTGGAGAGTATGAGTGGCGGAAAAGGAATCTGGGTGCTGGAGATTACACACGTAGACGATAGTCAATCCCAGCCCTGGGATAAGCCCATTTATTATGTGGGACACTGTCAGCAGGTAACTTCTAAAGGACATTCAATGATTTTTAGGGTTCAGCCGTATTGGAGTCGTAATGTGCCGCATCCGAGCGATCCTTATACGTTAGAGCAATATGCAAATGATTGTAAGGCGGCAGCCGAAACCCTGAAAGATTACTGTCATATCTGGCAAATTGGCAATGAAGTAAATGTAAATGGCGAAAATCTGCGCTGGGGAGGCTCAAGTTACAATATTCCCTGGGAACCCACGCCTGAACAATACGCCCAGACTTATATTGCCTGCCGGGACAAAATCCACGAAGTTACACCCAATACTAATCCAGCCCAGCAGATTGTCTTAATGCAACCTGTGTCACATGGCAATGTTATCTCTGGAGTACGCTATATGGATGGCAATGAGTTTTTATGGCGACAGATTGAGGCTGTTACTGATAAGAGCAAGATTGATGGATTCGCGCTTCATGGTTATGCAGAACCGGGCGGAACCAACTATGGCGTGGATGGATTCTGGGATTCCATTCGTGAACAATTAATGATTATTGACCAGTGGGGTCTCGGCAATAGACCTATCTATATTACTGAATGGAATAAACATATGCCGGACGATCCGAATGCTCGTATTGGCGCAAAGTTCTTACACCGCGCTCTCACATTAATAAATAATTGGAATAATAGCTCTGGAGGTGAATGGCCCGGGCTGCCCAACCACAAAATTGTTGCCGCCACCTGGTTTGTCTATCCTCAGGGCTTTGGCTGGGATGAGTATTCATTAAGATACTGGAAATCTATTACACCTGCTGATCATGAGAATAATCCTTGGTATTCATTTAATTATGCATGTTCATTGAATTATCAGAAAGGTGCAAGCGGTGGTGGACCTAATGTGCCAGACAATGCAATGTGGTGGCAGGATGCGTTTGACGGGCTATCGCTGGATACCAATCCACCTCTGCCAGATTGGCAAGCTGAGACTACAGGGGGAGGCAGTGTAGTTATGAGC
>CAYRXI010000031.1:23942-25786 GCA_964428255.1 uncultured Candidatus Sumerlaeota bacterium
ATGGTTCAGTGCGATTGTTAGGCAATAACACTCCCAATGGTGGCGGCGGTATTCGCACTGCCGGTTATGTATATGGTAACTTCCATTTAGAAGCCCACATTACAATCACAAATGCCGCACGCGCTCATACCAGTGTCGGAGAAGCTAATTTTGACCTGCGATTTCGTGAAGGCTCTAAAGGTTATTCTCTCACCTTTTTCACCAGTGGCTCCCCAACTAATACAAATCGCATCATCTTGCGTCGCACCAATGAATGGACACAAATTGGCGGTTACAATGTCCTGGTACCGGGTGGTATCAATAGTGGTGACTCGTTTCAAATTGCTGTAAAAGCTAATGGCTCTAATATCGGCATCAGGGTTTATAAAAATAATAGCCAGACACCCGTTGTGAACTGGACTGTTACAGACTCCGGACAAAAAGTGGGTTGGATTCGCCTGATGACTTACAATTTAAATGAGGCACGGGTGAATGATTTTAAATTGGGCGGTGTAAACTGGAATGGCACATTCTGGCCCTGGCTCGGGGTTGAAAACTGGGAACTTTTCTGATTATCAGAGAAAATAATAACAGTACAGAATATTGTGCCTGTTTTGATTTTCTGAACCGCGTAAGTGCTATTATTTAAATTGTGAACTATTTTTTTGATTTCAACAGGCAAATGTTGTCCAGTAACTGCGCCACTTCGGTATTAGAAGCCGGCTCAAAGCCTGCGATTTCTCTCCACACCAGTGGGCTTTCCATACAGAAGTAAATTGTAACATCCGGAGCAAACTGACGTATACATTGAAAAAGCCTGCGATAGAGCTGAAGACGCACAGGCAAAAAATAACGGGTCTTTCCATCAGCACCGGTAATAAACTCGGGATTGAGAATCCGGGTGCGAGGGAAACGCCGTTCAATGATTTCCTTTAAGTGCGGTGGAAAACGAAAAGAACCCAGACTGATCCAGTAAATCCGATTCCGCTCCACGTATTTAAAAAGCTGACAGACAAGGTCATAATATTCATCTTCCCATCCTTCATAATAAAGTAGGGGATCAAAGTGAAAGCCCAATCCAAATCCCCATTCTTGCATCTGGTGTGCCGCCTGAAGACGCTCCGCCAATGAAGCAGTGAAGCGTTCTTCTTCCGTAATAATGCGCTGTGGAGTCAGCGACCAGGAACAGATGACCTGTGGAGTGTCTCTGAATTCCTCCAGTCCGTTAATATTGTCAGTTTTTGTTTTTAGCTCCAGGAAGACATTTCGCCAGCGCAGAATAAAGGGTATCAGTTGGTGACTGAATCCCGTCAAATGTTCAAGCGCCAGACTATCTGTAAATTCTCCGGTGCCAAGTCGTATCACGCGGCCTTGTTGTGCTGCAAATACTTGAGCTAATTCTTTCTTCAGCGCATCTGTATTTACAAAAATAGTTAGTAGCGGTGAGGTGAAGTAGCCCTGCAGCACACAATAAGAGCAATCCAGCGGACATCCATTAGCTGTGTTAAGAATGTTATACAGACAACAAAGATAGTTGCGTGTTCCTGGACATTGCTTGAAAATTGCCCCTTTGTTGATTGTTAGCAGAAGTATCTTTTTGCCTTCGCCGATGACGTCTTCCTCAGCCTTTTTACACAGAAAAGCATTTATGAATCGGGAAGGTGAGGCAACGTACTTAACTGGAATGGTTGGAGGGAGTTTTTTTAAAATATATTTTGTTAGCGGAGCAGAGAGCGCAGCTTTATCAATAACGACCTGTCTTATTTCAAGCTGTTGCATTTCGTCTGAAGATTAAACATTGTTCGTCAGGCACTTGTTGTTTGGTCTTCTGTCAGGACCCGACAGCCTCAGCAGGAGCAACTATA
>CAYRXI010000031.1:25796-29934 GCA_964428255.1 uncultured Candidatus Sumerlaeota bacterium
GAAATTCCAGTGTTACGATAGTACCTTTGCCTACTTCGCTCTGAATCTCTATATCGCCGCCGAGAGACCGCATAATACTATAGCTAACTGAAAGTCCCAAGCCAGTGCCACCCTTCTCAGCTTTTTTAGTAGAGAAGAACGGGTCAAATATTTTTGACATAAATTGTGGTGGAATTCCACATCCAGTGTCAGCAATGGAAACAATGACTTTTTTCTGAAGCATACCTGCCACAAGTTCAGATTTTATATCAGTTTCAATAATTAGAGTCCCGCCTTTTTCTTCCATTGCATCTTCAGCATTCCTTATAATGTTTAATAGAACCTGCCGAATCAAGTCCGGAGAAGAGAGAATCGTTGGCACTGCCTCATTGAGCCGTAAGACGACATCAATGCGCTTGGTATTAAGTACCTTTTCCATCAGCTGGATCAAATTAGAGATTTCCTGATTAATTTTGACAGGGATGGAGCGCTGTTCCGGTGTCTGATAGAAATCCAGCAGCCCCCGAATAATACGTGCTATGCGGTCCAGCTCATCATTAATAATTTTTAGTTCTTCTATGCACAATGGCGTTTCCTCATCTACTTTGTTCTGGCGGCGAGCTTTTTCAATATGCAATGAAATAACGCGAATATAATTTTTAATTATCTGCAGTGGATTGTTAATCTCATGCGCAACATTAGCGGCTAATCTGCCCAGAGCTACCATTTTCTCTGTTTGAATTAGCTTTTGCTGAGCTCGTTCTAAATCCCGGGTGCGTTCTTTAACTTTTTCTTCCAGTTCTTCTGCGAAGCGACTGATGCGCGTATATAAACGACTGTGTTCTATTGCCACTGCCAGGGCTTCGCTGATTTGCAATAGTAACTCTTCCTCAGCCGTCCCATATTGATTGGGTTCAGAGCTTGCCAGATTAAGTGTGCCAATAATTCGGTTTTTGGATTTTAGTGGCAGGACAATTAATGAGCGAATCCCGTCTGTGGCTAAAACAGGGTCTTCAATGGCATCCTTTGTTTGCGCAATGTCTTCTTTAATGATAATTTCTCCAGTGGTCATTGCATACCCGATATTTGACCCCTGCAGGGGTATCAGCGAGCCTTTGGTTAAACGTTGTCGTTCTTCAGGCCAGACAAAAACAAACTCCGCACACTCCTCCTCTGTTGCAACAAGACAGATGCTCAGGCGGTCAAACTTGACTAATTTTTGCATCTCTGAAGTGATAATTCTGAAAGTCTCGTTCAGGTCCAGCTCTGAGTTAATGGCACGAGTAATGTCATTAATCAGAGAGATTTGTTTAGCTTTCCGGTCTATTTCTACAATTTTTTCCGCCAGTTCATTATACGTGCGGTTCAATTTTTCCGCCATAATATTATAATTGGCAGCCAGAATCCCGATTTCATCGTTGGTGGTGACATTTACGCGGGTGCTAAAATCTCCCTTCGCAATGTTGCGCACACTGCGATTGAGTTGCTTCAAAGGCATCACCATTCGCCGCGAAATATATAATCCTAACAGGCAAAAGATGAACACCAGACCAAAACTGATTAGTGACGAACGCCAGAAGATCATACTGGTGAAGGCTTTGATATCACTGACATCCATCCCCTGGAGTAAATACCATTGATTTGTAATATTTCTGCCACGAGCTTTAGCAGACAGGAATGCAAGCGGCATATACGCAAAAATCTGATAACCACCAGCGGTTCGTCGTCCAAACCAGCCGCTCAATTTGTGTTTTTCTGATAACAACTGACCGAGCTCTTTTTCATTAAAAGAGCTTTGTATTGCCGGATATAAGATTCTTCCAACGTCGGAATATAATATGGTGTAGGCTGTTTCCCCCCCCAACATTTTCATTGTAATGGGTTCCATTAGTTCATCAAAACTGAAAACTGTTGCCAGCACAGCTTTAGGAAAAGGTGAGGTGGTGCGGAATTCATAATACGGTGTAAAAATGAATAACCAGGCGCGCGTTTTTGATTCAGTTTCCTGAGTTGTGCTTTTGGGAAGGGTTAGATGAAGAAGTCTTTCAGCGATTAACACTTCAGTATTGGCAAGCTGTGTGATTTGAGTCCACCAGGAAAAATTGTTAAAAGAAACTTGTACTTCCGGACTGTTAGCAATCAATAATTCTCCAGTTAAATTAAACACCAGAATGTGTTCATTTTGTAACGGAGTGTTCGCCAATGCCTGGTTTAGTTTTTGAGAGAGAACAATTGAGGGAGAAGGTGAAGCAAGCTCCTGAACTGTGCTGTGAGTAGAGGCTGGCAACTCAATCTAGCAGTGAAATCAGTCGTGGATTTGTCTTCAAATCTAACAATGCATTGATTTTGCGTTCCAGAACGCGGTCAAGTTCTCCTGCCACCTTTATTATTCGCTCCTGCAGGTAATCTCCCAGCATTGCGTCCATTGCCACCAGATTACCCAGATAGGTCTGCAGTATGCCCACTGTTGTTGGCACAATACTGACAAATAAAATTAGCAGGAAGATTTTCCGATAGATGGTCTTTGTTAAAAAACCAAACATTTCTTGAGTTAATAGGTATTTATCCTGCAGAATTAGTTAATAAAGCATAACACAAGCAGAGATTTTCTGTCATCAATTATTTAACTGCCGGTGTGATAATATGCAAATACCTCGGGAACCCACACATTATAAGATTCCTCTTATGTTTTTGTTTTTACTTTATGTTTTACTTTTTTTACCCACACTGCTGAGTAATCAGATTCCCTTTTTTATGGATATAGTTACGCAATTTTTTCCGATAAAGGCATACATTGGTGAACAATGGCAAAGGTTAAGGTTTCCCCTATGGAATCCCACCTATTATGGCGGCGTGCCATTACTGGCTAACCCCCAATGGGGGGGGCTTTATCCCGGCAACTTCCCGTTCTTCTTCTGCCGCACAGGGTGGATGTTTACGCTGACGCTTGTATTTCACACACTGGTTGCAGCTTATGGTGTCTGGTTACTGGCAAGACGTTTTTCCTGCTCTCTCTGTTGTCTTCTGGCGCCACTTGTATTTTTATTTGGAGGATATTTGTGGGCGCATTATGCCTTTGGTGCCTATCTACTCACTCTCGCCTGGATGCCATTTATACTCTGGGCTTATGATAGATTTTTAGCAGACCAACGAAGCGTGCATATTATTGTAGCAGGGGTATTGTCAGGCGGTTTACTGCTTGCTGGTGCGCCCCAGCTTGCCTTTTATTTCTTTATGGCTTTCATTTTTGTTGCCCTTTTCTACCCTATAATTAATCGGCACTCGCTCTGGCATTCAATTCGTTTTCTCCTCCTCAGCGCACTCGTTGGCTGTTGCATAGCTTTGCCACAAATATTTGCAATTATTGAGAGCAGCAATGAGATTGGTAGACAAAGCGGGCTGGCATTAGCTGAAATCTTACCAGGAACATTATCTACCCGCCAATATCCTGCAGTATTTCTTGGTGGGACATCTCCGGGCATTGAAGATGCAGAAACCACCGCGTATTTGGGTTTTCCCGCATTGTTTTTGTTGCTTATCGGGCTAGTCCACATTATTAGTGCCCCACGGCGCGAGCGATTATTCACTTATGCAATATTAAGCTTAATTTTGTTAATTTTTGCCAGCCGAATTCTGGCTCCATTACTTTATCATTTCTTTCCCTTCTATGCTAAGTTTCACGATCCCAAGCGAGTTCTTGGAGTAGTAATGATATTTTTCCCGATGATAATCGTCCGGGGTGCTGAAATTTTATTGCTGGAACGTAGCACTCTCCGTAAACATCTGTTCACTGGCATTAGCTGCATTATTCTATTTCTACTTTTAATGATTTTATTTCAACAAAAACAGCATTTTACTCAATTTCCTCTTGGAGTTTCGCAACTCGGCTGGATAAATTTACCAGCGTTCATCCACCCAATTTATCTGAGCTTAATTTTTCTTCTCCTGATGTTCATTATATTTGGAGTGCATACGCTCATTCGTAAAAACAGAGTCCCCTTTTTCTTAACAGCTTGTATTTCACTAATTCTACTCCTTGATTTAAGCCACTTTGCTTTCAGGCGCATTGACATAAAAATGGTCCCAGCAAAGTGGCTATTCCGCAATAATCTTGTCCCAGCTTCTCTGCTGGCTACTCAATCAACATATAGGTATATCA
>CAYRXI010000032.1:0-4376 GCA_964428255.1 uncultured Candidatus Sumerlaeota bacterium
CGTATCTCTTCCAGAATAATTTCTGTGGATTCCTTAATCCGGGCAAATTCTTCACTGTCTTTTGTCAACGTCTCATTGGTGTCCAGTGCGCGCTTTATAAGCTGGGCATGAATGTTTAGAGCATTTAGTGGATTTTTTATCTCATGGGCAATGCCAGCAGTAAGAGTAGCCAGTGATCCCAGCCGTTCCTGGCGAAACTTCTCCTGTTCCTGAAGTTTGGTGTCAGTAATATCATTAATGATGAATATTAGCGAACTGATGCTCTGGTCTGACTCATCACGCAAGGGCAATATCTTAAGCAGGTAAGTAGCATTCCGTGGAAAACGAACTTTTATTTCATACTGCTTTGCCTGACCATTCAGGGATAACGTAAAATTACGAATTTGCTCCAGCAGTTCTGAGTCTGTGACAACTTTTACCAGAGGCTCACCTAATAAATGTCGGCGTTGACTGATGCCCAGCAGCTTATAGCCAGCACGATTTATATAAATTATACGGGAGTCTATATCCGTGATTATGATGCCCTCCTGAAGAGTGATAAAAACCCGCTCCAGGAAGCTGCGTTCTCGCCAGAGTTTTAGTAAGTAAGATTCAATCTGCTCCCGGTCTATCTTTTCCAGGCGCGAGATAAATTTTCCTGCAAATCGTGAGTCTGCCATAATTCTTTGCGTTTACGGAACAGTTTAAGTTAATATCTAATCTATCTTATGCGAGAAGCCGATTTGCTTCAAACAAATTCAATTTGCTCTCGCGTAACGCGAACATTTATAGCGCAGGAAATTATGGAACTCAAGTTAAATCATGAGCTACTTCCTGTAATGGACTTGAGACGCCGAACGATTTCTCTGGAAAGGCGCAGTTTTATACATCGCAAAAATCTGATTCATTGCGCAGTGCATATAATCGTATTTAATGAGAGAGGCGAACTTTTAATCCAGAAGCGCAGTGCAAATAAAGACAGATATCCACTATTCTGGGATATTTCAGTGGGGGGACATCTGTTGCCGGGTGAAACAATTCTGGAGGCTGCCGCACGAGAATTGCAGGAGGAATTGGGGATAACCGATGTGAACGTTGAATTTCTGCAACAACTCCGGGCAACTCCTCAAACAGGGCAAGAACACATTTATCTGTTCAAGACAACTTATACTGGAATTATTCTGCCGGATAAGCAAGAAATCTCCGCTATCCGCTGGGTGACTCCGAAGAAATTGCAACAACTTGTGCTGACTAACAAACTTCGGGTCACTCCTGCCATTAAAAATGCACTGACGTTGCTTCTGCCCTAAGACGAAAACCCGGAATGAGAACAGGCAAAACAGAAAAAGACAAAGCCGCCTCTTAAAAAATCTCCAGTATTCCCAATTTACTCTCTATTTTGGATGCTAAATTCTTAAAAAGATTTTTAGCCGGCAAAAGCCATATACTGCAAGGCAAGCAATGAATGTCTCAATTACAGCTACACAGGTAGAATAGACCAGACCGGGTTGTGCCTGCAGCCATTCCAGGGGTTTGATTAGATGTGTTAGTTTTAAAACTGGAAAGACAAAAAATGGCATAATGCGATATGCCAGCAATGGATTACTGCCCACAGCAGTTAAAAACCCAAACCAGCGAGATAGCTGTAGAACCTCCATCACCATAAATAGGGAGATTGAAGTGCAGATAGCCATCCCAGCTGTGATAAACATATAAGATGGTGTATTGGGGTCTTTGCGAACCCCTCCCTCCATCGGCTCCAGAATATAGCCAATAATCAGCCACACAGCTGCTAATGAAAGACAATTTCTAAGCAGGTGAGCTACTTCTGTCTTGCTGCGGGATAATAGCCATAAAGCTATGAGACAACCAGAGACTGTTATTACAAGTCCTTGCAGGTTCCAGTGTAAATAGATAAACGCCGTCCCTAAAATAACAATTATTAACATAATGACAATGTTTCCCAGAATGATACCCGATGGGAGTTTTAATTGTAAGTCAGTTCCTCTCAATTTAGAGCGCCAGTCAATCAGCCAGTCGCCGATAAATGTTCCCGGTAACACAATTAGAAGATAATGCAACAGTTCAAAGCCTCCAACATAAGGGATTTGCAATCTATCAAGAATTGGCACCAGCCAGCCATTATGAACGGTATGAATGCGCAGGGCAAGAATTATCGCAATTATGCTCAAACGCAATAAATGCCGCTGTAATGTAACCAACCAGATAAGAGCACATGCAGTATATGTGACCGCGAGAATGAGAATAATCCAGTCTTTGTAATTTGCCCCCAGCGAAAAGCCCGTGCCATCAGTATGTTTTATGGTGCTGAGCAATAAAACTATTCCTGATAAACCGGCTATTCTTGCAACATACTGTACCCAAATCTGCTGTGGGAAGTAACCGGGCCATCGCATTAAAAGCAGTAGCAAGCAGATGAATCCTATTAACATTTTTAACCAGAGAAGAGTAGGAGATGTCACAACCATTTTCCAGGGGTTCATATTTTCTACATAGTACGCGAAGCAGACCAGTAAAAATCCACGCCAGATAGCATGCCAGCATAAGTTCAATCTGGAAGCACCTTTTTCCAGCCGTCGGAAATTAGCCAGAGGAATGGCTGTGCCCATTGAGAAGAGAAAAAACGGAAATACGAGGTCAACCCAGGATAAACCGCTTGGTGTCATAAGCTTTCCATCCTGCCAGTACTGGATATGATACATCCAGGCGGGCAACCCTTTGGGGAGCAGTCCTGATAAAATCATACCTGCTATTGCTAATCCACGTAAGGCGTCAAGGGACAGAATTCGTTCTGTAGTTAGCACTGGAGTTCGGGATGATATATTAATCATTTCAAGATCTCTGGTTAATAAATGAAATCTGAATACACATCCCAGCAATTAAATAAAACTTCAACCTGTTTTATCAGAAACTTATTGTATCAACGAAGATTTAGAAACGTATTGCAAAAGACGTTTAAGATAACAAATAATGAAAAAACTATATTTTACGGTATAAAGCTTACAGGTTAAGAAAGATGAATGATAAGTTTAAAGTTGTTGGAAAGGCGATAGAAAAGATTGACGGCTTAAGTCTGGTCACCGGGAGTGCAAAATTTACCGATGACCTTGTGATTCCGGGTATGCTTGAGATAAAGTTATTATTAAGCCCCCATCCCCATGCCCGGATTTTAAGCATAGATACTACAGCTGCAGTCAAAATGCCTGGTGTAGTCGGTGTATTTACCTGTGAAAATGTACCGCGGATAATCCATACTACTGCAGGGCAAGGCTATCCAGAGCCATCACCTTATGATACATTTATCTTTGACAGAAAGGTAAGATACGTGGGTGACCGGGTAGCAGCTGTAGCTGCTGAAAACGCCGATATTGCAGAAGCAGCTTTAAAACTTATAAAAATTGAATATGAAATTTTACCAGCAGTTTTGGACCCCCGAGAGGCGGATAAACCCGGTGCACCTGTCATCCACGATGAACCAGAAGCGCACTATATAATTCCAGTGCCATACGAACCACAGCATAATATTGTGGCACGTGCTGAAGTTAAAGTAGGCAACGTTGAGGCAGACGTAGTTGTGTCACAGGAATTCAGCACCCATTATGCCCAGCATTGTCCGATGGAACCACATATTGTAATCACCTATCTGGGTGAAACGGGGCGACTGGTTATTCGGACGTCAACACAGGTCCCATTTCATGTCCGCCGAATTATTGCCCAGCGGTTAAATTTACCGGTGGCGCAAATTCACGTTATCAAGCCGCGCATTGGGGGGGGATTTGGGTCTAAGCAAGAGGTCCTAATAGAAGATATTTGTGCACTGGTAACGCTTTATACCGGACGTCCCGCAAGGCTCAAATACAGCAGAAGCGAAGAGTTTATTGCCTCACGCACACGTCATCCACAGATTATCCAGATGCAACTTGGAGCCAGAAAAGACGGCACACTTACCGCTATTAAAATGGACGTGTTGATGAACACCGGAGCTTATGGTTCTCATGGGTTGACTGTGCTTTGCAATACCGGCAGCAAGACCCTACCTTTATATCATTGTCCTAACGTTCTCTTTGAAGGCAAGACGGTGTATACCAATTTACCAGTTGCCGGGGCGTATCGTGGCTATGGTGCCACGCAGGGTCAATTTGCAATGAATGTGATGATGGATGAAGTGGCAGAGAAGTTAGGAATTGACCCGTTGATTCTGCATCAGAAGAACCATATCCGCGCCGGTGAATCCTCACCGATTTTTCAAGCGCTGGGTGAAGGCACAGAGGGAGTCCCGATGACGATTAAATCCTGTGAACTGGATAAGTGTATTGAAGAGGGCGCTAAAGCAATTAACTGGCAGCAGAAACACCGGCGATATCGTCAGGAACCAT
>CAYRXI010000032.1:4386-7301 GCA_964428255.1 uncultured Candidatus Sumerlaeota bacterium
CCCGCCACACTTGCCGAACTCAGACAACGTCGTTTTTTCCGTGGCGTGGGGATGTCCTGTCATATGCAGGGCTCGTCTATACCCGGCATTGATATGGCTTCAGCTGCGCTTAAGATAAATGATGACGGCTCCTTTAATTTACTGGTTGGCGCTACGGACCTCGGCACAGGCAGCGATACGATTCTGGCGCAGATAGCAGCGGAAACGCTGGGAGTGCCGGTAGAAAAAATCACCGTTTACTCTTCCGATACAGATTTTACTCCCTTTGACAGCGGTGCTTATGCGTCCAGCACCACCTATCTTTCAGGCGCAGCGGTAAAAGAATGTGCTGAAAAAGTGCGCAGCCAGATTCTGAATATTGCCTGTTCAATCTGGGGTGTAGACCCTGATGCCAAACAACGTATGATTCTGGAAAACAGCGAAGTAAAATTGGTAGAACATAATAAGAAATTATCACTGGCGGAGATAGCCCTGTATTCAATGTATGAAAGAGAGCAGTGCCAGATTGGTGCGTTTGCTTCAAAAATCAGTCAGGAATCTCCCCCCCCATTTGCAGCACATTTTGCTGAGATTGAAGTAGATGCTTTGACAGGCATCGTGCGGGTGTTAAATTATGTAGCAGCAGTTGATTGTGGCACTGCAATCAATCCCCTGCTGGCTGAAGGGCAGACTGAAGGTGCCATTCTGAACGGTATTTCCTATGCCCTGACTGAAGAATATATTTTTGATAATAACGGCAAAATGATGAACCCCAATTTTGCTTTTTATAAACTTTTTGGTACACGAGATGTCCCGCCAATAAAGGCTATTCTCATCCCTGGCTATGAACCCAGTGGACCATATGGTGCCAAGAGTGTTTCTGAAATTTCTATTAACGGACCTCTGCCTGCCATCTCCAATGCCATTTATGATGCACTTGGCATTCGTCTGACTCACTCTCCATTCACTCCGGAAAAAGTGCTGCAGAAAATCAAAGAAAAATATCGCTGAGCCTCTTTTATTCAGATGGATTTTGTTACACATACACTTACCGGTGTATCTACCGCGAGATTGTTCAGCAATAAAGCCGGCGAAGTCAGGGCTATTGGTTTCACATTAATACTCGCCAGCCTGCTTCCTGATATGGATGTCTGGGTATACTGGCTCGGTCCCGAGGTCTTTGGGAAATTTCATCGCACTATAACTCATTCTATTATGGGAATGATTGTTATTGCCTTTATCGCAGCAACAATTGGCTGGTGGATGGGTCAGCGAGAGTGGCTTAAGTTTATCCCCCTCTCATATTTTATTCCGGGTGCTGGAAATATAGCAGAATCGCGTCCACTTCAGTGGCATCGCTGTCTCTTGTTTTCAGCCTGGGCAACTTCACTGCATTTTTATCTGGACTGGATTACTGGATGGGGAATTGCTCCCCTTTGACCCCTGTCCAGTATGGATTTATCACTTCACGCCGTTACTTCCTTTGACTGGTTTATCTTTCTTTCAACACTGGGATTCTGAGCGATTTTTCGTCTTGTCTTTAGCTCTGCCTCCATGCAAGCACACCGCCTTTCATTTGCCAGAGTTACTGGTGGAGTCTATTTTCTCCTTATCACTGCCTACGTTATGTATAGAAGTTTAAGCGGGATTTACACTATCTGGTAAAAAGCACAAAGCCCGCATTAGTTTTGTTCAGTATTATTACCGTCAATTGTAGGATTTTCGCTCAGACTTTGAATAAGATTGGTAAGAGCAGAAACAAAACGCGAACGGTCATTGTTGGTAAGACGAGATGTACCACCTTTGAGGCGCACTCCTGCACGACGGAGTTTGCGTGCCTGATGGCGGCGTTCCAGGAGTACGTCTATTTTTCCGGGTTTCAGGAGCTTGCCCCGCGGAGTAAGCGCATAGGCTTTTTTACCGACAACAAGACTTGCCAGCCCTAAATCTTGAGTGATGACTATGTCTCCTGACTGCGCTGAATTGACTATATAAATGTCAACCGCTTCAGCAGCATCATCTATTAATTTGACGGTAATCAGTGACGAATCCCATTCAAATGAGTGACTATAGTCAGCAATAAACCACACTGGAACATTAAATTGATCGGCTACACTTACCACTTCTCTCATCACCGGACAGGCATCAGCGTCTACAATTATCTTCATAACTTTCGCATATTTAATGCAGGTCAGATTATGTCAGTTATGCCTCCCATTTTTTCGGGGCAAAACTCATTGCCACTAAATAGCCCAGATAGGTGCCCACTATGAGCAAGAGTATCCCATAAGTCTGGTTATACAGGGACAGGTCAATAAGGAAGTCTGGCTTCCAGATAAGTTTTGCCAGACTGATTGTCAGCAATAGCATTGCGATAATGAACTGGACAACGCACCTTACATCACCTGCTGAGACTTTTGTCTTAACAATTGATTTCCAGAGTAGATAAATGCCAGCTATTAAAAACACGATGGAGAAAGTGGTATTGCCAATCACCGGTGTTGGATACAATCCATTTCCCAGAATTGTTTTCCCGAAACCAAAGAGGAAACAGTAAATTGCTGCCACTCCATAGATGTAGGCTTTTAGATTTGCCCACGTGAGCGGAGAGCGGGGCTTTATTTCAGGAACAAGCTCCGCAATTGGTTTCCATCCTGGTCCACCCGGCTGAACACGCTTATAAAACTCTATCAGTTTCTCCTTATTAACTGGCTGGGTGACAGCAGTTATTGCCATTGACAATCCCACTGCAAACGGAATGCTGAACAGCAGATTTTCCGGATACGGCAACGAGAGATTTATTTTAGGTCCATACTCATAGAGAATCCAGGCAAAGTAGAAGAGCGCCGCAATGCAGGTAATTTCGCTCCAGGCATTGATGCGCCACCAGTACCAGCGTAACAAATAGATAATTCCAATCCCGCTATTCAGCGCCG
>CAYRXI010000032.1:7311-15557 GCA_964428255.1 uncultured Candidatus Sumerlaeota bacterium
CACGCTGAAGCAATGGAGGTTATGTAAAGACTGGCAATTATGCCAATCAGTGAGATTACCAGGGTGGCAACTGTAGAGGCGCGAACATAGTGTTTTTCCGGCTTATTCTTTACTAAAAACGGACGGTACAGGTCGTTTAGCAAGTATGAAGCAGCAATATTAACCTGTGTGGCAATTGTTGACATATAGGCTGCGAAAAACGCTACCAGTAAAAATCCGATCAATCCGGGACCAAGTAAAGAGAGCATTACTTTTATGTAGCCATCTTCTGCCCATTCTGCATCGGGGACAAAGCCTGTAATCGGATCGGTCTTGAAGGGGAACATTACTGCGGCTACTATTCCAACTACCAGCCAGGGCCACATCCGTAACGCAAAATGTGCCACTGCAAACCACAGATACCCCAGTGCTGCATGGCGCTCATTTTTAGCAGAGAGCATTCTCTGAGCAAAGTAACTTCCACCATCCGTAAATCCCACTGCCCACCACGAAACAAGAATGAAAAGAATAAAATGTTTCAGTGGCATCAATCCCAGTCCTCCGGCTTCTTTTACCGGTGCAATCGCAATCATCCCCAATGCCTTTTGTTGCGTATAGGTCTCACTCAACTGTTGCAAAAGTTTTTCCATTCCCCCGAAGTGGTGCACTGCCACGATTGCCAGATAGATACAGCCTGCCATCGCAATGAAGAACTGGAAAAAGTCTGTCACCAGTACTGCCCACAATCCGGAAATGGTTGTATAAATAACCGTCACGCTGAATAAAAACAGAAGAATCTTCAATTCATTAATTCCTGAGACATACTGCGCCACTCCTGATACCAAACTAAAGGGCTCTATGCCAAACTGCGCCTTTAAACTCTCCAGATTCTCAGTAATTCCCGCAGTGGCAAACACTTTTTCAGGGTCCAGATTCTGGGCATACGCCATTTTTAGAAAACGAGCCTTTCCAGCCAGGTTAAGTTTATCGTACAGTTGAAATGGGTCCAGGCTACCGCTCAAAATTAATGACCGCACCTTCTCCGGCAAACCTGAAGAAACTGGAGTATGCATATAAAGCCATTTTATGAAGTCATCCACCACAGGAATTGTCGGGAGTTTAGGAAAGGTCAAAGCGATAATTTTTGCCATTGCTTTATTAACCCAGCCCATCACCAAACACCCATAAGGAATAGCCAGATAAAATGCCTTAAAACCGCGCAGAACATTAGCAGACCCACCAGAATACCGTAGATACACAAATTCCATATCCGTAATGACATTTGTTCTGCGCCACAGCCTTGCAAAAAAGAAAACACCTGCCAGTGTTATCGGTACCTGACACCACCAGAACCAGTTTTGAGATATACCCTTGGTAACACCCCAGCCACCGAGCGCCAGTGGCGTGTCAGCCGCGAAGGTGGTGGCAACAAGTGAAGTTCCCAGTAACCACCACGGCACTCCCCCCCCTGAAATGAAATAATCCCTGGTGGAGCGTCGTCCTCGTCTGGCGTAATACACTCCGATAAGAAACGAGACTATTATGTACACAATGATGATAACCCAATCCAGCTGCGTTGGTCCTCTCCAGTGTTCCACGAACAATTTTATTTTTTCCATTCCTCCCTCCTTCAATTTGTGAAATATTAACAATATTACATAGCAAAATACTACTTTTTCCCTTACTACTTTTTTTACCAGACAACCACAACCAAATATGTAAATTTTTAGATTTCATTTTGTTATGTGTCAAATGTATATTAAGATTGTTTTTTGAAACTATTGCTTAAATTTTGCAACATTCAATGAACGAATTAGGACAATTTGAAATAAACCAGGTTTACTGCGGAGATGCACTGCAATTGATGCAACTATTGCCTTCTGCCTGTATTGACCTGATTATTACTGACCCACCATTCGGGATTGATTTTAAAGCCAAACGAAGAAACTATAATCGGAAGGAGCAGCGAGTGCTGGAAGGTTACAGAGAAATTCCCCGGAGCGAATACCTGGAATTCAGTCGCCAGTGGCTGCGCGAAGCCTACCGCTGCTTGAAACTTTCCGGAAGTCTGTATGTTTTTTCCGGCTGGAATAATCTGAAAGACTTGCTAATTGCTCTGGATGAAGTTGGCTTCATCACCATCAATCACCTCATCTGGAAATATCAGTTTGGGGTGTTTACCAGACGTAAATTTGTGACCAGTCATTATCATATCTTATTTGTGGTTAAGCACGGGGAAAAATATAAATTCAATAAAATTGACCATTATCCTGAGGATGTCTGGTTTATTAAGCGAGAATACTGGACTGGAAAAATTAAAACTCCAACTAAATTGTCAAGGAAGTTGGTGGAAAAAATCATTCTCTATTCGTCAGACAGGGGCGACCTGGTTTTTGACCCATTTATGGGCTCGGGCACAGTTTGCGAAGTGGCAAAAGCCTTGGATAGAAATTTTCTCGGCTTTGAAATCGCCAAGGAATATTATGACTTTGCTTGCCATCGACTGGCGATGATTTAAAACTAGTTCAAAATTTAAGATGGGGTTTTCTTGATTCAATTTTGTAGTTAATTAAAAAAAGAATTTGGATATGTGCATTGGGTTATCCCTGAAAAAGCAATCAGCGGAACAAGCAGAGCAAATTACTTGACTTAAGTTTTAGAATCTTTGAAATTTCAATTTTAGCTCGGCTGGAGATTGGATACGAAAAATGTTATTATCGGTAATAATGCCTGTGTATAATGAACAGGCAACAATTGACGAAATAATCCGCCGTGTACGTCAGGTAGATGTTCCGAAAGAGCTGATTATAGTAGATGATTTTTCTACGGATGGCACTCGGGACAAACTGAAAAAATACGAAAACGAACCAGGCATAAAAGTTATCTATCATCAATTCAATCAAGGTAAAGGCGCTGCACTGCGCACCGGCATTGCCTATGCCACTGGCGATATCATTATTTTTCAGGATGCCGATTTAGAGTATCATCCGGAGGAATATCCGCGTCTCATAGAACCAATAATTAAGGGATATGCTGACGTCGTTTATGGCTCACGCTTTAAAGGTGTGAGTCGTGCATTTCTTTTCTGGCATTTTCTCGGCAATAAACTCCTGACGCTCATTACTAATATCTTATATAATTCCACCATTTCAGATATGGAAACCTGCTACAAGGTCTTTAAGCGCGAGGTGATTCAAAACATAAAAATCAGGTCCAATCGCTTTAATGTGGAACCAGAAATTACAACTAAAGTGCTTAAACGCAAATTGCGCCTGGTTGAAGTGCCTATTACTTATACAGGCAGGGACTACACTGAAGGCAAGAAGATCACCTGGCGTGATGGAATCTCTGCCCTCTGGACCCTCATAAAATATCGCTTTACAGATTAAGAATTCATCTTCTTGCCAGAGAAATTCGGTCTTCAGAGCAATTTATTTTCTGTTTCTACTGCGACAAAGAAAAAGCACTTAAGTCATTTCATACACTCTTCTGAATTTCTATCCATTGGTCGGTGATGGAGGTTATGATGCCTTTAAACGGGCTGTGAAGTGGACAGCCAAGTTCATCTGCTGAGACATCTGCCACAATCTGTCTTGCCTTGACAACGTCGCCAGTTTTAACCACCGGTCGGCAGGGCTTGCCAATGTGTTGCTGGAGTTCCAATCTGACGATTGGTACTTGAGCGGGTTCAGGCTGCAGAGGAACAGAATAATAATATTTCTGTAAGCCCAGACGCCAGATAAGGGAGCTGACCGGTGGACGGATGCCTGCGCGAGACGAGCGCACTGCTGACGGGCGTTCACGGAACGGATTAACTATGTTCTGGCGTCGGAGTTCCTCTTTAAGTATTGCCATCACCCTTCCGGGTGCAAGTTCAACGGGACAGCCCCAAACGCGACATAAATCACAATAACAGCACAAATATGCAATCCGCAGGAAATCAGTGATTCGCTCTACAGACAGTCCATTCCCTGTTGCTTCTTGCCGCTTGTTATTTACCTGGATTCCATTGCATACATCGCGCATTACCAGATGAGCTTCCAGGCGGTGCCCTAATTGATAACGGGGACATACTTCCGTACAGGCAAAGCACTGGTCACAAATGGAGAGTGAGCGTAGTCTTTGCATATTGTTCTCGTAGCTTAATTGTTCTACCAGACGATGGCTGGCAGGCAAAACTATCAAGCCTGTAGTAGTTTTGCGGACGGCTATGGGTGCCAGTCGTCCCATCATTGGACCACCATCAATCACCACATAATCCTCTACTGTTGCACCACCGCAAAGTTTAATAACTTCATTGATGGGCGTTCCAACAGGGAGATTCAAAACTTGTGGCTTATAAACCTCACCGATGACGGTCACCAGACGATGTGTTACCGGAATACCCTGTACCGCAAAAAATATTTGCCGCAGAGTCGTTACATTATTAACGATGCAGCCCACATCAAGAGGCAGTCCACTTTCAGGTACAATTCTCTGAGTGGTTTCATAAACCAGAACCTGTTCATCGCCAGCAGGATAAAAATCCGGTAACAGATGGAGGCTGATCTCCGGTGATAATGCAAGCAGATTTATAGCTCGTTCAATGGCAGCAACTGCCCGATGATACTTTTCTTTCACAGCAATAATGCCGTGCGTGGCACCGGTTAATGCCATAGCAATACGCAAACCAGCCACAACATCGCCAGCATAGTGAATCATTGTTTGCTGGTCTGATTGCAACAGTGGTTCGCATTCGGCTCCATTAGCAATAAAGATTTCACAACGGCGCTGAAGTTTAGCGTAGGTTGGAAATCCTGCCCCCCCCGCACCAATAATGCCTGCCTTCCGCAACTGCTGTATTAGCGCTTCCCGCGCTCCCATTCTATTTTAATTACACAGGTTTTATTATATGTTGCCTGAATTAAATGACCAATTTAAATATTTTTTATTTGCTGAAGATTTATGTGTGGTATTGGGTGCTGTAAGTTTTAAGTTTAAAGTAAAGTCCGACTCAAGAGATAGACACAGGCGTCAGTGAGCGAGAAGAGATTTCAGCTTTTAGTGCAAGGATTATCTTATCAAGCGAATATGAACCAAGATCGCCGAGTTTATGACGCCGTAAAGCAACCGTGTTGTTTTCCATTTCCTTTTTGCCCACAATCAGCATACACGGAATTTTCTGATTTTCAGATTCGCGTATTTTGTAACCAATCTTGTCCGGACGAATGTCTCCTTCTGAACGAAACCCTTCATTGCGCAGCTGTTCGTTTATACGCAGGGCATAATCGTTCTGTTGTGATGTAATTGTGAGAACTCTAATCTGCACAGGTGCCAGCCACAACGGGAAATTGCCAGCATAGTGTTCAATAAGTATACCCATAAAACGCTCTACAGAACCCAGAATGGCACGGTGCACCATTACCGGGCGGTGATGTTGTCCATCGGGCCCAACGTAAGTGAGGTCAAATCGTTCGGGCATTGAGAAATCAACTTGAATGGTGCCACATTGCCAGCTGCGGTTCAGACAGTCCAGCAGGTGAAAATCAATTTTTGGACCGTAAAACGCACCTTCTCCGGGATTGATTTTATAACTTATACCCAGATGTTCCAGTGAATGTTGCAAGGCACTGGTGGCGCGCTCCCACATTTCGTCAGTGCCGATACTCTTTTCCGGACGTGTGCTCAACTCTATTCTGAAGTCTTCAAAACCGAACGTCCGATAGATGTGAAACATCAAATCAATAATAGATTTAATCTCATCTTCCAGTTGGTCAGGCAAACAAAACACATGCGCATCATCTTGCGTAAAGACACGCACGCGGAAAAGTCCATGTAGCACACCACTTAACTCGTGGCGATGAACCAGCCCGAATTCCGCCACTCTTAAGGGAAACTCTCGATAAGAGTGAATTTTTGTTTTATATGTCAATAACCCACCGGGACAGTTCATAGGTTTAATCGCGCTACGGACTTCGTCAATTTCTGTAAAGTACATATTTTCTTTATAATGCTCCCAGTGACCACTGCGATGCCACAGTTCTTCATTAAGAATGATTGGTGTGCGAACTTCTTGATATCCCCGCCGGCGCAACTCCTCCCGCATAAAATCAATCAGCAAGTTATAGATAATAGTGCCATTGGCATGAAAAAAGGGAAAGCCAGGACCTTCGTCGTGAAAGCTAAACAGATCCAGCTCCTTTCCCAGTCGGCGGTGGTCACGAGCTCGGGCTTCTTCCAAGCGTTTCAGATAATCCTCAAGCAACTGCTTGTCTGGAAATGACACACCATAAATGCGCTGTAGCATCTGCCGGTGCTCATCACCACGCCAGTAAGCACCAGCCACGCTGAGTAGCTTAAAGGCTTTGATGTATCCCGTAGAAGGAACATGAGGACCACGGCACAAATCAACAAAATTCCCCTGACAATATACGCTTACATACTGCTCAGCAATTTCCTGTAGTAATTCAACTTTATAATCTTCACCCAGCGAGCGAAATAGTTTTATTGCTTCCTCACGCTCTAATTCCTTGCGACGAATAGGTAAGTCAGCGTCAATAATTCTCTGCATTTCAGCTTCAATCTTCTCCAGTTCAGCAGCAGAAAATTCGCCGGGAAATTCAATGTCATAGTAAAATCCATCCGAAATCGCAGGACCAATCGCCAGTTTGGCAGCGGGATAGAGATTCTTTACTGCTTGCGCCAGGACGTGAGACGAACTATGCCGATAAACAATCTGTCCTTCCTCATCAGCAAAAGTCAGTATTTTTAATTCGGCATTTTCCGTCAAAGGCCTGGTTAAATCCACCAGCACCCCATTTACTCTGGCAGCAATAGCATCTTGCGCAAGGTTCCCACTAATTTTTTGCGCAACTTCCAGTGGCGTGAGTGGACTATCAAATTCTTTTTCTGCCCCATCAGGCAGTTTTATCTTAATTCTCATTGCAATAAAGTTTTCCTTTATCTGTATGTTGCGTAAATAATAAAATCCCACAATGATATAACACTTAGCATTTATGTTAAGCAAGTCCATTTTAATGACTGAGTGGCTGACACAAAATCAAAAATCCAGATTCAATGACAGGCTGTCTCTTATAATACTCATTATAGCTCTTAGCCTGCTTTCAGTTGTATTTCAAGGACATCAATTTGGCATCGGTAATAACACCATTGACATCAGCTGGATTCTCCACAGGCAAAGTGGCCGCAGTTTTTTGCCCGATGATTGGTACCTGTCTACATCAACCTATCATCCCAACATAATCGTGATGCTCAGCTGGCTTGCCAGCTTTGTCCGAATGGATATCGCATTTTTGCTGGCGCATATTCTAACCCGAATAATTCTATGTCTCGGGACGTATTATCTGGCTTATTATATGTTTGAGAGACGAATAATAGCCGTGCTGAGTACAATGCTGGTGATTCTATTCCCGCGTCTCTCTTTGGGTGGGCATTTTCTCCAGGCAGCGCATTTTGAAGCTAGTTTTCTGGGCTTTTCACTTGCCACAGTATTACTGGCATTTTTGGTGCGCGCACAAAGTCACCAAAAGTTTTATTATCTCGCAGCCGTAGTTTTGGGCTTACTACTTAATGCCCATCTATTCATCGGCTTGCATTTGCTGGCAATTTTTATTTTACAACTGGTGCTTGACTCACAAAATCGCCGACACTTATTTTTAGCAGTTCCTCTGGCGGTGGCGCTCGGAGTTCCAACACTTCTCCCAGTCGCTAAAGAATATTTTAACCAAACTCCATTGATTAGCAGTCGGGATGTGGCTGAATTGCTGGCTTTTCGGCATCCTCATCATCATTCGCCATTTACCTGGCAGCCCGATTTGGTAGCGATGTTTTTTTATTATGTTTGCTTCTGGTTATTTTTACATTTCCGTGTGCCTTCAGCAGCGCGGCGCACCGAACAAATTGTTTTAGTATATGTCCTGGCAACCTCCATTTTGCATATTATGTTTGTAGAAATTTCCCCGCTTGGGATAGTGGCTTATTTGCAAAGTTTCCGTCAAACCGTCTTGTTTACACTGTTTACTTCCATTTATGTTGCAATATTCATTGTAATGTTAATGCAGCGCCGGAAAATTTTTTACATTTTTATTGCAGTGTTATTGATTCTCTCTTTTCGGATACCGTATATCTTCATTCCGCTGTCAATCCTAGCAATTTGCTCAGGAGTTAAAACCGAAGAGTTAAAAAAAATACCCGAATTTTCTTTCCGCCCCGGGCCTCCAGTTACTCTTTTATTGATGTTGTTGAGCGTGCTCTTAATCTGTGGCGGG
>CAYRXI010000032.1:15567-27739 GCA_964428255.1 uncultured Candidatus Sumerlaeota bacterium
AAAATATCAGGAGACCGAGAACATTTTCGTCTCCACTATCTCTCCGATGATTCAGAACTTAACGATATCTGCTTGTGGATAAAGAACAATACATCTCCCCGGTCAACATTCATAATTCCACCAACAATTGAAGGCTTCCGCATCATCAGTGAGCGTGCCTGTGTGGTAGATTATAAATCAGTTACATTTAAAGCGTCTGAGTTATGGGAGTGGTTTGAGCGCATTTCCCGTATAGGTAAATTATTATCAGCCATCCAGCATACCGACTTACAACCGTATGAGTCGCAATATGCTGTGCTGGCTTTAAAAAATCTTCATCAAATACGTTTTGCCGGGAGCACCAAGGATTTACTGGAGCGCGGCTTTCGCAAACTCACGTCCCACAGTATAGAAAAACTCGCACAGTTATATAATGCCAATTATCTTTTGACTTACGCTGACTCCGAGACGTATAACTTTAAGAAAATTTATGTCAATAATCGCTACGCGCTTTATCTAATCAGAGACTTATGATGAACAATACCAAAACAATGGCTGAACCAGCAGCGGATGATGTGTTTGCAGTATTACAACGGCTCAAGAATCATCCACGGTTCATTAAAAATATTACTTATATTCACCATATACGGGCAAAGCCAGCTGAATGGGTAGATTTCCCCGAGGGATTAGAACAAAGACTTATTGAAGCGCTTAACAAAAAAGGTATCCTGCGATTGCTTTCTCATCAAGCAGAGGCTATTCAGAAAATTCGTGCAGGAAAGAATGTGATAATTGCCACTCCTACTGCCTCTGGCAAAACTTTGTGTTATAATTTGCCAGTTTTAGATGCGCTGTTGAAGCAACCAGACGACACTCGTGCGATTTATCTCTTTCCCACGAAATCTCTGTCACATGACCAGTATCACGAGTTGTATGAGCTAATTAATCTGCTTAACGCCGATATAAAAACGCATACATTTGATGGAGATACTGCGAAGGACGCCCGCAAAAAAGTAAGATTAGCAGGCCAGATTGTATTAACCAATCCTGATATGCTTCATACCGGCATTTTACCTCATCACACCCTGTGGAGTAAGCTTTTTTCCTCATTGCGGTTTATAGTGATTGATGAAGTACATACTTATCGTGGAGTGTTTGGCAATCATTTTGCCAATGTAATTCGCCGATTAAAACGGGTGTGTAAGTTCTATAACTCACATCCCCGGTTTATTTGTTGCTCCGCTACCATAGGCAATCCGCGGGAGTTAGCCGAGAATTTGATAGAAGAGGACTTTGAGCTGATTGAGCGCAGTGGAGCACCGCAGGGTGAAAAGTATTTTATATTTTATAATCCACCACTCGTAAATCAGCAGTTAGGTATTCGTGCCTCGGTTAAGAACGAAACCCGTCGCCTGATACTGGAGTTTCTGGCGCGGAGAATTCAAACCATTCTGTTCGGCCGTTCTCGCATCAATGTAGAGGTAATGACACGATATCTGAAGGAAGCAATGGCGCGTCTGGGACAATCACCAGAACGGGTCAGAGGATACAGAGGCGGATATTTACCCAACGAAAGACGTGCTATTGAGCAGGGAATCAAAAAAGGAGAAGTCCTGGCTGTTGTCTCTACCAATGCCCTGGAGCTGGGCATTGATATTGGCCAGCTTAAGGCAGCACTGTTAATGGGCTATCCCGGCACGATTGCCTCCACCTGGCAGCAAGCCGGACGCGCCGGAAGAAAAGCCGAAACCAGCATCGCAATTTTAATCGCTGGCTCTTCACCGCTTGACCAGTACATTATTAACCATCCACAGTATTTCTTCGGTCGTTCTCCAGAACTCGGGATTGTTAATCCGAATAATGCTGTGATTGTCGCCAGTCATATTAAATGTGCCGCTTTTGAGTTGCCGTTTGAAGATAATGAACGGTTCGGAAAATATGACCCCCACGCCGTACTTACTCATCTGGAACAATGCGGAATTTTGAGGCACGTAGGCAATAAGTGGTATTGGGCAAGTGAACGCTATCCAGCTGAAGATATTTCATTACGCAGTGCCTCGGCGGAAAACTTTGTAATTCAAGATGTAACCGATAAAAACAGGGTCATCGGTGAAGTGGATTACGATTCAGCCCAGTATTTAATCTTTCCCGAGGCAATTTATTTACATCAAAGCGCCAGCTATATCATAGAAAAGCTTGACTGGGAAAATCGCACGGCTTATGCCCGTCCCAAAGACGTAGATTATTACACAGAGGCACAGGCAAAGACCGATGTAAAAATTTTGATGATTGACCACAATGCAGATTTTGAGCAGTTTAAAAGCCAGCCCGATTTTCCCTTTGTGCGAAAGCGTCTGGGCGATGTCAATGTCACCACCATTGTCAGTAATTTTAAAAAGATAAAATTTGATACCCACGAAAATGTGGGCTGGGGTGAAATCCATCTTCCCCCAATGGAGATGCAAACCGAAAGTTACTGGCTGGTTCTTAATCCGGACTTCCTGAAAAAATTAAAAGCCGATGGAAGCGATTCTCCTCGATTACTTCTAGCACTGGGTAATTTGCTGACGAATGACGTGCCGCTGTATGTAATGTGTGACCCCAAAGATTTTGCCGTGGTGACAATGTTACGTTCCCCGGTTGAAGAAGCGCCGACAATTTTTATTTATGACAAATACCCGGGTGGTATAAACCTCGCCCGCCGCATTTTTACTATTGACCATCGCTTGTTTCCCGCCGCGTTTGAGATTGTTAAAAAATGTCCCTGTTCTGCTGGATGCCCGTCGTGTGTCGGTCCGCCAGAGGAAGTCACCTCTGACGCCAAAAACTTCTGTTACCAGCTTCTTGAACGCTTTTCCGTTTGACAAAGAAAGAGATTTGGAGGTCTTCAGAGTATAAGTAAAACGATTTTATGCATTTCTGCTGTCTTTAGTTACAATTAGGCTTAATGCTCTTAATGATTGTCCAGAACACTATTGAATTATTGACAGCAAAAATAACAACCCTTTACAATATTCCCTCATTTTCCTTCACCTTATGGTGTGAGATAAAATCGCAGGAGGCAAGATATGGACTATGGATTTAATGAGTTACAACTAACGGTGCAGGAGTTAGCTCGCAGAATTGCCGAGGAGAAAATAGTCCCTGTGCGAGCGCAGCTGGATGAGACTGAAGAATTTCCATACGAGATAATGAAAGTGCTGGCAGACGCTGATTTGTGTGGCGTGTATATTCCGGAAGAGTATGGTGGTTTAGGCGGCGGCTGTCTGGATTTGTGTATCGCTGTAGAGGAACTGAGCCGTGCCTGTGCAGGCGTAGCGGTGTGCTATGCCGCGAACGCTTTAGCAGCCTATCCAATTATTTTATTTGGCACGGAAGAACAAAAACGAAAATATCTACCACAATTGGCCAGTGGTAAAGCTCTAGCAGCCTTTGCATTAACCGAGCCGAATGTCGGCTCAGATGCCGGAGCCGTGGAGACCACTGCTGTAAAAGATGGCGATTATTATATTCTTAATGGAACCAAACAATGGATTACCAATGGCGGTGAGGCACAGATTTACACAGTATTCGCCTCAGTAGACAGGAGTCGTGGTGCCCGGGGCTTGGCAGCATTTATTGTAGAACGAGATACTCCGGGTTTCACCTTTGGCAAGAAAGAGAAGAAACTGGGAATTCGTACCAGCGCCACGCGGGAGTTACATTTTGATAATTGTAAAGTGCCCAAAGAAAATTTACTGGGGAAAGAGGGTAGGGGATTTTTGATTGCGATGCAGACGTTTGACAAGTCCAGACCAGGAATCGGTGCGCAAGCAGTGGGTCTGGCACAGGGCTCGATGGAAGAAGCGATGAATTTTGCACGCACGCGGGTGCAGTTTGGACAGCCTATCTCCAGTTTCCAGGCAATCCAACATATGTTCGCGGATATGGCAACTCAAATAGAGGCTGCTCGCCTCTTAGTGTATCAGGCTGCACGTGCCGTAGATGCTAATGCTCCAGAGTCCTCCAAGATTTCTGCTATGGCAAAGGTCTTTGCCTCAGATGTGGCAATGAAAGTTACTACCGATGCGATTCAAATCTGCGGTGGCACCGGCTATATGCGGGATTATCCGGTTGAAAAATACTTCAGGGATGCAAAAATTACCCAGATTTACGAAGGAACTAATCAGATTATGCGCAATATCATTGCACTGGAGCTGATTAAAGAAGCCGCCGCAATTGAGAAGAAGAAAAAGAAATAACATATCCGGGATAAAAATTCCCCATAACAAATCTACATTTAACTCTTATTAATCTTTAACAAAATGGAGGCAATGATTTGAAAGATGAAGATAGTGGTTTGTATTAAACAGGTTCCCGACACTACTGAAGTAAAAATTGACCCCAAAACGGGCACTCTAATGCGGGAAGGTGTTCCAGCCATTGTGAATCCCTTTGACCTCTATGCTGTAGAAGAAGCGTTGCGATTAAAAGAGAAATTTGGTGGTGAAACAATTGCAATTACGATGGGTCCACCACAGGCAAAGGAAGCCTTGCGGGAATGTATTGCTATGGGAATTGATGAAGCTGTACTGATATGTGACCGGGCATTTGCCGGTGCAGACACACTGGCAACTTCTTATTCACTGGCGCATGCCATTAAGAAAATCGGTGGTGTGGACCTGGTAATTTGTGGGAAACAAGCCATTGATGGTGATACAGCCCAGGTGGGTCCGGGCATCGCCGAGTTGCTGGGTGTTCCTTTTGTTGCCTTTGTGCGTAAAATTGCTGACATTAACCTTGCAGAAAAACGCATGCGGGTAGAGCGCCTGATGGAGACTGGCTATGATGTGATAGAGCTCCCGTTACCAGCCTTGATTACCGTGGTAAAGGAAATAAACGAACCACGAGTACCATCAATCCGGGGGAAAATGCGCGCCAAAAAATACGAGCCGCAAAGATGGACTCCAGCCGATATCGAAGCAGACCCCAAACGTATTGGACTTGACGGCTCCCCCACCAGAGTCATTCACATTTTTACTCCCGAAATACGCCGGCAGGGAGAAATATTAAGCGGCGAAACCACCGAAGAGGTGGTTGATAAACTCTATAAAAAATTACAGGAAGCTGGAGTGATACTGTGAGAATATATGTTAATATAGAACAATGCACGGGATGTGGCGTTTGTGTGCCTTCCTGCCCTTTTGGCGCCATTGAAATGCAGGAAGGAACAGCGGTAATCACTGAAGCCTGCACCTTTTGTGGCGCCTGTGTTGACATCTGTCCAGTTTCAGCCATTATTAAGGAAGAGGCAGAAGAAGCTGCATTGCCAACGAGGGTTAATATTGATGAATATCGCGGCGTGTGGGTGTTTGCCGAGCAACGTATGGGCAAAATTCAAAATGTTGCCTTTGAGCTCCTGGGAGAAGGTAGAAGACTGGCAGACAAAATCGGGCAGGAATTGTGTGCCGTCCTGTTTGGCCATAAAAATGATGAGCTGGCAGAGGAATTGTTGTTCTATAATGTTGATAAGGTATATTATGTGGACGACCTAGCCTTTGAAGTTTTTCAGGATGACCCGTACGCAGAGGCATTGGCATATCTGGTTCATAAATATAAACCCGCTATCATTCTGACCGGTGCTACAAACATCGGACGTTCTTTTATTCCCCAGGTAGCAGTGAAACTGCAAACCGGTCTAACCGCAGACTGTACCAGCTTTGACATTGATGAAAGCGGTAAGCATTTGCTGCAGACCCGTCCCGCGTTTGGCGGAAATATCTTCGCCACTATAGCTACATATTATCATCGTCCGCAAATGGCAACCGTTCGCCCCAAAGTTATGCGCCCAATGTGTCGCCAGCCAAATAAACGAGGTGAAGTTATAAAAATCAGCTTCTTTGCTGATTCTGCAAGCCAATCCCCCCTTAAATCACTGCCCTGTCGCACTAAATTCATTCAATCTGTAGATGAACTGGAGTCTACCATTAATCTAGCAGAGGCAGACATTATCGTTTCAGGGGGGCGGGGTTTGGGTGATGCCAGTTATTTTGAGGAAATTCGTAAATTGGCTGAAGTGCTGGGAGCTGCTGTTGGCGCCTCACGAGCAGCTGTAGATGCAGGCTGGATTTCTTACGCCCACCAGGTTGGACAAACCGGTAGAACAGTTTGTCCCAAATTATATATTGCAGTAGGCATTTCAGGGGCAGTTCAGCATTTAGTCGGAATGCAGTCATCCGATATAATTGTGGCTATTAACAAAGACCCCAATGCTCCAATTTTCAAAGTTGCCACTTATGGTATCGTTGGTGACCTGCACGAGATAGTTCCGATAATAATTCGCCGTTTTTCACAGAAGTAAGAGATATAAAAGATGTTTTTACTTGCAGTCACAGTTGCTTATTAGTTAGATTTAATCTAATTTTTTTGACTAATAATGCCTGGAAGCGAAAATCATAAGTTAAAAAGTTTATGGATGGTTCTGGCTGCCGGTAGTATCTGGGGAATTATCGAAGCCTCGGTCGGCGTAGTGCTCAGAGGATTGTGCACTCATTATCTCAGCGGTTCAGTACTAACCGGGACCGCAATGTTTTTTCTGGCTCTGGTGTTTGCTTACTCGCAACGTCTGCTATTTGTTTTATTATTGCCTCTGATTGCCTCATTGTATAAACTTTACACCGCCTTAATCCTGGCAAAGCCGATTATCAGCGGTGGTATCATCAACCCAATCTATGCCTACATCACAGAAGCACTGGCATTGATTATTGTGCTGGCAGTCTTTAATCCCTCACTTCGTCAGAAACACTGGGGTCAGTCAATTCTTGGTGGTTTTGCGGCCCTCCTGGCTGCTAATTTATTCCCTGCCGTGGGTTACTTCACCGGAATTCCTGCCTGCGTGTTGCCCGGCACAAAATTCCCGCTTGCCCTGTGGGGTGCACCTGTTGCTATAAGCCTGGCTATGGTTACTGTCCCGCTTGGTTTCTTAGTTGCTAACGTTCTGGTGCAGTTCTCAAAACGTCTGCTATCTCGCGAACATTATCTCTGGGCTTACACCTCGGCTATGATAATGGTTTGTCTCTGGATTGTTTTTATGATTCATCACTAATCAGGATTTGCCGAAATCAGTGTTGTGGTTGCTGACAGGTCCGGTGAATAGTGGCAAGAGTCGTTATGTAAAGGCACTGATAGAGTTATTACGAGCCGACTTCTCATTAAAAATTGGCGGTATTATTAATTATGGATTGTTCAGAGCAGGGAGCAAAATTGGTTATCAATGCGAAGACTTGCTTACGGGCAGAAGACACAAATTTGCAATAAAACCAAAAGATAACTCGTTATCTTATATAAGCAGTCTTCTGAAGAATGGTGATGTTAAGATTGGAAACTGGGTTATTCTCAAGGACGGCTTACAATTTGCAATACGGGCACTGGAACAGGCTTTCTTGCAGAAGGCAGAGCTAATTGTCGTAGATGAGTTCGGAATTCTGGAACTGGACGGAGAGGGCTTCAGACCCATTGTTGATAGGCTAATTAACACACGTCTAAACTCGCTGATAGTCGTCAGACAGGAATTATTAAAGAAAGTATCAGAAATCTACAAATCGCATAACCCAGAAATTGTTTATGTTGATGAATTAAATGACGCTAAAAAACTAAAAGACAGCAGTATTTATAAATGCTTTGCCAGGAGCCAAAAATAAATAAGGGTTTTACATTGATTGAATTGCTAATCGTAGTGGCTATAATCGCCATTCTGGCGTTAATAGCAGTCCCCAATTACCTAGAAGCACAAACACGCAGCAAAACTGCGCGCACCAGAGCTGATATGCGTGCCATAGCTAGTGCCATTGAAACTTATTATGTAGACAATAACGATTATCCGATCGGGTATAATCTGGCACCACGATTTGGTCTGGATTTATTGACATCACCCGTAGCATATATCACCCACAGTCGGATACTTGACCCATTCAAGCCACCAGGACAGCCCCCGCAGAAATCAAGTCTTACTTACGAACTGATGAATGTTAACGGAAAAATAATTGAAGCCGGGAGTGGTCCGTATAGTGTAAATCCGTTTAATGCGGGTGAAGAGCCTGCAAAAGGCTGTTGGTGGTGGCTGGCAAGCCGCGGTCCCAATCAAACTTTTGGCTTTCGTGCTGGCGAACCCGAATTTGACCTGCGCAAGCGATTTTTTAATGCCGGCACAAAACCTGATGATTTTTTTGCCACGGTTTATGACCCCAGTAATGGAACCATCAGTAATGGGAATATCTATCGCTGTGGCGGTCATATTACCTCTCCGGCAGGAATGTTTATTCAAAAAATACAATAAGCTGGCGATTGGTAAAGGACAGATTTTGTTAATTGTCAGCGAAGCGAGGTGAAATATGAACAACGAAGAAGTTTTGTTTTGTCCAAAATGCGGGAGAAATTTTTCTGACGATACGAGGTGGTGTCAGCATTGCGGTGTCAATCTCGTAAGCGAAGAAACAATTGAAGATACCAGACAGCTATTTGAGCAAAACACCGTGGTTGTCCACATAGCCGAAAATGCGCTGGAAGCTGAGCTACTGCGAGAAGTACTGGAAGAAAACGGAATCCTCTGTGCCCTTGTCGGAGAAGTACCCTCTACTCTATTGCCATTTACGGTCGATGGTCTGGCAAAGGTCAGGATTCTGGTATTGGAAGATGTGGCCGATGAGGCTCGGGCAATAATCAAAGAAACGTTGAGTCAGGCAGAAGAAGACACCGATGAACTATTCATTGAGGAAGAGGAGGAAAACAATGAAGATAGCAATAGCAAGTGACCATGCAGGGTATGAACTAAAACAATTTATTAAAGAATATCTACTTAAAGAACATTATGAGGTGATTGATTTTGGCACGAATAGTTCACAGAGCGTTGACTATCCGGACTTCATTTATCCGGCTGCCTTAGCCGTATCCCGCCAGGAATGTGAACGCGGAATTTTTGTGGATGGAGCGGGTTATCCCTCTGCCGCTCTGGCAAATATAATATTTGGTGTATACGCCGCGGTGTGTAACGACTCGGTCTGCGCTCGTCTGGCTCGTGAACATTCAGATACCAATGTCCTTTGCCTCGGTGGAAAACTTATCGGAACAGAAGTCGCCCTGGAGATTGTCAAGGTCTGGTTAACCACACCATTTCTTGGCGGCAAATACCAGCGGCGTCTGGATAAGGTGAAGAAAATTGAAGAGCAACATTTGCGTCCACCTGAGCTTCAACCGTTAAAGGCTCTTACTGTTGGCGATATTAAAGAAGCAGTACTTAACAAAAAACCGCTGTTTATTTCTGCAGAAACAATCATTACGCCCAGTGTTCTTGAATGGGTGAATGAAATTAGATAAATCAGCAGGGAAAAAATTCCCACATCTACTCACAATTTTTGATTTTTCCCCACTCATTTATATACTTAATCATCTCTGAGTAAAGTGTAATTGTTGGAGACTAATATTTTTCAACGCCTGAATAACTTTAATGTAGCTATAACCTGCTATTTAGCACACGCTAATAAGAGACACAATTTTTCCGTTAAAAATAAACTAAACATTACCTTACCGCTTTTTAATGGAGAAAAGTAAAAGAGCGGATATCAAAGTGAGTATAAGTGAGAAGAAAAAGGGAGCGGCCGGGGAAATGGCATCCCAGAGTAGTCCGGCAAGAAAAGACGCCGGGAAGGCACACAGTCCAGTAACCATCTGATAGCCTCCCAATCCACTGGCTTTAAACTGTGGGGGTGAGAGCTCCGCTACAAAGCTTTTTTGCACTGGCTCCATTGCGCCACGATGCAACCCGTATAGTAAAAACATTATAAACGCCATTATGCTTGAGCGGGCAAATATCGCTGAAAGACACACTCCTATCCAGCAGGCAAATGCAATTAGAATTACCGGTTTTCTCCCGATTACATCTGCCAGCTTGCCAAAGGGTAGCGAGAAAATTGCCGCCACTGTAGTAAAAATAAGATAGAAGACCGGAATGAAAGAAAGTTGGAACCCCAGATTTTTTGCAAATACCAGCAAAAAGGAATAGCTGAAGAAGCCCAGAGAAAACAATACAGAGAGCAGGAGAAATATCCGGAAATCACGTGAGAGTAGTTTGAGACTGATTCCCTTATACAGCTTAATAGTTGGTAATTTTTTTTCATGGATGGCTAATAAAATTAAAACCGCACTGATTAGGGAGGGAATAGCTGCCAGCAAGAATAAATTCCTGAACCCAAGAGGCTTTAGCAATATTATACACAGGATAATACCGGAGAACGCGCCCAGATTATCCATCATCCGCAGGAAGCCGAAATTTGTGGCACGATTCTGGTCAGTGGAGAGGTCAGACACATAGGCATCTCGCGGTGCACCGCGAATCTTTCCTCCGCGGTCAAGCAGTTTAAAAGGAATTAATTGTTGCCAGGCTGTCGCTAAAGCATAGCCTACGCGGGCAATGGCTCCCATTAGATATCCCGTCCAGATGAAAATTTTACGTTTCTGCCAGCGGTCAGAGTAATAGCCGGAAACTGCTTGCGAGACCGAGACAATAGCATCGCCTAATCCGTCAATAAACCCCAGCACTGCCATATTAGCACCGAGGTAAACCGTGACAAAGAGAGGCCATACTGGGAAAATCATATCCGAGCCCAGGTCATTCAGAAATGAAGCCAGCCCGAATATAAAAATTTTGTGTTTTGTCTTATTGTCCACCATTGCAGTTTTAGTTTGGTAGAGTCTTATTTGATTTCACCCGATTTTGAGGACAATAAAAATGTCTGCAAATCCGGGTGTTGTAAAGCCTCGGTGAGGCGCTGGACTATCCGATTAATGTCCTGTTCGTCATCAATCTTATTGTTATCTAAATCCGTAATATAAAACACATCAACTACCCGATAAGCCTCAGTCGTGATGAACGCCAGGTTGATATTTATTTCTTCTTCCCGCAGAATTGAAGTAATGGTATATAACACCCACGGCCGGTCTACTGTTTTCACTTCCAGCACAGAGTACGTTGGAGACAGCTCATTATTCAGAGTTACCTTCGTTGGTATATATTTGAAGCGCTCCGGACTTACCGCTCGTGCTCGTCTCTGCCGTTTAAGAAAAAATTCAACCGGTTTTCGCTGGCTGGTTAAATCAGCAAAATCTTTTTTCAGCAAATCATAACGAAATCCATCCGGCAGTGCCCTGCCATAGTAATCAGTGACCTGAAATACGTCAAAACAGAAGCCATCCGCAGTAGTAAAAATCTGTGCACCATAGATGTTAATGCCACTGGACGAGAGAATTAGACAGAGGTCACGAAATAACCCCGGTCTATCGGTGGTCACAAAGCAAATCTCCGTCAGCTTATTACCGGTTGTGGGGTGAACAGCGATTTCCACTTGATTAGTATCGCTTAGACGAATCATCAGCAGAAAGTGCTCTGCCATATGCTCGGGGTCTATTGTTGTCAGATATCTTGATGGCAGATTATTTACGAAATTTATCAATCTTTGTTTGTTATGTGGCGCACTCCCCGTTAGCTGACGAAGTTTATTAATTAAAGTATCCACAAGTTCTTGAGGTGGAGTAACGGGTTGAGGGGGGGGCAGCTGCCCGGCTGCTAAATAGTGTGTTATCTTCTGATATAATTCAAATAATAACTGTGCCTTCCACTCATTCCAGGCATCTGGTGCCACAGCTTTTATGTCACAATACGTGAGAAGATATAGCAGGTCTAACAAATGCTGGTCTCCAATTTCCTTGGCTGCTGATTCAATAACCTGTGTTTCGTCAAGATTTCGCCGCAAGGCGATGTGTGACAGCAATTGATGATGCGAAACCAGAAAATGAATTATCTCCTGTTGTGCCGGTAATAAATTTAGCCGATTAAGAATACGACGGGCCATCTGTGCGCCTAATAACACATGGCCTCGTCCCGTGCCTTTACCTATATCATGCAATATCAGGGCAAAATTGAGCAGTGCCCAATCATTATTGTCAATCTTCTGTGCCAGCGCTACTAATTTAGCCGGATGCTTTTCACTCAGACTATGAGAATACTGACGTAATTCAGTAGAAACTTCAATGGCTCGCAGTAAATGCTCATCTACCGTATATTTGTGATAATAATCTAATCGCACCAAGCAACGAACTCGCTTAAACTCATGAATGAAAGTTTCCAGAAAACCCGAACGGTGCATCTCCCGAAGTGCATTTG
>CAYRXI010000033.1:0-4890 GCA_964428255.1 uncultured Candidatus Sumerlaeota bacterium
TGATGGAGATTTATGCGGCTGCTGGTTTCCCACCCGGAGTGGTGAATTATACTCCCGGCAGAGGTAGTGTCATCGGTGATTTTCTGGTACAGCATCCTCGCGTAGCATTAATCGCCTTTACCGGCTCTCTGGAAGTGGGATTAAGAATAAACAAGCTGGCTGCTGAAGTCTATGAAGGGCAGAACTTTGTGAAAAAAGTTATCACTGAAATGGGTGGAAAAAATGCAATCATTGTTGATACCACAGCCGACCTTGACGAGGCAGTGAAAGGCGTTGTCATCTCGGCGTTTGGTTATCAAGGACAGAAGTGTTCAGCTTGTTCACGCGTTATTGTGCTTGCTGAAATCTACGAGGCATTTATGAAACGCCTCGTGGAAGCCACCCGCAGCATCATCATTGGGAAACCCGAAGAGCCTGAAACATTCTTGGGTCCTGTTATTGACCGCCCAGCCCTGAAGCGCACGCGAGAATACATTGAGCTGGGCAAAAAGGAACATAAAGTGGCACTGGAGATGGAGGTTCCTCCAGCACTTCGCAACGGCTATTATGTGGGACCAGTTATATTTACTGATGTTTCCCCGGACAGTCGGCTGGCACAGGAAGAAATCTTTGCCCCTGTATTGGTAGTAATAAAGGTGAATAATTTTGCAGAAGCAATACAGGTAGCCAACAACAGCAGGTTTGCCCTCACTGGTGGTGTTTTTTCCCGCACGCCCGAGCACATTGAGTTGGCAAAACGCCAATTTAAGGTAGGAAATCTCTACATTAATCGCAAAATAACTGGTGCTATCGTCGGCAGACAACCCTTTGGCGGCTTCAATCTCTCCGGAATTGGTTCCAAGGCAGGTGGTCCTGATTATCTATCCCAATTTTTAATTCCACGCACCATTACCGAAAATACTATGCGCCACGGCTTTGCCCCAATCGTTTGAACATTAAAAGATTTCACCTGACTCAAACTCACGTAACTAGCCCGAGATTTTGATTTAAAATTAGAGATGCCTATCACAAAATTACTGCTGGAATTTGGGTATTAATAAATGCGGATGAACAACAGACAAACAAACACAGGTCGCAAATTTTTTGTACTCTTGATATAACGAAACGCCTTTGTATTTCAACGTCATAGCCTTAAGTTAGTTAATACTTTGCGTTTAAAAGTTTGCTTGAATGGAATAACTATTTTTTGATATTGCTATACTTTCCTCTTAATCCAAATAAATGGCAGAGCCAGCAAATAAGGTTTTCCTCTCGGTTGTGGTTCCGATAAAAAATGAGCGGGACAATATAAAACCATTAGTAGATGAAATAATCCAGGCATTAATCCCCACAGGCTGGGAATACGAAATTATCTATGTAGATGATGGTTCCACTGATGATTCATTTGCAGTTCTCCAGCAATTACAGCTTACTGTTCCACAATTACGCTGTCTGCAATTAGACCGCAATTATGGACAGTCAGCTGGTTTTGCCGCCGGTATAAATGCTGCACGTGGCGAGCTGGTTGCCACGCTGGATGGCGATTTGCAGAATGACCCGGCTGATATTCCAGCGATGGTGAAGCTATTACAACAAAAAAATCTGGATATGGTAACCGGTTATCGTGCCAGACGGCATGATAGTGGTTTTCGCCGGTTGCAGTCTCGCATCGCAAACTTCATCCGGAATAAAATCACCGGTGATGACATCAGAGATTCTGCCTGTAGTGTCAGGGTATTTCGCCGGGAGTGCTTTGCCAGCATTGTAAAGTTTAACGGAATGCACCGCTTTATGGCGACCCTGTTTAGAATAGCTGGATACAAAGTTGAACAGCATCCAGTTAACCATAGACCGCGCCAGTTCGGCAGAGCAAAATATGGGATGTTTAATCGTGTATTTAAGGCAACCGCAGATTTGTTTGCAGTGCGCTGGTTAAAGAAAAACCGCCTTCAATACAGAGTTAAAAGGGAAGTATAGGATAAAAATTTTTTACTATATTATTTTGCTTACCATTTTGCTTAAATGGAGTGAAAAATGTATATAATTCTGTTGGTATTTTTGTCACTTTTCTCGGCTGCACTCGCTAATACCGTAACCACGCCAGGCAGCCAATTCACGGAGTCCCGCACCGCCCAGATTAACTGGAAAAATTTCGTCGCCAAATTGAAGAATCCGGAACAGGAAGTACGAATAGTTTTTCTGGGCGATAGTATTACGGAGAAAAATTTCTGCACCCGTGGTAAATCAAACTACGTTGACTATTTGAACGCCTATTTTATCTCTCACAATCCACGGACAAATATTAAAAACGCCGGTAAATCTGGCGATACTACGAGAAAAGCCCTGGCACGCCTACAACTGGACGTTCTTGAATTTAAACCTGACCTGACGTTCGTGATGCTGGGAATCAACGATTGTAGCTCCTGGTTCAATGTCCCGCTGGAGGAGTATAAACAGAATTTAAAAACTATCATTACCCATTTGCTTAACAATAACAGTGCAGTAATAGTGATGACTCAAAATGAATTCTTACCCAATCCGTATGATGGTAAAGTAACTTTCACTGACTATGAGAAATTTGCAGCGGCAGCAATAGAAACCGCAACCAGCCTTAAAGTGAGAGTTATTGATAATCTAAGTCGCTGGCAGAAATTAAAAAAAGAACAGCCAGAAAAATTTAAGTCCTATATGTACGATTGGATTCACCCGAATGAGGAGGGACATATTTTTTATTATCTCGGCATAAAACAGGAGCTGGATAAAATTCTTCTAAATATCAGTGATAGATGGGAGTTTGGTGCCTGGGCAGTATTTGGACTGTTTGGACAAACCTTGTTTTTTTCGCGTTTTCTCATTCAATGGTTGATCAGCGAGAAGAAGAAGAAAAGCGTTATCCCTCTTTCTTTCTGGTACCTGAGCTTATTTGGCTCAATTATTGTGCTTATATACGCCATTCAGAAAAAGGATATTGTCTTCACTCTGGCTATGGCTTTCGGCTTCACGGTTTATACCCGTAATTTAATCTTTATCTACAGGGAAAAATTAAAAGGTAAATCCAACTCACAGGCGTTATTAAACGAAGAGTAATTTGGGAGGAAATACAGGCACTATTGTGTACGCTACGAGGGGGGGGCAATAATTCTTTTGTGCTAACTGCCAATATCAGCTTTTTTTCCTGAACTTGATTTATTAATAAATGAGAAAGGAAAATTAAACGAGAAGTTAGTTAAAATCTTTAATAACGCTCTGAAGAATTTTCCCAGGCTGGTCTCTAAATCATTTTTTCAGATCATCATTCATAAAGAAGGTATTTAGCACGTTTTTGTTTAAATTCGGCTACCTCAGCTTGATAGCTGGCAATGATTTGCTCAGCTGACATTCCCTGTTCAAACATCTGCCGGATTTTATCTGTCCCATTGGCTAAATCCATCATTCGCAGGCGGTTCTTAGTCTTTTCCAGTTTGAAATTGAAATCCCCGGGATACATCTTCAGTAATGTTTCAGTAATATGGTAACCAACTTCAACTGGCTGGATTGTCTTTTCGTCAGTAATAATTATACGCACTCCCTTACACAGCTCATCTTTATAGTGGTAATAATTGGGTTTAAAATAAAATGGCTGGAAATATACGCCGGGCAGATTTTTGTCATTCAGTGCTTTAGCTGTGGCCTCGGCATCCATCCAGGGAGCACCAATTACTTTAAATGGCAAGGGATAGCCCACTCCGATACTAACCAGTGGCGTTTCACCGATGATGCCAGTGATAGGATAAAACCAGGGCGAGTCGGGTTCAGGTATTTGTGGTGAAGTTGGCACCCACACCAGACCGGTGTCACGCCAGGTCATATCCCGTTTCCAGCCTTCCATTTTTACGACTTCCAGCTCACATCCAATTCCGCACTCTTTATTAAAGAACATCGCCAGCTCGCCGATGGTCATTCCATGCATATAAGCAATCGGTGCCACACCAATTCCAGACTTAAATGCCGGATCAAGCACATTCCCGCTGACAATCAATCCGTTCACTGGATTGGGACGGTCAAGCACAATAAACTTCTTTTTGTGTTCTGCAGCAGCTTCCATACAATGATACATCGTGGTGATATAAGTATACGAGCGAGAGCCAATATCCTGAATGTCAAACACCAGCACATCCAGATTTTTCAACATCTCGGGGGTGGGTTTATTCACCTTGCCATACAGGCTGTAAATCGGAAGTCCGGTCTTGGTATCAGTAGTATGCTCAACTCCACCTCTCTCACTACCTCTGATGCCGTGTTCCGGTCCGAACAGTGCCACCAGCTGCTGTCCACTCCGGTATGATTGGTTATCAGTCCAACTCTTTTCCCTTTGACTAACTCCAGCTTTTTTTCCAGCAGGACATCAATTCCCAGTTTCACCTTTGGCTTCACCGCCAGTTCAACTCCTTTTCCAACTTCCACCACGGTAAAAGCAATAAAACAAATACTAAAAAACAACATTACAAACAAGCCTGCACCAATTTTCTTCATTTTCTTCCTCCTCCGTTAGAAGTCAGATTTAATGTTATTCATTATAAAACCAATCAGCATTGTAAATTTATGACTTCTGGTGTTTCAACGTTTTCCTACTACTAACTGTATTTTTCTATTATTGACCTGACAATAAGTTCACGCTGCAATAGATCCTTTGCCCGCTCCACGTTAAATTTACCCGTCGCTATGAGCATTGCCAGCGGCACAACTTTCTCTCTGTGTGAGGCAGCTTCTACATAGGCTGAAATGGGTAATCGGCGCAGTGCGGGAGCAGGATTGTCTGTTTGGTAAATGGCTGAAATGACCGCCCGCCTAGCTGTACTCTGATCAACACTCATTATAGTGCTGATAATTCCTATGGTTCTGTAAAACAGTTTAGAATTGCTGATTCGTAAA